>QHNT01000151.1 GCA_003218515.1 Verrucomicrobiota bacterium | reverse complement strand
CCTCCGCCGTCTTCGGGCCCTGCCCGCGACGGAGTTTGTCGATCCACTGTCTCGCGGCTGGATGAAAAGGAAGCTCTGTCGGTCTTGAAAGGCACGGCCAAAGGCCGAAACGTTGTTTTAATTCTCCTGGAATCGACCGGCGCGATGTATCTGAAGCCCTACGGCGCAACGGAAGACCCGATGCCGAACCTCACGGCGCTGGCCCGCCAATCGGTTTTATTCGAAAACGCTTACGCGGTTTACCCGGAAAGCGTCAAAGGGCTTTTGTCCGTGCTGTGCTCGCGCTACCCCGCGTTCGACACCGAAGTGGAGGTCTGCGCGAAGGTCGTCACTCCTTCGATCGCTGCGCGACTGGTCTCGGAGGGCTATCGCACGGCGCTGTTCCATTCGGGCCGGTTTATATATCTCGGCATGGAAGAAGTCGTGCAACACCGTGGCTTCCAAATGTTGGAAGACGCCGGCGACATTGGCGGCAATCACGAGTCGAGCTTCGGCGTCGATGACCAAACCACTGTGCGCCGCATGCTGAACTGGATTGATTCGCTGCCGCGCGGAGAAAGATTTTTCATCACTTACCTGCCCGTATCCGGCCATCATCCCTACAGCAGCCCGGAACCTGGCCCATTTCCGGCCAATGAGGAGATCGGCCGCTATCGCAACGCGCTACATTACAGCGACGCGGTATTGAGAGAATTCCTTGAAGGATTAAAAGCGCGCGGATTGTTTGAGAAAACGTTGTTCGTCATTTTTGGCGACCATGGCGAGGCGTTTGGCCAACACGAAGGCGACTATGGTCATACACTGTTCGTTTACGAGGAGAACATCCGCGTGCCCTACTTCATCGTCGAGCCAGGTTCCCTCGGCGAGCCGATTCGCGCGGGCCGGGTCGCCAGCTTGATTGACACGGAGCCGACTATTCTGGATTTGCTCGGCCTGCCGATTTCAAATGATTGCCAGGGAAGTTCACTGCTCGAACCGCAGCAACAGATGGCTTTGTTCTACACTGATTACTCACGAGGGCTTCTGGGGCTGCGCGATGGTCGCTGGAAGTATATTTGCGAATTGGACTCCGGACGATCCAAGCTGTTCGACCTGACCGGCGACGCAGAGGAGACGAAGGACGTGGCCGCGCGGCATCCCGAACGAGTCAAAGCGTATCGACGTCATTTGCAGCAGTGGGCGGCCGCGCAGCGGGATTTGATCCTGCACCCGCGAGGTGGCACGGCATGCTCAACTTACTCAAAGCAATGACCCGGGCGGCGTACGAACTTTTGTTGCATATGCAACAAAAGGTTGCAGGTGCACCAACGGAAAAGTCGGTTCATGGGATGATGCGAGCCAGTTGCGCTTCGAGCACGTCCAGCGGGCCTTCGGTCCAGACAACGTAATCCGCGAGCAGCATCTTCTTTTCAATTGGCAACTGTGCGGCGATGCGCTGGTCGATCTGTTCATCGTTCCAGCCGCGCTGGCGCAAGCGCTGGCGTTGTGTCTTCGCGGAACACGCCGCGCAGATGGTCGCTTCGCAATGACGCGCCGCATCGGTCTCGAAGAGCAACGGAATCAGGGCAATTGCCGCTGAACGGCCTTCGGCGCGCCAGGATTGCAGTTGGCTCCGCCAGACGGCGCGGATGCGTGGATGAAGGATTTCTTCCAGTTTGCGACGGGCGCTGGCGTCGGCGAAAACGCGCCTGGCCAGTTCGTCGCGACGCAACCGGCCATCGTCACCGAGGAGCTCCCGGCCGAACAGTTGCCGAATTTCAGCAAGCGCGGGTTGGCCTGGCTCAACGATCTCGCGGGCGATGACATCCGAATCAACGACCGGAAAGCCGCGCCGGCACAGCAAATCGGCTGCAGTTGATTTCCCCATGCCGATGCCGCCGGTGAGACCGAAAGTTTTCACGCACACTAGAAACGACCGGCCATAGCCATGGCGTCAAGCCAAGGATTAGGACTGGATCCGTAAGGGTGAGGGGAGCCGTTGGACTTCGGCAATCGGCTTCATTTCGGAAATCTCTTTTTGGCAATTGGTCTATACAGGTTGCCAAAAGTAATTTCCGAAATGGTGGGGCAAACCTGCCGGTTTGCCGCGACGACCCGCAGGTCGTCGCCCACCTTTTCGGAAATCTCTTTTTGGCAATTGGTCTAAGGCGCGATAGCGCGGTAAAAACGAATCGGGTAGTTCGCCCCTTGAGGGTCCGTCCACTGGATCGTGCCGCTGTCGGATACATTCGTCGCGATGGAGACCCAACCAGCCAGGTTGGTGGAACCCTGGATGACATATCGGCGGCCGGACAAACCCTGAACCTGGACGCGCTTCTCTCCATCGGGCAGAGGCAGAATGGAAAGTCGGGCGGCAATGGAACTGTCCGGCAGCGGCAGATAAACATTGTCGATGAATCCGGCATCGACAGCGGCGCTGAAGTTGGCGTCTTTAGCGTAGCGCCACTCCAGTGTGTTGAGACCTTGCGGCACGTGAAACAGGAAGGTGACCCAGCCGACTTCGCCCGACCATCTCCCCAGAGGAACGCCGTTCAGGCGGAATTCCAAAACGTCCCACCCCGCTTCGGAGCTGACCCGGAAATCGAACGAACCTGTGCCGGACAGAAGATTCGTGACCAGTACCAATGAACTTTGCTGACCGTCGCCAACGGGACCGGACTGCGCGGCGAAACGTCCGCTCGAAACGACGCTCGGCTGCACACGCCACGGACTGTTGCCGCTGCTCGTCCATGCCAAGTGAGATAAAGCGTGGAGTCCGCCAGATAAAGTCCCGCTGGCGGCGTGACGCTCCCGCCCAACGGCGGAGGCGCGACGTTCAAACTGAAGTAGCGCTCAGTGGTCGTGAAGGCGTACTGCAATTGAATGTTCCCGTACGTCCCGCCATAGCCGTCCACCGCGATGTAGTAAAGCTGATTGGGCGCGACGGCGGTCGTCAATTGACTGAAGTCGCTGTTGGTGAAGGCGTCATCGTTGCTCGCCACCGGAACGAGATTGGTCAGGCTGCCGCCGACGTAAACGTCCAGCAGCGTGTCGAAATCAGAATTCGTCGTGCTGAGGAAAAGGGTTCCGTTCACTGGAGGGCGGAATTTGTACCAGATCGAATGGCCGCCCTCGTTGCCGGCGTGCAACGGTTCGCCGGGTTCGAGCGTCGCCCGTTCGTTGACCGCGACGATCGTGCCCGCCAGACCAGTCAGTTCAATCGCGTCGCTGAAATTGTCGTTCGTCGGGTTGATGAACCGCACTACGATCGTGTCAGCGGGACCGATATTGCCCGCGATGTCCTGCGCAAAGGCTCGCACAACGTTGGTGCCCGGCGGCAGTGTAAGCTGACCCGACCAATTTATCGTGCCAGTGGCGGCCGTCGGCGGGTCGGCGTTGACCTGGAGGAATACCTGACTGACGCCGGTATCGTCGAGCAGCGGATCCTTGGCCGTCCCGGTAAAGAGGACCACATTGGTCGTAAACAGCGACTCGCTGGCCGGATTGATGATGGTTGCCACCGGACCATGGGTGTCCGGCAATCGCCCCGGCGCGACCCGCAAGCGGATGTCCCCGATCCCATTGGTGTCGTATCCTGCGATCGCGATGCGATAGGTCACGCCCGCCTTGGCGTTGAAATTCACGTTTGCCTTCAGATTGTTCACGATGTCGTTGGTCGAAGCGGCGACCGGTTGCAAATTCGCGATGGTGCCCCCTGTATAAACTGCCAGAACCGGGTCGAAGGAACTGGCCGCCAGATCAATCAACACATTGGTGTTGAAAGAAGGGGACCAGGTCCACCAAACCGAGGCCGCCACAGTGGGAACCTGGGCGTGCATCGGCTCGCCCGGCTCGATGGAAGCGTAGTTGTTCGTCGCGGTGATGACGGCGCCTTCTCCCGGGATTTTGAATGCGTTGGTAAAGTTGTCGTTGGCCGGCCGAGGCACGACCACGTATCTGACCGTGTTGGTCGCGGCCACAATTTGGGGTGGCGGAGGCGGGTCCGGCAGTGGGTCCGGCGGCGGCACTTCACCCGACACGACTACTCGCAAAGTAACGTTCGACGCCGTTCCAACCGGTACCTTGGGCATGATTAAATCCGCGCTGAAGGTCCCATCATTCGCCGTCAGGTCCGGCGATTGGCCATCATCGAGGAAAGGAATATTTTGCCGAGCGAGGAACGAGCCGGTGACGGTGATGTTCGTGAATGCGGCGAAGTTACTTACCTTCACGAAGACCGAATTGGTCGTCTCGGTGACAAGAATGCTGCCATCCCGCGGCGACACGCTGACCTGCAGCGCCGGTGGGGGCGATTGACCCAGCGCTGGCCAGGCGCAAAGAAAACACACCGAACCTGTCAGGATTACGCGCAATTTGATTATCATCGACGGCCTCGCTTTACGGATAGAAACTATTTAATCAGAATACACCCTCGACCTCGGCAGAATTCAGCATCGGCGCACGATCATAAACGGCCCCAAACTCTATGCCGTTGGACCAAGGGACCAGCCTGTAAAAGCAAAGCCAGTGCCACTTGAGCCGGACTAACAAAATCCATCTTCCCCCGTTCGGCGATGCGTGATTTTCACGCAGTATGCGTGCTTCTCACGCGGCGTGAAGTGAACCGGGTAATGATGGCAGAAATACCGGGAGAAGGAAATGTGCGTCCGAGCGCACACCTGCGCTGGGGGAGTCTCGTAGCAGAAAGAGGATTCACTGCTCAAGAAGCCGAAGCTTCACGGAATCGGCCGTTGTGATTGAACACGTTGAGGTTGACGCCGGAGATGAATTAGCCCTCATGATTGCCGAGATTAGAGACCCAGCTCAGGGTGAGACGGCACGGTAGAAGCGGAAGAGAGAATTGGGCGCCTGCGGGTCGGTAAATTGAATGAGTGCGCCATTAGCCAGGTTGGTAGTGGAGAGCGTCTGCCAGGTGATCAGGTCCGCCGATGCCTCGATGCGAACGGACTGCATGCCCGGCCCCTGAAATTCCACCTGAAAACCGTCCGCAGTTGGGTTCAACAACCGGAGGGACGGCGCGACCAGAGGCAGGTTGAGATTGTCAATGAACGCGGCGTCCAAGCCGAAGCTTTGAAACGCGTCCTTGCTGTACTGCCATTCGAACGTGTTGGTTCCGGCGGGAACCGTGAACTGATAATTCGCCCAGCCGACTTCACCGGACCAGCCCTGCAGCCGGTTTCCATTCAAAAAGAATTCGAGCTTATCGAAGTTGGCCTCCGAACTGACCTTGTAATCAAACTGTGCGACGCCTGCCGCAGTGAGACTTTTCAAAACGAGGATGCTGTTCTGGTTGTCGCCGATCGCGCCGGAACGCGCGGCGAACTGGCCGAAGGAGACCTCGTTGCTCTGCACCAGCCACGGCTTGTCTCCGCTGGTGGTCCAGGACAAAGCGGTCAAACCGCCCGACTCGAAGTCGTCGGTGAACTGGCGCGCGCGGAAACGCGCCGTCAAGGACATGTTCCGGTTTACAACGACAGAGAGCGGATTCGCGGTCGAGGTCACGTCTCCCTCCCAGTCCGCAAACTCGTAGTTTTGGGCGGGAACGGCCGTGAACACGACGGTTGAGTCGGTGGCGTAATCACCGGAGCCAGGGCTGACTACGCCGTTTTGAATCGCATTGATTGTCAGATGAAAGATGTTTGAGGCCGCAAAGTCGTAAGTCAGATTGACCAAACCGGAGGCGCCGTTATAGCCGTCCACCGCGATCCAATAAGTGCGATTCGCGCTCACCGCCTGGCTGATTTTGCTGAAGGCGACGCCACCGTAAGCGTCGTCGTTGCTGGCCACCTCAACCAGATTACTGATGCTCGCATTCGAGGGGGCATTGTTCGTAGTATAGAGCGCCATTATCGTATCGAATGTCGAATTAGTGGTCCTCAGGGTTAGCACGCCATCGGCGGGCGGAGCGAACGTCCACCATACTGATTTCCCGCCGAGATTGCCGGCGATCAGCGCAGGTTCGCCGGGTTCTTTCGTTGCCAGGCCGCTGTTGACCGAATTGGTGCCGGAGGTTCCGATCAGCGGAGTCGCGTTGATAAACAGATCGTTGGGTGCGGTTGGCGGCAGGTAACTGACTTGCACCGAGGCCGCAGCCGAGGAGTGCCCCGCGGCGTCAACGGCCACCGCTTGTATGACGTTTGCGCCCGGCTGGAGCAAAACCGGCGCAACCCAGTTCGTGGTGCCGGCTGCCGGGCTTGCGATCCCGTTGTTGACCTTCACCAGAACTTCAGTCACCCCCGAAATATCAGGCGCGGAATCGAAGGCCGTTCCGCTGATGGAAATCACTTTGTTGTTCACCGAGACGCCGCTGGAAGGACTGGCGATGAAAATGCTTGGCGGATTCACGTCCAGCCGCCCCCCCGGCGCAATCCGCAATCGAATCGAGCCCAGCGAATTGGTATCGGCGCTCGCAACCGCGATCTGGTAGGCCACTCCCGCCTGCGCGTTAAAGCTCAGATGAGCGGTTTTCTTCTGCGCGACGCTGCCAACGGCAGCGGCCACCGGCTGGAGGCGGGTCAAATCGTTGCCGCTATAGACCGCGACGACCGCGTCAATGGCACTCCCCGTGGCGTCAACGAGCACATTGGTATTGCCTGTCGGCGACCACGCCCACCACAGCGAGGCCGCGACGGCCGTCAATCGGCCGTGAAAGGGTTCATTAGTCTCAATCGTGGCAAATCGGTTGTTCGACAGGATGAACCCCCCTTCAGCCGGCACCTTGGTGGCATTGACGAAATTGTCATTCGAGGGTGGCGGCACGATCGTATAAGTGACAACGTTCGTGGCCCCGATTTTGTTCGTCGCCGCCGCGACCACGGTCACGGTCAAAAGTCCCGGAGAGGCGGGTACCCGCAATGATGCGCTGTAAATGGCGTCGCCTGCCAGCACATCGGGGGGCTGACCGTTATTGGCGAACGTCAGATTGGTGCTCCCCGTAATCGCCGCACTGACAGTTGCATTCGTAACGCTGAAGAGGTCCTTGACTTTCGCGAAAATCGGCTGGGTGGACGAACTCAGGATTGCCGCGCCGGATGGCGGGTCCACGCTCAATTGCAAGATGCCCGTTCCGGAGAGAGCGATCGAGTTGTACGCATTCAGACGGCCCCCCGTAATCGTCTTGCCTCTCAATGCAGGTATCGGCACGACTCCCCCAAGAATGCGCCCCCGCAACTCGTCCAGGTCCGCGCCTGGATACTGGCTCAGAATCAAAGCCGCTACTCCGACGACGTGCGGCGTCGCCATGCTGGTTCCATCGAAGAGCTGGTAATCCGAGTCGGAGCCGGCGGTGGAGGAAAAAATATCCACGCCAGGGGCGCCGAGATGCACGGTCGCCTGACCGAAGTTGGAAAAATCGGCAAGCTGGTCGTTCCGATCAATCGCGGCCACGGCAATGATGTTGTCGAGTTGATAATTGGCGGGATAAGCGGCAAAGAGGTCGTTGTTGAGTCCACTGTTTTGGGCCGCCACAACAAACAACACGCCCTTCTGTCGCGCGCGATTGATGGCGTCGAACAAAGACTGAGTGAACGGACCTCCGCCCCAACTGTTGTTCATTATCTTCGCTCCTTTGTTGACGGCGTAGTCAATGCAAGTAATCGCGTCGCTGAGGGCACCGAAACCTTGCGCGCTCAGAAACTTGCAACCCATCAATCGAACGTGCCACGTGACACCGACGTGCGGATGGCCATCGTTGGCGGCCGCGCCGATGGTGCCGGAGACATGGGTGCCGTGGTTATTGTCGTCGAACGGATCGCCCGTCCCGGTGATCGCGTTGATCCCGAATACATCGTCCACAAAGCCGTCGCCGTCGTCATCAACACCGTTGCCGGGCACTTCATCGGGATTGCGCCACATTTGGTTCGTCAGTTCCTGATGGGTATAACGAATGCCGGTATCAACAACCGCCACGATCACGTTGGTTGACCCGGTGGTGAAGTTCCAGGCGTTTGTCACCCCGATGTCCGCCCCTGCCGTGCCTCCGTTCTGGCCGCGATTGTTCAAGGCCCACAACGTGCCGTTGGTGAACGCCGAGTCCGTCGGAGTCAACAGGGTATGGACGATGTAGTCCGGCTCGACGTACTCGAACAGACCGGACTTCTTCAACACGTCGATGCGATTCAATAACTTCACGCGCCGCGCCGATTCGTCGGTGCCCGACACCGCAGCCTGGGCAACCGTGGCGGCCTCTTCCAGCACCGCCAGGCCAGGCACAAGGTTGTACCGTCGGTGGATCTTTGATCCGGCTTGCCTGACTGCTTCGGCGCTCAAGGCGGACCCCATGCCGTCTTTGAATTTCACCAGAATGCGCGTCGGATGAGCCGTGTAGTTGCCCAGTGTGATGAAATTCGTTTGCGCCGTAAGCCTTCCGGCACTCAACGACCACGCGGTCAACAGAAGCATCCAGTGAACCGCCGGTCCCACACCGGCAAAACGCGCCAAGCCAGGCTTCGGGCCTCCCCCCAGGTGGCGACCGGCAGCGATGCGCCAGGAAAGCAGCGAATGATTTCTAAATCGTATTTTTCCGCTCATAACCTTCTACACCCGGCGTGGATCTCTCACCGAATATTCATGGTCCGAACCGCAGCCGGTAGTAACGCTCCGCATCGCTGCTCAACACGTTCGTGTCCTGAACCGCCAAGACTCCGTTGATGACTGTGATGTCCGTATAAGTCGGAAGCGGCTTCCAGTTCGGTTGGGAAAGGCTGGTTGTGTACTCCGCACTCCAGACGCCGCTCGGAAGACCAGTCCAGGAAACCGATACGACCCGCGACACCACGCCATTGGCAACCGACACTGTCGCGCCGGTAGCGCTGCCCCCTGCCGAGCAGTTCCAGGCTGTCGGATCCGTGGGGTAGCAATCGTAAGCGTTGGGGACGCCGTCGCCGTCCGTGTCAATCGCTGCGCTGAACCGCAAAGCGCGGTTCATGCGGCTCGTCTGTCCGTTGGCCAGCAGCACGTCCACCGAACTGTTCGGGCCGGCAAAATCCCGGACCCAGCGCAAGCGGCCGTCGGGCTTGAGCGAATCGGCGAATTTTCCGTCGATCGTGTCCACCGGCACGTTCGCGTCCGCGAAGTAAATGACCAGGTTGGTGTCGATCGCGAGCACGGACTGCATATCCGTCTGCGCCGCGCCCGCGAGTTCGAGGAAGTCTGCGTAGATGGCGTTGTTGGAGCCGACGCCGGAAAACGTCACGAAACTGGAGTCCGCAGCGATGACCGCCAACCGGCCAAGGGCGACATTGTTGCTGTAGCCCGCCGATGAGACGCCGCGGTCTTCCGCCGCCCACACATTGTTCATCTCCTGAAATTGACCGGCCTGGGCTTGCAAAGTCGTGCCCAGCAAATCGCCGGACTTCGGTTTGATCAGCAGATTGAACCCATTGTTGCACGTCAGTTTGTTGTCCGCTCCGGCACCGGGGTCGTACAGCGAATTCGTAACCGCGAGGTAGAACGAAGCGCTGGACTGCCGATAACCGAGCAGCTTGAGGTCTTGCGCGGAAATCGAGAGGTTATTGCCCGCCGTCAGCGTGCCGCCCTCCAGTTTGCCCGAGCGCGTGTTGAGGTCGAGAAAACCGCCGGCCGTCAACGCGCCGGAATCCTGGAAGTAATCCGAATTGATCGTGATCGCGAAGGACGAAATCGCTCCGCCGGTGTTATTGACCACCGCAGCATACGGTCGAGCCGAGTTACCCAACTCCATCACATCCGGAACAGTGATCGTCCCGTTGTTGGTGAGCGACTTCAGATTGACATTCGTTGAACCCCAATTGGACGTGTCCAAGGTCAGCGAACCGTTGACCGTCAGGCCGCCGCCCAGGGCTGAGAAGGCGCCGCCTACTTCGATCGTATCATTCAGCACCGAGTTCGTGCTGTTCACGGAAAAGTCGTTCAACAACACCTGCGCCGTCGTGGTGATTCCGCCCGCGTCCACGATGAGCACGTGGACGGCGGCCTCCACGACGTTCGTCGCCAGGTTGGTCACTGTCATCGAGGGATCGTTCGGATCAGGACCGATGTTGGTCACCACCATGCCCGACTGATTGGTCCAGAATCCGCTCCACATGGTAACCAACCCGCCGAAGCGCTGAATTTGAGGAATCGCCAAATCGTTGCCCGAAACCGACAACAGTCCGTTGGTCGAGCCAATGTTGTAGTTGACGGTGGGCGCGTCCACGAGCAGCCCGGAGCTGCCCTCCAGGTTGGGTGTCTTGATCGTCACGATGCTTTCTCCGCGAATTCGCGTGCGGGTGAGGTCGAGATTGCTGGCGGTGATATCGATGCGCCCGGGCGTGTTGGTGGGCAATATGCCGCCGGGAGCGACGGTGTTGAGAAACGCCTCGTAGCCGGCGTAGTTCGCCGATACCACGCGGTTCGAAAAGCTCTGATTGTAGATCAGCGATGGCGTGAATGGCGCGTTGGTCGAAACGGCCGCGGTCAGGAAGGTGCAAGGCGGATAGATGTCCACGTAATAGGCCATCGGGCGCTGCGTGCCGGTGTCCAGGTTGGTGATGCTGGTCAGATTCGTCGAGGTCGGCAGTTGATCTAAAATATAGAGCCCGTAAGTGATCGGCTGGCCGGTCACCGTGTTTTTGAACACCGACTTCAACTCGACGACGGCGGTCCGGAATCCGTTGTTCGCCGGAACGTTTTCTGGAAACTCGTTGTTGATCCACTTGACCTGGGTCTGGATGTTCGTGTCCAGGCCCAGTAACGAGCTTCCCACAAAAACCGCCTGCACAATCAAGTTCGTGGGCGAAAGAGCGTTCGTGCGCACGAACACCGACGGACTGGCGATCGGCCCGACAACCCTGGCGCCCCCGCCGAACCGATTCGTCACGGCGTGGCCGGGCGACTGCACGACCAGACTCGCGCCTCGCTGCTGGACGATTTGATCCGAAGCCAGGTTGGTGACCGCGCCTTCGCCCCAGTATTCATCGAAAACGAGGCCCGATAATGGGAAGAAGTTGGTGGGTGTCCACCACGGAGGCGCGAAGTAGATGAATTCTGGCGCGCAGGCGCCACCGCCGCTGACCGGGTCCACCAGAATCCCTCCGTGAGCCAGATCGAGCCGGTTACCGCTCAGTTGCATCAGACCGGAGCCGCCGATTTCCAAAAGCCCCTTGTTGATCAGATTAGTCGCCGAAAGAAAGAGGAACTCTGATCCGAAAATATTGGCCGGACCGCTCGCGCCTCCAGCATTGTTCACGATGGCCGCCGCCGGATGATGAATGCCATCTGGAGTGACGTAATCGAGCCAAAACCCCGGCCCGGATTGCAGCAAGCCATTATTTGTAAACCAGAGTGTGTTTTGCGTCGTGTAAGGAATGCCTGGATTTGCTCCAAACAGGGAGCCCGTAAATGGCAGCGCGCAGAAACTGCCGTCGTTAACAAAAACCTGCGCGTCAATCTGCGGAGCGCTGTCGCAGTTCACAGTGCCAATGTTATGATAGATGGCAACAGCGGCGCGGCTGGGAACTATCTCCAGGACGACACACGCAACTGTCAGGAGTAAACGTCTCATAGCCTTTAAGCTTTCATCCGCTGCCATTCATCACCTTCCCAAGGCGAGCTGTTCCAACTGTTGAATCGTTATGCTTCCGCCTTGAGAGAATATCACCGGTTCGTTGGTCGAGCCATCAAACGCGCCAAACAGAAAATAAGGCAGGTTGTTAAGGCCGAAAACCGGACCAGGGATTGGGCCCTCAAACGTGATGAAGCCGATGTTGTTGAAGGCGATGAACACAGGGGGGCGGATCGTTCCGGGGCCGGCATTCAAGATCGTCCCGCCGCTCAGTGACCGATCGTTCTGCCAGTTCGCTGTGTTCGCCCGCTCCGCGATTGTGACACCTGGAAGGTTAGGGCTCACGTCGGGAACGCCCTGCAAATCCCGCGCGCTGAAAATGAGGTCGGGCGTCGTGACAATGCGCAAGACTCTCTGTGTTTGCGGAACGCCGCCGACTTCGATTTTTTCGTCGTAAACGTTGGTGATCGGCGTAAAGAATTCACCCAGAATCGAATCGTAATCACCTCGAATTAAATTGATTTTGTCCACGCCGAAGCGCAATGCGGGGTCGATCAAGCCGGTGGCGCTGACACCGCCCACCACGTTTGTGGTTACGTTGTTGGTGCCGGGGGGTATGGCCCACGGACTGCCGCCACCGCCGCCGCCAATGATTGCGGAGAATCCCGCGTTTGTGCTTCCAGGAACCGCAGCTTCGAAATTTTTGTTGTCAACGCGGTACGTATATTTGATCGCGCCCACGTCATCCCGCGTGAGGCCGGTGAAATAACTGCCGACAGAAAAACCAGAGAAAGCGTCCCGGAGTGCAGAGACGGGATCGAATCGCCCGAAATCCAATGGGTCCACTGGCTGGTTTATGGTGATAGAAATGGTCGTACCGTCGAGTATGGCAATATAGGTCCATAGCCGGCCGTTGATATAGGGGCTTTCGGCGGCGGTCACCGGATCGAAGTTTCGCCGGATGACGTTGAAAAAGGCCGGAGGGGGGGTCAATGGCGAAGGAGGCACACCGCGGTTACGCAGGCAATAGACCCAGCGCTCCGGCGAGGCGAGACCCATCTCTTCGAGCGTCAAACTGAGCGCCGTTGACCTTAAATCGAACAAACCCAAGGCTGCGGCACGAAAGTTTATTCTTTCGCCGGTCATGGGGTAATCATCCACATTCAAGAGGGAAGCCGGCGGCAAGTCGTTAATTATCTTGACCGCCTTCTCAATCTCTTCCCTGCCACGAGTGCCAAAGAAGTCCAGGAACGGCGCGTCGTATGCGTAGAAAAGATTCGGCGTGTTCCAGCGGTACTCTTCCCCGGCGGCAACATTCATCGGCCCGCCGATGTCACCGCCCAAATTATATCCGATTCGCTGCACCTGCCACACGTCGCCGCCCGCAATCGCGTACGGGCCGACCAGTGAGAACGCGTGCGACTGCCACATCAAGCCACCCAACAGCAACACGATTGAAAGCCTGGTTGATAAGTTTGACATAACAAAAATGCTTTAGCGGAGGCGAAGCACCCGATAGTACGCCGCACTGCCGGTTCCGTTCACCGGAATCCAATCGTTCGTTCCCGCAGCAAACCGTGGTGATCCAAAGTTCGTCCAGGACGCAAGACTCTCCGACACCTGGACCTGATAGATGAATCCGGGCTGGCTGTTCCAATTGAGCGTCGTGCTTTGAGCGGTCGAAACGATCTGAACGCGCATTACGCTGCTTGGGTCCGTCGGAACGGTGCCCGCCAGGAATTCCTGCAGGTTGCTCGCGCCATCGCCGTCGGCATCGTCGGTCGGGCTGGGCCAGTCCAGCACGTTGGGGCCAAAATACGTGGTCATCCACTCAAACGGAATACCGCCGTAGTTCGCGCCGCTCCAGGTCGTCGCGCCGGCTGACGGCGACAGCGCGGAACGCCGACCGTCGGTGGTGAGGTAATCGATCCGGAAGGTGTGCGTGCTGCTCGCCGCGATACCGGTCAGTGTCCAACTGTTCGCGCCGATGGTGGCGGCGGGTGTTGCCGCGCCGTCCACGTACACTTCGTAATTCGCCACCGGAAAACCGTCCAGCATCGGCCAGGACACCTGCAACTGCGGCTGATAAACCCCGTTCCCATCCACGATGAACGGCGCATAAACAAACGGCGCTGCCAGCGTCTGGAGCGATTGACTCGCCGCGTAACGTTGTCCGAACAGATCAAAACTGGACCCGCCTCCAACGAAACTGGACCAGACGACCAGGAATCTGCTCGCCCCATCCGACGCAACCGCCGGATGAATCTGCTGGCTGACCGTCGTGGTGTTCACGCGAAATTCATCTCCCAGCTTCTGCCCGTTTCCGGAGACGAACTGGCCGTAAACGCCTTCACGCGATCCGTCCTGCGCAAGACTCGTCCACACCACCAAATAATCTGAACCGAGCGCCGCGATCCGGGGTGCGAACTGATCGCCGTAAGTGTAGCTGTTAACCCGCAAATCGGCGCCCACCGGATTTCCGGCGGCATCAAAGAAACGGGCGGAAATGTCCCAACTGTCGCCGACGACGAAAGCGGTGACGACGCCGGCAGTTTCCTTCCGACTCCAAGCGACTGCGAAGCCGCCGTTGGGCGATGCGCAAACAACCGGATTGGCAGAGATCTCCGTTCCCGGGTTGAGTAGAAATTCGTTTTCCTTGGGGTTGCCGCTGCTGTCGAAAAACCGGGCGTAAGCGCCGGCCGAATATCTGGCCACGCCGTTTGTATCAACGCCCAGGGACTTTTCTGAAATCCAAGCGGCCACAAACCCGCCGTCCGGCAAGGCAGCAATCGAGGGCGTACGCTGGTTAAATGAGGTGATTTGATTCAGTTGAAATTCGGGCCCGATCTTCTCCCCGGCGGCCGAGAAACGCTGGCCAAACACGCCATACCGGTCACCGTCCTGACCGTAACTGGACCACACGACTGCAACCGTTCCGTCCGCCAGGACCGCGACGACAGGATCAATCTGGTGATTGTTCGTGTACGTATTTACCAGACGGTCTCCCGTGGCAAAGGTTCCGTCCCGTTTCAAAAACCGCGCGTAAATGTGCTGGAAACCGCTAACCCCGCCCTGCCAGACAAACGCAGCGCCGCCATCTTTGAGCACGGCCACGCGCGCGTTTTCCTGATCGCCCGCGGATTGTTCGTTTACTCGAAAAACGCCGAACAATCCGGACAAATTGCCGGTGATTCGCCTGGCGCTGATTCCGAGACCGTCTCCGTCCGTAACGTTGTCCTGCCAGACCAAAAAGCCACCATTCGTTCCGAGAGCGACCTGGGGAAACACCTGGTCGCCCGGCAGCGACCCGGCGATGGGATACTCTCCTCCTTGCGGCGCATACGTGTTTTGCGCCAAAATAGCCGGAGCAATTCCAGCAAACAGGATCCCAAAAACAAACGTCTTCCACGCGCGCAACGCTGATGGCATAAGATTGAATAACTCTCTTATCAGGCCAGTATCTCTTTGTCCACGTTTTCCTGCCGATATCCCGTTCGACCAACGCCTTAGTGCCGCTGACATATCGAGGCAACCACTCGCTTTTACGCTCGCTTCTCCGGGCGCGCCATTGACCAACGCCTCACTGCGAGGACCCGGACATACGACCGACGCCGCCACTCACCGAGGGGATGCGCGTACGTTCTCGCGGCGTCTTTATCTGAGAGCTGGTTCAACGCGCGTAACATAGCATAAAGCGAACCACATTGCCGCGCCCGTTCAAATCGCTTGAAAGATACCATCCATATTTTCCCTTACTTCACGATCGGCTTCTGCTGCGGGATGGTGTTCGGATCATACGGCAGACTGTCCATGGCGTGGACCGGGTTGCCAGCCGGGTCGATGATGCGCGGGGTGACGAAAATGATCAGGTTCCTCTTCTCCGTATGGCTTGATTCGCTTCGGAACAGCCGGCCCAGGAAAGGCAGGTCACCCAGCACCGGCACTCTGTCCTTATGCTTTTTCACGTTCTCAGTCAGCAACCCCCCCAACACGACGGTTTGTCCATCCCAGACGTTGCAACTGGTCACGACCCCCCGCGCTCGGAAAATCGGCAATGGAAGAGTGCCTACGATTGGAGTGCTTATGGCCTGGCCGGTTCCGATGACCGCTTGTGGAATGAACTGAGCGGCGGTGGCCGTATCGTATCCAAGAAACTCGGTGTGCCACGGAATGATCGTCATTTGGATGGAATAACCGTCTGCCGAAACGTAGGGAATAACGTCCAGGGTGGGACCGAGCGGCACTGAAGAGACCTGATAATTCTGAGTAATTGATGGATTGCCAGTTTGCACCGGGCCAGCTCCAGTCACAGCACTGCCACCTCCCTGGGCCTGAGTATTGAGGCCCACTACAATCGACGCGACTTGGACCGCTGACATCTGTGTTTGACGCCCGCTGAGGGTCGTCACCTTGGGCGCCGCGAGCAAATCCGCCCCTTCACGCTGTTCCAATGCGCGAAGCACGACCCGAAACTGCGGGTCGGTCAAAATCCCCGTGAAGGTGGCTACCGCCGGAGCGTTGTTCAGGTTACGCAATCCCTGGGTCAAAAGATTGTCCGTGCCAGACTGGCTGATGGTGAACGGCCCAGGCGCCCCTGGAGTTATGCCGGGACCGGGACCGGGGAAAATGCCATTGGGATTCGCGCTGGAGGGCGCGCCCTGGAAGGAAGGCGCCGTCCCACCCTGAACGCCCATTTTGCTATTGCCCATCAGAAAGTTGCCCAGGAACCAGTCGAAGCCCAGCTCCTTGGTATCGATCTGGCTGACTTCAACGAACCGGGCATCGATGGTGATTTGAGGGGGCGCGACGTTGAGCGTCTCAATCGCCTTCTGCACGATGTCCAACTCCTGTGAGGTTGCGCGCACCAGCAGCACACCGGTACGATCATTAAAGAAGAGCGAATTGGGAGGCAGCGTATTGATGCCGGCAGCAGCGAAAAAGAGGCGCACGGTGTCCTGAATGTTCTGCGTCAGGTTGGTCCTGGTCACATTGGCCAGGCCCCCTTGATTAGCTCCCCCGCCCCCGCCGCCACCACCGAAACCCCCGCCACCGCCACCCAGGCCGGCGCCGGCGACAAAAACGCGCGGGATGTCAAAGACTCCGCCCCCCTGCCCACCACCGAGGCCGCCACCGCCGCCGCCACCGAGACCCCCGCCGCCGCCACCGCCTCCACCCGTCGTGCTTTGCACTAAACTGCCCAACGGAAATATGCCGACCGACTCGAGACCCTGCTGGAACGTATTCGGGTCGATTTTAAAAGTGCGCGTCTCCAATTGCGCCGCATCCGGCGGTTTCTGGGAAAAGATGACCGCGTACTCCTCGATGGAGTATCGGATGGGTTTGTCCGCCACTTTGGTGATCGCTTCAAGGACATCAGCCAGCCTCACGTTTTTGAGAGGTGGATTGATCCGCACGATGACACTGCTCATGTCGAGCGGCTCGGGCGGCGGTAAAGTAATCTGCTGCTGTGTTGTCGGATCGATTGTGACTTGCGCACCCGAGGACACAACGTTCGGATTGATCAAGAAGTTGATTCCCTCCTTGTCCGGGTCGCGCTTGGTTGATTCTTCGGAGAGGTAGGTCAACACTTGAGGCAAAGCCACGCCGTCGAAAAGCGCTTCGTTCAGGAGGATTCGATTCAGTTTGTTTTGTATCGCCTGTCGTCCGGGGCCGGTGTACACCAGATTGGTCGTGGCAAACGGATTGGGCATCGGCAGAGCTTCGCGTTGAATCGGCGGAAGCCAGGCCCGCTCGACCTCGACCGCTTTGTTCTTCACAGAGATTTCGCGAGCGCGCGCGCCCTGCGCGTAGCGGGCTTCCTCGATCAGAGTCAGATAATAGAACGCCATTGTATTGTCCGGGTCCTGTGCCGCGGCCTGTTTCAGTTTGAGTTCGGCCTCCTCCATTCGGCCCATTTCGTAGAGCACTTTGCCGTCTTGCGCCAGCGTAGCCGTGCTGATCCTTTGTTTCTGCACCTCGGGAATCAGGGCCTGGACCTCCTTGCTGGGCACCCGCCCCTTCAGGGCTTCGAGGGCTTTGTCATTTTCCTTCTTGAATTTCAAAGCCGCCTCATTTTTTGGGTCCACCGCCAATACCCGTTTGACATGGAGATCAGCTTCTTCAAAACGCGCGCGACGTTGGGCCTGCTTGGCCAACACCAGCCGCACCGTAGCCAAACCGAAAATTGTCTCCTGAGTTTCCTGGTCAATGCCGGCACCGGCACCGACGATCTGAACGAGTCGATAGGCCTCTTCATAAAGCTTGGAGGCGGCCAGGAGATCGATCTTGTCCTGCGCGGCTTTTCCCTCGGCCAAAGTTTTCCGCAGCATGATAATGGCGGCTTGCCGTTGGACGGCCACATCGGTCGCCGTGTCTGCGGGCGTGGGTTGGGCCCTTAAGGAAGTGGCCGACGCCACGAGAAGAAGACTGAGGTATTTGGCGGCTTTCATCATGATGGTTCCCGGTTTGAGATAAACAGGCATACGATGCTAGTTTCCCACGTCCGTCTAAGGCGCCGGCGCGTATGCCACCGTCGTTCGTTTGGTTGTTGATGTGGCTTGGACTGTAACGTTTGTCTCGGTTATGGCAACGATTTTGTTGGTGTCGCCGGCGAAAACAAGCGAATCGCCCAGGCGTCTTCCGATGAACTTCAGGTTTTCAGGATCGTACCTCAGATCGACTGTATGTCCGGCCACGCTGACATACGGCTTGTCTTTACTCACGACCACCTGTTCCTTATTGTCGACCAATTCCAGCACAAAGTCGGTCGGGTTCTCCTTTGGCTTCATGTCTTTCAGAACAAAGACCGGGGCCTTGCCTCCCACCGTGGTGACAGAAAACGTGGTCGGGATGCGTTTGCTGAGCGATTTTTCTGCTTCGCGCGTGACTTTGAACCGATATTGCTGCGCGTCACCACTGCCGGGACCCTCGTATTCGATTTTGAGGTAAAGCGGCGTGAGCTGGGTGATGGCCAGAGCGCCGGGACCAATTTCGCGGCCGGTGCGGAGCGGGAACACGCGGCCATCCGGCATTCTCTTCCACTGAACGGGATTGAACAGGTTATGCTCGCCGACCAGCCGCAGGCTCACGGGTTTTAGCATCCGTTGAAGGGCCGCCTCGTTGGTGGAAAGATCAACCAGTTTGAGTTCCTTGGGTTTGGCAGCGATAATACCGCTTTCGATCTCCTCCAGTGCCCGCTTCTCACTGTCCACCGAAGTCAATAATAATACTGCGGCCACGGCCAGGCCGAGCAACACGAGGCTAAGGATCACCTTTTCGTAGTTATTCTTCAGAAACTCCATGTGAATCCGTTTTATTTTGCGGATATGGCCTTGCCTCGCTCGATCAGCCTGACCGCCTCGACGTACATCGTTACCTTGAACGGTCGCTCATCCAGAATCGTTTCCGGTCCTCTGCGCGCCGCCGGCGCAAACGCACCAGAAGTCGGTGTTGGCGCGACCGGTGGCGGCTGGCCATAGTACCCCCTGCCGGGACCCATTCCCCCATAACGACCACCGCCGGGGCCCATTCCTCCATAGGGACCATAACGTTGGCGCATCAACTGCTCAGGAGAGGGAGCAACACCGGGAGCCAGCGTAGTCGGTGGATAGTAGGGCAGATACGAGGGAATGGTCTGAGAGCTGTCGGCGGCGACGTTCACGATGTTGGTCTGCACGTCGAGGTTTCTAACAATGAAACAATTCGGTGAACGGTAAAATCCTTCCAACACGGCCGCCAGCTCCGCGGTGAATCCTTGAAACTGAATCTCGTAAGGCGCCAGCACCGCGCCAGTCACGGCGTTGGTTGCCGCTTTCTTGCCCAGCAAATAATCGGTCGCTCCCTGGTCGTCCTTGCCCACTGGAATACGCCGCAATGCGGTCAAGGCATGAACCCGGGCATCGAACAGGACCTCGCAGACCCCTTTGATCTCCGCCACTTGTGCGGCCAACGGCGCCAGGGTGTCGGCGGCAAAGTCCAGCGATTTACGCTGCGGTGCAAACGTGAAGTCGTATTTGACGGGCAGGTTCACGCCGGCCTTTTCCGCATCATTCTCCAGATGCGAAATGGTCGTCTCGAGCAGGTCTTTGAAAGCGGCGCTATCCACGTTCGTGAAACTGGAAACCGGAACAAAAAACCTTCTGCTGCCTTGCAGAAACTCAGCCAGTTTCTTCTGTTCCTTCCTGGCGGCTTCGATGTTCTCCTGATTGGGATACGGGTCGTGAGTCGTCAAGTCCTTCAGCTCGGCGGTTTTCGCGCTCAACTGCGCGGTAACCTCGTCCGCTGCTCGTGTGCTGGTAAGGAGAAAAAAGATGGCAAATCCAAGCAAGCCAAGGGCAACCACCCCCCCAACCACCAGGGACAGATTTTTTTTAAGCCAGCTCATGGTGGGAGCTTCATCGGGTGCTTCAATTTCAGCGTCACACCAAAGCTGAACGTTATCGAGTTCGTCGCCTCTACCTGTTCGATGTCCCCGGAGAGTTTTGTATCCTTCCTGTCAAACAGGGGACTGGATTGGAGCTCATCCTCGACGGCGTAGGCCAATTTGTTATTCGCCGAGGGGTCATATTTCTTCAAATTCAACCCGCGACATTTCATATTGATGACCGCGATTTCGTTAGTTGAAGTGGGGGCGGCAGGCTTGGCCGTCGTCGATGGTGTGCCTTCGGCTTCTGACGGCAAAGGGGCTCCTCTGAGACTGGGAAAGTACCGCTCCATCATCAGCCGATTATAATAAAAAGGCGTGGGCGACGACTCCGGCTCCTCAGACGTGGGCGAGGCGGTCAAACCCGGAGTAGCCGAAGTGAAACTCTCAATCCAAACGCCGTTTTCGACTCCCATGGCCTGTTTCCGCGTGGCTTCGGCCTGCATCAACGTGCGACGTAACTCGCTCAACACGTCCGCCCAATAGAACCGCTGCTCCATCCATTCGGTCAACTGGCTGCTCTCCTGCTTGAGTTTCGTCAGCTTGTCCAACTCGCCCTGAAGTTCGGTTTGCTTTTGTCTCAACGGCTCGACTTTTACATTGAGCCGCTCCAGCGCCTCACGTTTGATCTCCGCGATCTTGGCGTAGAACCAGCCGTACGCCAGGACCCCGGCAACCAGGCTGAAAACGGTGGCGATGAAATAAGGTTTCTTCTGATTAAACTGCTGCCGTTTGAGCGAACTCTTGGGCATCAAGTTCATTTCCACCGGGCACTGGGCCACGTTGCGCAGTCCCAGGCCCACCACCTCGCCATACGAATGAGCGACTTTGGCCAGTTCCTCCAGGTCGATGGAGGCGTCAATCTGAATATTGCGGAACGGATTGAAGTATTCGACCGGCAGGTTCAACTTTTCGGCGAAAAACTGCGCCGTGTACGGCATGATCGACGCACCGCCGGCAAGGAACAATCGCTGTGGCGCTGAGCCGCCCTGTTGTCCGCGATAGAACTGGATCGTTTGGTTGACCTGAATGTGCAGCCGCGTCATCACCTGACGTGCAATTTTTGAAATCGCCGCCTGCTGCGGATTGTCCGGCTCTTCGTAAGCGCCGCCCAAACTGACGAAACCCTGCTCGACTTTCAGCCGCTCCGCTTCGGCAAACTTCAGTTTGGACTCGGCCGCAAAATCCTGCGTGATCGAGTTGGCGCCGATATTGATGCCGCGCGAATAGACTTTGCCTTTCTCGAAAAACAGCAGGTTGCTGGTCTTCGCGCCAATGTCGAGCAGCATGGTGCAGCCGTCCAGATCGCCGTAGTTGTAGCGAAAGGCGTTGCACAGAGCCGCCGGTGAGACATCCACCAACTGCACCCGCAGATTGGCCGCTTCCGCTGTCCGAAAGAGCCCATCAACGACGTCGGCTTTGATCGCCACCAACAGGACTTCCAACTCGCCGGCGGGCGCCGTTCCGAGGATCTGGTAATCCCACACCACTTCCTCCAGCGGGAAGGGCACATTTTGCTGCGCTTCGTACTGGATGATCTGGGTAACCTTGGAAGTGTCCACCGGCGGCAGTTTGACGAACTTGGAAAAAACGTGGAAACCGGGGGCGCAAACGTCGATGTTCTTTGAGCCGAAGGGCCGTTCCGCGAACAATTCCTGTATCGCCTTCAGAATCACGCGTTCGCGAGCGGCGTCCTGGGAACCTTCAAATCCGAGCGATTTCAGCCCGAATTGCTTCAGACGCAGTGTGCCGGACTCGTTCGGCTCAAATTCGGCGATCTTGAGACTGCCTGCCCCGAAATCGAGGCACAAGAATGACTTCGTGTTTAGCATCTAAGCTCCGCTGACAATTCCCGACCAAAGACGATCCGCTTCAGGCGCCCCGAAGTCGAACAGGAACGTGAAAGTCTTTGCTGGTTACTGAAAATCCAAAGCATGGTCAAATACAAAAATCGAATCGCTTCAATTTATTCTCTGCTCTTTTACACTCAACCCAAAATTTTCTTGCGAAAGTAAGCAATGGTTTTATCCAACCCCGTCACCAAAGAGACTTTCGGCTGCCAGTTCAACAGCTTTTTAGCGCGCGTAATATCGGGCCGGCGCTGCTTCGGATCGTCCAGCGGCAGCGGTTTGAAAACAATTTTGCTCCGCGAACCGGTGAGGCGAATGATTTCCTGCGCGAGCTCCAGCACCGTCATTTCGTGCGGATTGCCGAGGTTCACCGGTTGATCTGTGTCGCTCATCATCAACCGATAAATGCCCTCGATCAAATCCGAGCAATAACAAAAGCTGCGTGTCTGTGAACCATCCCCAAAAACGGTGAGTGGCCTGTGATGCAGCGACTGACTGATGAACGCCGGCACCACACGCCCGTCATTCAAGCGCATCCGCGGACCATACGTGTTGAAGATGCGCACAATCCGCGTGTCGATGCCATGCTCGCGATGGTAAGCCATGGTCATTGCTTCGGCGAAACGCTTGGCCTCGTCGTAACAGCCGCGAGGGCCGATCGGGTTCACGTTCCCCCAATAATCCTCGCTCTGTGGATGGACCAGCGGGTCGCCATAGATTTCCGAGGTAGAAGCCAGCAAGAATCGCGCCCGTTTGTGCTTCGCCAGACCGAGGGCTTTGTGGGTGCCGAGCGAACCCACTTTCAACGTCTGAATGGGCAGGTCCAGATAGTCAATCGGACTGGCAGGCGACGCAAAATGCCAGACGTAATCAACCGGACCATCAAGGAAGAGGAACTCCGTAACGTCCTGATGGATGAATCGGAGATTACGGTGACCGGCCAAATGCGCGACGTTATCGACATTGCCAGTGACAAGATTATCTATGGCAACGACTTGGTGGTCCCTCTCCAAAAGCAATTCCACCAGATAGGAACCCAGGAACCCGACCCCGCCCGTGACCACCGAGGTTGGACGATCAGTCCCGGATTTTCTTCTTTTCGCACCGGCCATATAAACGAATAACAAGACTGCCAGCGTTTAATCACGAAATCTGCCCGCTCGCCGGCAGCGGCCCGGCTCTTACTTGGCGCCCGTTCCGAGCACGACGACGGGAATCGTCCGAAAGAGGATCTTGAAGTCAAGCCACAACGACCAATTGTCAATGTATTCCAGGTCCAGCCGCACCCAGTCGCCGAAATCTTTCATGTTGTTGCGTCCGCTGACCTGCCACAGACAGGTGATGCCGGGTTTGACGCTGAGCCGCCGGCGATGCGCCAGGTCGTCAAACCGCTTCACCTCATCCAAGGGCAGCGGCCGCGGGCCAACCAGGCTCATCTCGCCGCGGAGGACATTGATGAGTTGAGGAAATTCATCGAGGCTGGATTTGCGAAGGAAGCGGCCAACCGGCATCACGCGAGGATCAGAGGTGACCTTGAAAACCGGCCCGGTCATTTCGTTCAACACTTCCAGTTCGTGCTTCCGCTGCTCCGCGTTGTTCACCATCGAGCGAAATTTGAGCATCGTGAACGGCTTTCCGTTCAAGCCAGCCCGTTGCTGGCGGAACAATATTGGTCCAGGAGAAGTAAGCTTGATCAGCAGCGCTACCAGAAGCATGGGAATCGAAAACACCACAAACAGCACGCCAGCCCCCACGACGTCCAGCATCTGTTTGGCAAAACTTTGCCAGGACGCCTCAGGTGTGGAGCGAAAGACGAGCATCGGGCGCCCCTCAAAGTCGTCCAGTGCTGTCTGGGAAATTTGCGTTTTGAAAAAGTCGGCCAGCAACCAGACCTCAACTCCCTCGCGTTCGCACGCCTGAATAACCTTTTCGACCTGGCCGAACATCGTGTGTTTGGCGCTCAGGACAACTCCATTGATCGAATGCTCGTGCAACAGCTCCACCAGCCGCTCCAGCGGCGTTTGATCCAGGTCCACCTCGGCCAGAATCTCGACCCCCTCACGGGATTGGGCTTTCATCCTGGCGCGCAACGGAGTCGTGTCCGCTGCTACGCCGGCCAGAAGCAGGCGTTTCTTCAATTGGTCCCGGCCAAATTTGCTCTCCACCCAGCGGCGGAGGACTTCTTCTTTGATCAACACCAGAAAAAAGCTGATCACCCCAAAAAGAACGATGACGCCACGAGCGGGTTGTTCGCGGGCGAGGAATGAGACCAGGATCACGATGATCGTCGTCCAGTTGCAGGCCCAAAAGAGTTGCCACAGGGTTTGGCGTCGCCAGGCCAGAAGCGGTCTGTCGTAGAAGCCTTGGACCACCAGCAGCGGTACGGCCAGCAGAATGACGGGGATCAACCAGGCGTAGGCCCTAAACGGCTCGATTTCCGGACGCTCCCAAAAAAACAAAAACTGCAGATGCGACCGCGCAGAGTGCGCCAGCCAATAGGCCAGCGTAAATATTCCGGCGTCCACCAATTGCTGAACACGCCCGCGAACTTCTCGTTGTCGACGCAGCATGGGTTCAAGAATTAGACCGTAAAGTGTAGCTTCGGTAAACCTCAAAGTTTTCATTCAACACCCCAGGTCGGAAAGGCGACGAACTCTGCCTCATCGTGCAATTTGGCGGGGCCAGACGCTTGACGAGCGCGCTCGCGCGGACCCGTCCTCTCGAAGCAGGACCGCGGAGGGTAAACGCAAACTGGATCACTGCCGATCTCTACATGGATTTTGGCGGCGCTAGGGACGAGATTTTGGGGGAAACCGGCCCGGTTGCCAGTTGAAACTGAGGCACGGTCGCAATGATGAACTCTTTCACGCGCTGAAACGTCGCCTCCTCCTGTCCCGGCTGACAGACGGCAAAACAACTGACATAAGCCCAGCGTTGGAGGGTCCCCGTGCGAATCAAGTCGCGGGCCATCCACCACATCCGCTGAAGATGGTCGGCCGTCAGTTCATTGTCCGCCACAAACCAATAAACATAAACGCCGCTTGCCTTCACCTTCTCGCCACTGGCCGTTTCTCCCACGCTGGTGGCGGTCAGTTTCATCACCGGCAAGTCATATCGAGAGGGACGGTCCATCGCAATGGAGGTCAACTCGGACCGGTCAATCCACCACCCCTGTCCGGTCAGACAATATTGCGGCTTATGAATGCTGGTGCGATCGCTGCCCATCAAAACCACATTGCACCAGATCTGAAAATCGTCCGGCGCCTTGTAAATCCGGCGCCCATAAGTTGTATCTTGAGGCAACCATCCCAGTTCCAGCGGAGTCACCGGCGCCGGTTGGGAGGAAAAGTTCAACGCCTGCTCCGGCAAATAAACACTGTTCGTTCCCACTACCTTTCCATCGGGGTCATGAATCGATTCGGCCACAATTTTTACGCCGGGTCGGCCGAGCTTCTGGATTGTTTTCCAGTAGCCGAGCAAACTCGAAGTGCCGCCGACCAGCACCAGGACTACGACTAACATGCTCCACGAACGTTTATTCATACCGGTTTGGCCTCCAAAACCGCAATATTGTGCGCCCGTCCTCTTCCCAGCCAGTACCCAAGAGTCATCAAACCAATCATCGGCGGCACATACGGGAGCAAGCTGAACCAAAAGTTTTCGTGCACGTAATTGCCCGCTGGCTGGCCGAAGGTCTCGGCCGCGACGATAATCGTCAGCAAACGGACCACGTTGCCGATCACCGCCAGCGGGAAAGCCGATGCGATGATTGTGACACGCTGCCAGTTCCTCTTGAATTCGATGAACCCGTAGATCGTCGCTAATGCAAAAATCGCGGTCAGACTTCGCAGTCCACTGCAGGCGGCGGCCACCTCATACTGATACCTCCCGCTCGGCTCCCAAATGCTGGTGCCATTTTGAAGGACGTCGATCCCAAGCGCCGATTGCGCCAAACTTACGGTGATCCTGGTAGCCAGCAGGCGCAAGGGGAAGGTGATCTTCTCGGACAACGTCGCGATTGGCACACAAAAGGCGAAGAGGAAGAAGGGAAAAAATGTGGCCTTGAGCCAGCGCGGCCCCCAAACCAGTCCGGCCAGGCCATACAGCCCGATGAAAAACGCGACGGTTGACACGCGGGTCTGCTGCACCAGATAGCCAACGACGTGCAGCAATAGCCCGGCCACAATCAACGCCAACGCCGGCCACCACTGTGTTTTGGGCACCAGAATGAGTTCCTCGCGTTTGACAAACAGCAACACCCCGGCATCGCCCGCCAGAACTCGGCCGCTTCAACCAGAAACCGTGCGGGCCTGCCGGGTGTGGAGTGTGTTTCCGCCATAACAACTGATTCAGTCAGATGAGACACCCTTTGGGGGTTCTGCTCAATGAAATTCCACTCCCCTCCGGGCGCATCTGGATACCACCACCATCGCGGAAGCCCCCCGCTCCCTCTCCCTGCGAGGCACGAGCGGGGAGAGGGTTGGGGAGAGGGGCAGTTTCCATCGAATTGGCGTGGCTAATTGGAGTCCCCTCTCCCCACTCCTCCGTCGTGGGGAGAGGGAATCGACCAGCGGCACGGTGGTGGTGTCAAGATACGCCCCGCTGAACCTGTGATTGAACCGCCACCTGATAAGCCCCTAACATCCGGCCAACCGATCCTTCCCAATTGAGTTGCGTCCGGATCCGCTCTGCCGCCAGTCGCCCCATGCGCTCGCGTGCCGGCGGATCGTCAAGTAATCGACCGATGGATTCGGCCAGTTTCTCTGCGGAGTTATCCGTCACGTAAATCGCCGCTTCCGCGGCGGACGCCCGCCCTTCCTTAAGATCAAACATCACCTGCGGCTTGGCGAAGGCCATATATTCCAGAACCTTGTTCATCGTGCAATGGTCGTTGTAGGAGTTTTTCGGGTCGCTGGAGACGCCCAGATCCATTGTCCGGAGCGCCGTAAATAGAAACTCGTCCGACACACGACCGGGCATATCGACGCAGCCCTTTAATCCCAAAACTTCGCGTCGCTTCAAAAGCCGTTCATATTCCGGCCCTGTTCCCATCAATAGAAAGTGCACGTCTTTGCGACCCAGCTGGTGCAGCAAATGCGCCGCTGCATCCAAAATGTAATTCACCCCGTCTGCGTTCCCCATCACGCCGACGTAACCGACGAGAAACTTTTTGCCCTTTTTGAGAGTCTGGTCTGGCGGCAACTCTGTGTTGGGAATGTTCGGGGCGGTTCGTACCACAAAAACCTTCTCCGGCGGCTTTTTTCCGCGCTGCAAAGCGACCGCCCGCACGGACTCGTTCGTTGCCAGCACCACATCGGCACAGGCGTAGGTCAGTCGCTCGGTTAGACGCACCGCCCAATAGAACAGGCCTGGCTTGCCAAACTTGGCCTCAAACATTTCCGGCCAAAGATCGTGCACGTCATAAATCACGCGAACGCCAAACAGTTTGAAGGGCCACGCCACCAGGAACAGCAGGTCCGGGGGGTTGCAGAGGTGAATAATTTTGAATCGATGCCGCCGCCATGCCCTCCAGGCCAATCGTGTCTCTCCCCAAAGCGCCGTTGCGTACTCGCGAAAGAATCCGATAAACCCGCCCGCTTCTCCGCTGATCCAGTGCCGGTAAATTTGAATGCCCTCCGCCTTTTCTTCCGCCTGCGTGTAACCGCGCATTTGCGGACAGATCACCACGACTTCGTACCCTGCGTCGCGCAACGCGCAGGACTCCTGCCACACCCGGCGATCGAGCGGCACCGGCAGATTCTCGACGATGATGAGGACCGCGGGCTTGCTCATGGTGGACCCAAAATCGTTGAACCGTTGAAACGCTAAATCGTTGAACCGTTAAACCGTTGAAGCGTTAGCACCGGACGAGTCGCTGCCCGCATTTGAATCGATTCAACGATTTAACGGTTCAATGATTCAACTGTTTGACGCGCTTGGCTTCACCAGCAAAACCCTTCATACTTCGCCGGCAACTGCCTCAATTCCGGCCAGCCGTTCACATCAAGAATCTGGTGCTTGGGTGTCACGACCTTCGCCAGCTCCGCCACCGAGGCGCAACGCTGCGCCGCCACCAGCAATCCCTCTTTGCCGATCGCCAGCGCCAGGTCCTCGTGCAACAGCGACGCCAGGTGCGGCATCTTCGCGTCAATCATCCGTTTGTTGCTGCCGACCAGTTTCGCGAGGTTCAATTGCGGATCGTAAATGCGCACCTGATAGCCGCGGCCCAAAAGATTTTGCGCCACCTCCACCATCGCGCTTTCGCGCAAATCGTCCGTGTTCGCTTTGAACGAGAGCCCCAAAATCACAACCTCACTCTGCCCCGAACGCTCGATCCGTTGCAGCAAACTTCGCAACTGCTGCTCGTTGCTCGCTAGAATATTCTCCAGCAGCGGCAACGGCACGCCTTGTTGGCGGCTGAAATGATTCAGCGCCCGCACGTCCTTCGGCAGACACGACCCGCCGAACGGATTGCCGGGCCGCAAGTAATGTGGAGACAGGTTCAGCTTCCTGTCCCGGCACAGCAACGACATTACCGCCGTCGAATCCAGGCCGAGCTGTTTGCCCAGTCGGCCGATTTCGTTGGCGAACGTGATCTTTGTCGCATGAAACGCGTTGCAGGCATACTTCACCATCTCCGCGGTTGACCAGTTCACGACCGCCGCGTCTGCGCCGAACAACTCCATCGGCTCCGCCGCGGGCCGCAAACCATCGCAGGTTCCCACCACCGCGAGCGCCGGGTTTAAAAAATCTTCCACCGCTGCTCCCTCGCGTAAAAATTCCGGAAAGTAAAAAACCTCCAACCTCCCGGCCCCGACGAAATCCGCCAACAATTGTTCAACCAGCCGCCGCGTGCTGCCCGGCAACATCGTGCTGCGGAAAACCAGCGCGTGCGATTTGGGCCGCCCCCGCAATGCCGCGGCGATTTGTTCACTGACTTGGCGAACAAAGCCCAGATCAATCGCGCCGGAGACCGTCACAGGCGTGCCCACACACACCAGCGACAGGTCCGTCACCGCCACGGCCTCCGCCGCGTCGGTACAGGCGCGCAACAGACCGCGTTGCCTCGCCTGCTTTAGCAAATCCTCCAGCCCCGGCTCAATGATCGGCGACTCGCCGCGATTCAGCGTCTGAACCTTTTGCTCGGAGACATCGACGCCGACGACCTGATGCCCTTGCTGCGCCAGACACCCCGCCGTCACGGCGCCGACATATCCGAGGCCGAAAATGCTGATCTTCATGAGTCGCCGCAGGCTAGAAATGTCGTGCTGAAAACGCAAGATTTGTCGCTCGATCCCCCCACCAACTTCAGGAGCGGACCCCACTCCGTTTTCCGAAACACGGACGATACCGTGCCAACCGATCGCGCCTCCGATTCCGACTTGGCCGCGCTGAGCAAAACGCTGCTGTCCTTTTCAGTGACAGCGCGGACTTCGACCCAGTCGAAGCTCGCCTGGATTTCGATGGAAACACCGTTGCGACTTACGCGGAACCTGCGGTCGGCGACTTCTTCGAGCCTCGCACCCGGTGCGAATTGCCAGCGCACGCAGAATTCGTATCGGCCCCTGCCGTGAGGCTGAAACGTGTCGTGCACCTGCCAGCCAAGATCCCGGTCCTGGGGAACCAAAGTGCGCTTCACCAGACCCGATGGCAGCGACAACTCGCCCGAAAGGCTTGTGTCTGCGCCCGGTTTCAGATTCGGCTCGGCGTGGTGCGCCGCCCACAAAAATGGTCCAAGTCGTTTGGGGAAATCCAAGCCGACCGGATGCGGGCCGTTATGCGCTTCCCAGGATGCCAGATAGGTCCGCAGGTTGTTGTCCTCGTAGTAGGCGCCGGTGCCCGGGTCAATCACCATGGCCGCTCCGCGAAACCAGATGGAAACATGCAATGCGTCCAAATGCCCGTGCGCCGCAGTCGAAAGATATCCGAGCGGCGAGACGTCCCAACGCAGCGTCCAGTTCCGCGACCGGCTGAGGGCGAAGCCGCTTTCGGAATAAATCCGCCAGCCGCCCTGCATCCCAACACTCGTCTCCGCGGGAGTGAACGGGGAACCGCGAGCATCGGACCGGGAGTTTTCCATTTGTCCCCACCAGTAGTGGATCGCCGGGCTGCTTGCCGGGTGGCGAAACCAGTCGCGCCACTCAGCGGTCGCATTTTTTGCGTTCAAAAAAAACGGGGTGACAAAAGCGTTGTCCGAGTCGCCGTAGTCCCACGCCTCGCCTTCCACCTGAACGTTTACAAAGAAATCCGCGGCGCGGCAGAGACGCTCCTCGACTTCGCCTGAGATTTCCCGGCCGGCCGCAGCCAACGCGGCCCGGGCCTGCCAGCAGAATTCCCACGAAAACAAATGATAGTTCAGTGCCTGCTCGCGATGGCCGCCGTCTTCCGCGAATTGCGCCAACACCTCGCGTTCCCAAAGCCTCTGCGATTCGTCAAGCGACGCGGCCCAGCGCGCCAATTCCGGCCAGCGTGCGATGGCAAGGATAAGTCCCGCCAGCTCGCCGAGCCGGTGGTTGTTCGCCGATGACCCGAATGAGCGGTAACGCCAGGCAAACCAGACGTGCGCGGGCAGGATTTCGGCGCGCAATCTTTTTAATTCGACATCCGGATAACCTTCCAGCAACGCATCCATCCAGGCGAACTGCACGAGCCGCATTCCGACCTCCAGTGCGCTCGTCCAGTTCCATCCACGGTAAGGCTGATTATGACTTGCCCAGTGGCCGAGCCATTCGATGCATTTCCTTGCCGCATGTTCCGCGCCCAGCACATGGGCCGCCATCGCCAGGCGCACAAGCTGATGCCACCGGCTCAGTTCCCAAATCAGCTTGATGTCAGCGCCGCCCGGCAAACGGCGGTGGTCCAGGTGAAAAGCGAGTTCATCCGTCTCCAGGTTTTTGCCGATCAGATAGTCGGTCTGCCAACCTGGCGGGTCATCGACTTTTATTTCGAGGTGGCCAAAAGCCCTCCATCGTCCGCCCAGAATATCTCGAATGTCCCGCTGCAATGCCTCGCGTAGCACCAACGGCGCCAGGTCGGCAGGCGGCAGCGACGGGAAGGCGGGCCGCTCGCCGGTTTGCGCGGAGATGGAAGACCAGTCGGGCAATTCCTGTTCGTCGCTCCATTGACAAAATTTTTTCCGCACGTGTGCCGCGATTTCCGACGGCTCCATCACCCGCAGCCGGTGCCAATACCATTGAAGCTTCGACATGCGTTTTGACCGCTAGAGACTGAGTTCCACCGCATTAGGAGAATGATCTCTTCTTGCGCCCGCGATGAACGACCAGTTCCTGAAAGTTGGTGATTTCGGCAACGATGCCGGCGCCATAAACGCTCAGCAGTTCCTTCGGAAAACCCGTGTCTCCTTCGGCGCTGTAAACCAATTGGCCGCACGAGCCGTCGCTGAATTCAATTTGGGCCGTTACGCTGTCGGGAAACGGGAGGCGACCCGTGGGCGGCCAGGTGGTTTGCGCCAGAACGCGGACCGGGCGCGCGTCGAGCAGGAAACAAAAGTAGTCGAGAAAATGGCACGCCTCACCGAGCACCCGTCCGCCGCTTTCGGCGTAGTTCGCATACCAATGCTGCGGGTCGAGCGGGCCGGCCATCACGCGAAAACTCGCGGTCTTCGGCCCCGGCGCCGACGCCAGGGTCCTTTTCAACTCCCTGCTCGCCGGCGCGAAGCGGCGGTTGAAACCCACCATCAGAGTGCCCTTGCCCTTCGCGTAAATCTCGTCGATTTCGGCCAATTCCTGTCGCGATAGGCAAAGCGGTTTCTCAACGAAAACGTGGCGGTTCGCGGCGAGCGCCTGCTTTACCAGCGGCCCGTGCAGATGATGGCGCGTCGCAATGAGGACGGCGGATGGAGCGTCCGGCTCCGACGCCGCCTGTGCCGAGGCGGAGTTCGGCGCTCCGAGAATCTCCGCCGCATCGGTTGCCGCGCGTTCGAAGCTGAACCTGGTTTTGACGTGGTTCGCGCTCAGCGCGGTTTGATTCACGACGACGCCGAATTGAAGCCGGCCTTTCAGGTGCGGCAGCAGCATCGTTCGCGCGAAATTGCCGGCGCCGATGACATCCAGTCGCCGGACCGGCCCGCTCAGGTCCTGATTCTGGCTTCCAGCTTCGGGATTGCATGGCAGCGTGGTCGGCCTGGACAATTCCGCGTTCGGTGTTTCGCGTTCCGCGTTTTCGTATTCGAGCACGACGCCGATGTCCTTCGCCCCTTCCTGCATCAAATCCTGATAAACCGAAAGCGCGTCGTTGAACGGCGCGCGTCGTGTCGTGATGGCCGCGAGATTGATCTGACCTTTGGCCATCAGGTCGAGGCACGCCTGGAAGTTCCGCTGCTCGGTCCAGCGCACGTAGCCAATCGGATAATCCGCTCCGCCCCATTCGTAACTCGGATCGTAGCGGCCCGGTCCATACGAACGCGAATAGCGCACCTCCAGTTCCTTCTCATAGAAAATCCGCCAGGCGAGTTCGGCGCGGGTGTTGCCCACGATGACAAATCGCGCGCGATCGCGCACGGCCTCGGCGGCCTGTTCAATGGGTGTGTTGCTCTGCGTCGCCGTGCAAATCACGGCGGCATCCACGCCGTAACCGTCCGTCCAGGCGCGCACTTCGTCCGCCAGGCTTTGTTCGCCCAGAATGACCACTTTTTCCGCACCCATCGCATGACAGAAGGGACGGCGCGACGACATCAAATCAACCGCCATAACACGTGCCCCCGCCGCCCTCAAAAAAGTCGTCGCGAGCAAACCGACCAGCCCCTGACCCATCACCAGCACGCGATCGCCCAGTTGCGGTTCGGTCTGACGCACGGCTTGCAACGCAATCGCGCAGAGCGTCGTGTAAGCCGCCTGCCAGTTCTCAACGCCCGCCGGCACCGGCGCAAGGAGCAAATCGGGCAGCGCGAGAAATTCCGCGTGGAACGCGCACTCCGCGCCGGCGCAAGCGACGCGGTCGCCCAGGCGAAACCGGGTGTTCAGTGGATCAACCTCCACCACGACGCCCGCGGCGCTGTAGCCGAGCGGGGAGGGTGTTTCCAGCCGGTTGCGAACTTTTTCCAGGGCGGCTTTCCAGCCGAGATTACGCGCCGTATCGATCACTTTTCGGACCTGGTCAGGCCGCGCGCGGGCTTTCTGCAACAGGTTCATTTGGGCCTGCTCGACCTTCATCTTCTCGGTGCCGATGCTGATTACCGAGTGGGTCGTGCGCACCAGGGCACCGCCGGGAGGTGGGACCGGCCTGGGCACTTCCTGCAACTCCAGGCGTCCGTCCTGATATTGCGCGATTTGCTTCACGCTTCAACGATTCAACGATTTAACGATTCAACGATTTAACGTTTATCCCTCATTCCATTGCTTGACGCCACAATATTTTGTGTGATATGGAAGCCCGACCACAGCATGCGGTAGCTGTGTTCGTTTATGCGTTGTCCGAAATGCGGTCAGCAGGACGATAAGGTTATTGATTCGCGCGCTTCTCGCGTCGGTTCGGTCATCCGCCGACGGCGCGAATGTCTCAGTTGCGCCCATCGCTTCACCACTTACGAGGAGATCGAGCATGAAGGTTTGATGATCCTCAAACGCGACGGGCGACGCGAACAGTTCTCCAAAGAAAAACTCTTGTCCGGCGTGCGCAAGGCCTGCCAGAAACGCCCCATCAGTCCGAAGATCATCGAAGACTTCGTTGAAAAAATCGTGGACGAAATCACTGACAAATACGAACGCGAAGTGCCGAGCATGGCCGTCGGCGAGCGGGTGATGGAAGAACTGCGCGATATCGACGAAGTGGCCTACGTGCGGTTTGCGAGCGTCTATCGGCGTTTCCAGGAGGCGACTGATTTCGTGCAGGCCGTCAAAAAACTGGAGGAGCAATCATGATCCAACTGCACCCGGATTGTCTGATGTTTCAATTGGGCGGCGGCGAAGCCATCCCCTGTTCCGCTGAATTGGTCTCGGTGAAATTTATGGGCAAAGCCGCCGGCGCGCTCGACCCGGAACTGGTCCGCAACGCCGCGCGCGCCGTGCTCCACTACTTCAAGGTTGAACTGGGAAAAACATTTGTCTCCGTCGGCGAATTTTCCCGGGCACTCAGCCGCGTCCTGCGCGGGTTCGGGCTGAAGGTAAAATCGGGCGGGGCGGTTGGAACACCGCGTCGGATCATGGAATCCGACCTGCGCCAACTGGCCTGCGATTCGGGCAAGGGGTTTGAACTGGCGTTCTTCCGGCGCCTGCGCGACGAGCTGCGCCAACAGCTCA
>QHNT01000282.1 GCA_003218515.1 Verrucomicrobiota bacterium | reverse complement strand
GCATCATTAATACTGACATGCTGCAAAGCTGCTTCGGCGGTTCGGCCTCGGCTTATCCGACGGCGGAGGAATGGGCGAAGAAGGCTGTTCCCTTTCTGTTGAGTCTTGGACCAAAACACAACGGTCAGCCATTGACTGCTCCGTAGCCGACGAGGTAACGAGGCGGAGGCTCAACCCCCAAAACTCAGGCGCCAGACAAGGTCCGCTTCGGGATTTGGAATTTGGCGCTTGGCCATCCGCCTCCTCACCTCGGCGGCTACGATGCAAACGGGCGACGGGTGGCGAGCAAAACCTGCTTTGCTCCTTGAATTTCGCGCGTTTGACGTTAATCTCCCTCCATGCCGCACGTTGCCAAAAAGAATAAGGCGAAGGCGATTCTGCTCGGTGTCGGTTTGGATTCCGACGGCCACAAGCGCGTCACGACCGGCCCGAACTTCGCTTTGATCGGCGGCAGCAAGGAGACGCACGAAGAGATGACCGAAAAGGCGGTCAAGATTAACGAAAAGCTCAAAGCCAAAGGGAAAGCGCTGCACGAAGTCAGTCCCGCGGAGTTCGACGACATCGCCCAGTCGCTCGGCTTGAAACGGCATCATCCCAAGTCCAACTAAGCCGGAACGATTCAGTCAGAGGAATGGTGAGCGCAGCCGCCTCGGCTGCTGTTCGGCGCGCCCCGCGCCGAACTCTGCACCAGGACGACAACCATCCGGTCGGGCGCTCCGCGCCGGAATGCCAACGGCGAGGGCGCCGTTGGCAGCGCCCGCGGCGGGCGCGCTCCCCGATTCCAAGTGAATCGTTCCGGCTACGCGGCCTGGGATTACGACTGGATTAGCCGGATTTGATTTAAGAAAAGTCTTTCTGATCCTTTGCGGCAAACCTGTTGCCATTCCTTGACGCGTTGATTTTCCACCGATAACGTGGCTTGTGAAAAAAGTAACAAGCTGAAGCCATTGCATGAATGCGGCTGAGAATGATCCCTATCTGTTGATCGTCGTTTTCGCGGTTGCGGCGGTTCTTTTCGCCCTTGTCCCGTTGGGCCTTGCGCGACTTTGGGCGAAGAAATTTTCTCCGATTAAACCCGGACCTGACAAGAACGCCACCTACGAGTGTGGCTTGGAGTCGAAAGGCGACGCCTGGGTGCAGTTCAAGTCCGAGTATTACCTCTACGCCATCCTCTTTCTGATTTTTGATGTGGAAACGATTTTTCTGCTGCCGTTTGCGGTCGCGTTTACCAGCCTGTCCGTCGGCGCGTTCGTTGCGATGATGGTATTTCTGCTGTTGCTTGCGGAAGGACTGATTTGGGCCTGGCAGAAGGGCGTGTTGAACTGGAAATGATTTATGAGCGTTGAATCGTTAAAGCGTTACATCGTTGAATCGGTGATCACAGGATGCAGCGATTGTTTCCACCCGATTCAACGATTCAACCATTCAACGGTTTAACGAACATCAATGGACGAAGGATTACGCAGCGAGCTTCAGAAACAGGGCATCTTCACGACCACCCTGGAAGAAATCTACAACTGGGGCCGGAAGAACTCGGTCTGGCCGTTGCAATTCGGCCTGGCCTGCTGCGCCATCGAAATGATTGCGAGCACGATGGCGCGCTACGACCTCGCCCGTTTCGGCGCCGAAATCTTTCGTCCCTCGCCTCGCCAGGCCGACCTGATGATTGTCGCCGGCACGGTGACCAAGAAAATGGCGCCGCAAGTTGTCCGCCTTTACAACCAGATGCCGGAACCGAAATACGTCATCGCCATGGGCGCGTGCGCGATTTCCGGCGGCCCGTTCAAGCAGGGCTACAACGTGCTCAAAGGCATCGACCGCTACATTCCGGTGGATGTGCACATTCCCGGCTGCCCGCCTCGGCCCGAAGCGCTCATTCACGCCTTCATGACGCTGCAAAAGAAAATTGATGAGCAGAGGCTGAGCGGCAATGGTCGTCCGCGCCACCTGGATCCGGACGCGCCGAGTGAATTTCCGGTGCCGCAGTTCGGCGAGCATGATCTGGTGCCGGCGAAAAATCCAGACGTGTGGAAACCTCCGACACTGGTGAGTCATGGTTGAAAATCGTTACAAGGTTAAATCGTTAAAACGTTACAACGTTCAGTCGTCTGGGAATCAACCGCAACAGGCGAAGCGATTTCAGACTTTTGAGGATTTGGAGGTTTATCAGGTGGCGCGTGAATTTCGCAAAGCCATGTATGCCGTGAGCCGACGGCTGCCGGATTTTGAACGGTTCGAGTTGGCGAGCCAGATTCGGCGGGCGGCGGTTTCGCTCACAAATAACATCGCAGAGGGTCACGGTCGCTTTCACTATCCGGATCAAATCAAGTTTTTGCTCCAGGCCCGCGGTTCGCTGGAAGAGTTGATAGATGATCTGAATGTTTGTCTTGATGAGAATTATCTTCCGGCGGTTGAGATCGAACCACTGAAACAACTAGGTTGGCGTGCCCTCAACGTTGTCAACGGTTACGGACGGTTCCTTCGCGAGAAGAAGGCGGGAAAGGTTTCGGCGCTACGCGAGGGCGAATCGGCCAGCGCGTTCGAGCAGGACGACGATCCCTTCGCCGACCGTACGTTGTAACGTTTTAACGATGTAACGATGTAACGATGTAACGATGTAACGATGTAACGATGTAACGATGCATCGGCTATGACCCGATTGGAACAAATCAAATCCCGCATTGAAGCTGCCCTTCCCGGCGCGCGTCTCGAAATCATCCGCAACGACAGCCCCAGCGCGCAGCATTCGTTGCTCGTGGACAACGAGCACGCGCTCGCGGTCGCGAGATTTCTCCGCGGCGACCCGCAGCTTCGCTTCGATTACTGCTCAAATGCCACGGGTATCGATTGGCCCGACGCGGTTCTCAAAGAGAAGGTCAAAGTCAAAAAGGTCGTCGATGGCGCGGAGAAGGAGGTTGAGGAAACAGTAGAAAAGAAACGCCAAGGTTTTCTCGAAGCGGTTTATCATCTTTACTCGATGGAACTGAAGCAGGGGCCGCTCGTCATCCGGATGCGCACCGGGAATCGCGCGGACCAGGCGCATTTACCGTCGCTGACGCCCATCTGGCGCGGCGTGGAATTTCAGGAGCGGGAGATTTACGATCTGTACGGCATCGCCTTTGACGGCCATCCTGACTTGCGCCGCATTCTGATGTGGGACGGCTTTCAGGATTACCCGATGCGCAAGGATTACGTTGAGCCGGACGATTACGAATACGAACCGACGCCGCATGATGAAGTCCTGGAGAAGACGCAAAAGCATTACGCGCAGGAGACGAAGTCATGAGCGAAGGTGTCATCGATCACGATTTAGCAGCAGGGGTGTCACCGGTGTCGCCAGTCCCTCAGCCAGACGGATCGGGACAGCCCACGTACACTCTTACTCACAAAACTTCGCCCGCCGGCGGGACCGAAGGGGACCTGCTCGAAGTCGCGATGGGGCCGCAGCACCCTTCGACGCACGGTGTCTTTCGCATGGACGTGGCGCTGGACGGCGAACGGGTGGTAAAACTCAAACCGGTCTTCGGCTACCTGCACCGCAACCATGAGAAGATCGCCGAGGGCACGACTTATCTCGGCTCGATGCCGTACACGGACCGGCTCGATTACTTTTGCTCGCTCACGAACAACTGGGCTTACGCGCTGGCAGTCGAAAAGCTCGCCGGCCTGCAACCGCCCGAACGCGCAGAATACATTCGCGTCATCACCGCCGAGCTGACGCGCCTGCAAAACCACACGTGCCTGATCGGATTTCTGCTTCAGGACATGGGCGCGTCCGGCACGCCGCTGATGTATGCCTTTCGCGAGCGCGAGAAAATTCTCGACCTGTTCGAGTCGCTCACCGGCTCGCGCATGATGTGCAACTACATGCGCTTCGGCGGTTGTCGGTGCGATTTGCCGCCCGGCTGGCTCGAACAAGCCAAACAGGTGGTGGGTAACTATCCCCGGTTTCTCGACGAGTTCGACCGGTTTCTTTCCGAGAACGAAATACTCCTGGCACGCACGCAAGGGGTCGGCGTGCTGTCGCGTGGACTGGCCGTCGACGCCGGCATCACCGGCCCGATGCAGCGGGCCAGCGGGGTCAATTACGATATTCGCAAAGTGGACAAGTACGGCATCTACGACCGCTTTCAATTTCGGGTGCCGCTGGGGGAACACGGCGACACTTACGATCGCTACATGATTCGGCTGCTCGAAATGCGCGAGTCGTTGAACATTCTGCAAACGGCGCTGCGCGATATTCCGACCGGACCGATCATGGACGCAAAGGCGAAGATTCGGGGCTTTCGCCCGAAGCCGGGCGAAGCTTATGGCCGCATCGAAGCACCGAAAGGCGAGCTGGGTTTTTACCTCATCAGCGACGGCGGGCCGAATCCTTATCGCTATCGCGTGCGTCCGCCGAGCTTGATCAATCTGACCGTTCTGGAAGACATGTGCCTGGGCCACATCGTAGCCGACGTCGTGGTGATTCTCGGCAGCGTGGACATTGTATTGGGTGAGGCGGACCGATGATTGGATGTTGGACGTTGGATGTTCGATGTTGGATGTTCAGTCATCAAATTGCGCGTTGACTCGGAAACATCGAACATCGAACACTGAACGTCGAACATCGAAGTAAGGTCTTATGTTGGGCGAAGGCATCATAAAAGGTCTGGCGGAAACGGCGCGTAACTTTGTCGGCAGTTACGTCGAGGCAGACCGGCTGACGACCGTCCAGTATCCCGAAGAACGTCTTCCGACGAAGGAAGCCGCGCGCAATTTTCCTTTCCTCGTTTTCGACGGCAATGACGCGCACGCCGGGATGCGTTGCGTGGCCTGCCAGATTTGCGAGAAGGAATGTCCGCCGCAGTGCATTTACATCGAGAAGAGCAAGGACAAGAAACCGGATTACGTCGGCAAACCGCAGTTCTATCCAAAGATTTTCGATATCGACGTCTCCGTTTGCATGAGCTGCCAGATCTGCGTCGAAGTTTGCCCGTTCGAGGCGATCAAAATGGATACTGAGTTCGAACTGAGCAACACCGACCGCTTTGCCGGTCTGCTGTTCGACAAGCATCAACTCGCAAAATCGAACGAGTATTATCGGAAGATCCATCCTGCCGAGGCCGCTGCAGTGGACGGGCGTCTCGCCGCGGAAAAAGCCAAAGCCGAGGCGAAGACGAAAGCGGACGTTGAAGCCAAAGCCAAAGCGGCAGCAGCGGCAGCGAAAACGGCCGCACCACCTCCACCCAAACCCGCCCCTATTCCGACGACTTGAGCTTGCCGCCGACAACCGCCGACGCCCGAGATGACGCCGACTTGCCGGCGATGGGAAAACACCAAACACCAAACTTCGAGTACCAGGCTTCGAACGGCTCATTCAACCGGGCGTATGATGTAGGATTGGGCACTTGGTGGTTTGTTGGTGTTTGGTTTTTGGTATTTGGTGTTTTCCCATGATCGATGCCTTCGACCAGATTTTCGTCCTGCTCAAGCACTGGGCGCTTGATTGGCCGTTTTGGCCGGAAAGCCTGAAGCCGATGTTGTCAGTTCTTTTTTCCATCGTTCCACTCATGCTCGTGTTCGCATTGCTGTTCGGAATTACGACCGTGGTGGAACGCAAGGCGATCGGACGAATCCAAAACCGCTATGGCCCCAACCGGGTCGGCCTTCCGTTCACGGACCTGCGTATGTTCGGGTTCGGCCAGTTCATCGCCGACGGCATCAAGGCGCTCACCAAAGAGGACGTCGTGCCGCGCGCGGCCGACAAGGTCGTCCACTTTCTTGCCCCCATTGCGCTGATTGTGCCGGTGTTCCTGGCGTACTCGGTTTTGCCTTATGGCCTCAACATGGCGCCGATCGACATGGACACGGGTGTGTTGTTCTTCTTCGCGGTGGGTGCGGCGACCGAGCTGTCCGTGTTCATGGCCGGCTGGTCGAGTCGAAACAAGTATTCCCTGCTCGGCGCGATGCGCGCAATCGCGCAGATGATCAGCTACGAGGTGCCGCTCATCATTTCGACGATAACCGTCGTCATGATGGTCGGTTCGCTTTCGACCGTGAAAATCGTGGAGGCGCAGGCGGACTATTTCGGCCAGTTGCCGCATTGGCATGTGTTCACGCCGTGGGGGTTCGCCGGGTTCATTTTGTTCCTGATCGCGGCGATGGCCGAGTCGAACCGGTCGCCCTTCGACCTGCCGGAAGGAGAATCGGAAATCGTGGCCGGCTACTTCATCGAGTATTCCGGGTTCAAATTCGCGCTCTTTTTCCTGGCGGAGTATCTCGGCATGTTCGCCGTCAGCGGACTGGCGATCACGCTGTTCCTGGGCGGATGGACCGCGCCGCTGGCTTTTCTGTCGTGGCTGCCGTCGTGGCTGTGGTTCTTCGCGAAGTTGCTGGCGCTGATTGCGCTTTTCATTTGGGTGCGCGGCACGGTGCCGCGGCTGCGCATGGACCAATTGATGAACTTCGGCTGGAAATTCATGCTGCCGATGGCCCTCATCAATATCGCCGCCGCGGGTCTGTGGCGTTTTTTGCCCGCGGGTTTCGACCGCTGGGCGGTTTGCTCGGCGATGCTGATCGTTCCGTATGTCCTGCTGGGCAGGGGATTGATGGGCGGGAAACTTTTCACAAAACGAACATACCGGTATGCGGAGTGAGTCCATCGTTAAATCGTTGAAACGTTGAATCGTTAAATCGTAAAAGTGAGCTGCGAAATCTTTATCCAGTCCGAGCTCCCGGGCGGCCTCTTGTCATCAAACCGATTGACGCCGATCAGACGGCTTTGCCGATTCAACGGTTCAACGCTTCAACGCTTCAACGGTTAAACACATGACCTTCACCTTTGCCATTCTCGCCGTCGTGACGCTTGCCGGCGCCATTGCCGCGATGAGCTTGCGCAACCTCGTTCATTGCGCGCTCTGTCTGGTGGCGTCTTTTGGCGGGTTGGCCGGGCTCACGGGTCGCTGGCTCATGGGTGTGGCAGTTGCGGCGCTGACCTACGGCAGTCTCATGGTGACCATTGTCACCAGTGCCCTGATTTCGCCACGGACTGGAGCAAAGCCGAACGTTGCTGCCGATATCAGCGTGAAAAACATCGGCGCGAAATTGATGACCGATTACGTGCTGCCGCTGGAAGTGGTCGGCCTGCTTTTGACCGCCGCGCTGATTGGCGCGGTCATCATCGCGATGGAGGAGCAGGCCCGGCACGCTCCGGAAGGATCACAATCACACTGAGAGCGAACTCACGATGGCCGCTACCGTTCAACAGCAGGTGAGAAAAGGGGAAAGTGAGCAGGGGGGAGTTCCCCCTTTCCCCCTTTCCCCCTTTCTCCCTTTCCCTGCCTTATGACTCCACTTTCCGCATATCTTGTGCTGTCGGGCTTGCTTTTCAGCATTGGCCTGGGCGGCGCATTGACGCGGCGCAACGCCATCATCGTGTTGATCGGCATCGAACTGATGCTCAACGCGGCGAACCTGAACTTCATGGCGTTCTGGCGTTACAGCGAACATCCCGAAGCGTTGACCGGCGTGATGTTCGTCATTTTCTCGATTGGTGTGGCGGCGGCGGAAGCGGCAGTCGGGCTGGCGCTCATCATCTCGATATACCGGCATTACAAGACAACGAATTTAGACGAAGTGGATTCAATGAAGGGATGAGCGGCTCTGGCTGTGACGCTGGCCGTCGTTATGGCAAAACCTGCAAAACTGAAACTGAATTTGTGATCCATGGTCGGCATTAACAAGATGCCTTGTTTGGTTCCCGTTCTGGCGGCGCACGGCGCAGGCGCGGAGCGCCGTGAGGAGCTAGCCCACGGCGTGAGCCGTGGGATATGCGGTCAAAATAGAACAAGCCCCGGAGGGGCGTCAGAAAACAAATCTCATTCCGTCACAATTTTGCGCGGTTTTGCGTGCTCGTTTAATTGTTTCGCCCCTGCCGTGGCTTGTCGCGTTTGGGGACGCTATCCCACGGCTAATGCCGTGGGCTACCAGCTATCGCCGCTACGCGGCTGGCATCCTGGCAACGGTTCACGCACGCGAATGAACCCGCCTGCCCAAAACGGCTGGCTGATTCCGGCGCTCGCGGTTCGGGCGGCGAAATTGAGCGCACTTGCCCATGGCGCAGGCGCGGAGCGCCGTCAGAGGGTAGCCCGCGGCGCGAGCCGTGGGTCAGGCGTCAAAAAGAAACCAAGCCCCCTAGGGGCGGGAGAATGATGGCGACGTATGGCTCACACCTACACCGATCTGTTGTTCCACGTCATTTTCAGCACCAAGGAACGCGCGCCTTTGCTGGACGCGAAACTCAAGCCGCGCCTGTTTCCGTACTTGGACGGTATTATCCCGGAGCTTGGCGGCGTGGCATTGCTCATAAACGGTCCGCCCGATCACGTTCATATTCTTGTTCTGTTGTCCGCAAAAACCGCGTTGTCGGAGATCGTGGGCAAGGTCAAGGCAAACTCCAGCGGCTGGATTCATCGCGAGTTTCCGGAGAAACGCGCGTTTGCGTGGCAAACGGGCTACGCGGCGTTCAGCGTGAGTCATTCGCAGAAGCAGTCGGTTTTGGATTACATTGCAAATCAGGAGGAACACCATCGGAAGATGTCCTTCCAAGAGGAATTGATCACGTTCCTCAAGAAGCACGAGATCGAATACGACGAACGATACATTTTCGAGTGAGTCTCTCAGAGCGAAAAACATTTGTTGCGCCCCGGACGGGGCTTGATCTTTTTTTTGAACCTACCCCACGGCTGACGCCGTGGGCTACCATCTGGCGCCGCTACGCGGCTGGCACAACGCGCAACGACGTCACATGACCTGGCTCGTCCCAAACCGCTGGCTGATTCCCGCGCTGCCGTTGCTGGCGGCTGGCGTCACAGGCGCGGAGCGCCGTGAGGAGGTAGCCCACGGCGTAAGCCGTGGGATTGCAGCGGAAAAGAGAACAAGCCCCGGAGGGGCGTTAGAAAACAAATCTCATTCTGTCTCACGTTTGCGCGGTTTACGTATTCGTTTGATTGTTTCGCCCCTGGCGGGGCTTGATTTGCTACTGCGCGTTGTCCCACGGCTGGCGCCGTGGGCTACCGTCTGGCGCCGCTACGCGGCTGACACCACGCACACCACCGTCACATGACTTGGCTCGTGCCAAACCTCTGGCTGATCCCCGCCCTGCCGCTGGCGGCAGCGGCGGTGACGGCGTTGGCCAGACGCCCTCAACGCCGGCTCGCCGCGACGCTGGCCATTGGATCGATGATTCTGGCGTTCGCGCTTTCGTGCGCGGTATTTGTTTCGACTCTGGGCGCGCACACCGGAATGGAGGTTGAACGGCATGTTTACAACTTCAATTGGTTTCAGTTCGGCGACGCCTGGCTGAAGCTGGGCTGGGTGCTCGACCCGCTCACAGCCGTCATGCTGGTGATGGTCACGTTCGTCGGGTTGCTCATCTTCATCTACAGTGTCGGCTATATGGCACAGGACGACAACTTCACGCGATTCTTCTGTTTCATGTCGCTTTTTGCCGCTGCGATGCTCGGGCTGATCATCGCCAACAGCCTGTTGCTCCTGTTCATCTGCTGGGAACTGGTCGGTCTCACGTCGTATCTGCTCATTGGTTTCTGGTACCACAAACCGAGCGCCGCGGCGGCGGCCCAAAAGGCGTTCATTGTCACGCGCGTCGGTGACCTCGCGTTGTTGCTCGCCATGGTGTGGCTGTATTCAAAAACGGGAACGCTTCTGTTTTACGATGGTGGAAATGGTTGTTTGGAAACCTCAACTCTGGCGAAGGCTTTTCCGGTTTCTGCTTTTGGCTTCCTGCCTCTGTTGGGAATCGCGCTTCTTATTTTTGTTGGAGCAATGGGCAAATCCGGCCAGGTGCCGCTGCACGTCTGGTTGCCGGACGCCATGGAAGGTCCAACGCCCGTGAGCGCTTTGATTCACGCGGCCACGATGGTAGCGGCAGGGGTGTTTCTCGTGGCGCGAGTTTTTGCGTTGATGAGGCCAGATTGGAATGCATTGTCGGGCCCTCACACGTTGGTAAGCTTTCCACTACCGGATGCGACCGGGGTGATTACCTGGATCGGTGCCATCACCGCCGTCTTCGCCGCGCTCATCGCCGTCGCGCAAACCGACATCAAACGCATCCTGGCATACTCGACCGTTTCGCAACTCGGCTACATGATGATGGGTCTGGGTGTGGGCGGAGTCGCGGTGGGGATCTTCCACCTCATCACGCACGCCTTTTTCAAAGCGCTGTTGTTCCTGGGAGCCGGCTCAGTGATTCATGGCTCTCACGAGGAACAGGACATTCGCGAAATGGGTGGACTGCGACTGTCCATGCCCGTGACGTTTGTGACCTACTCGATCGGCATGATGGCGCTCGCGGGTTTCCCGCTGTTCTTCTCCGGTTTCTGGAGCAAAGATGAAATTCTCCACGAGGCATTCCTCTGGAAGCCGTCGATCTGGCCGTTTTGCCTCGGAGTTTTCGGCGCCTCGCTCACCGCGTTCTACATGACGCGACAGGTGTGTTACGTGTTTTTCGGCAATAACCGCAACCGGAGGGTTTCTCATTCTTCAAGCGGATTGGCCGACGCGGGGCCGCACGAAAGTCCGCCGGTGATGACGCGGCCGTTAATGATTCTGGCGGGGTTCGCCGTGTTGCTCGGATTCTTCGGCACACCCGCCTGGCCGTGGTTTCAAACCTACTTGAATGGAAATACCGCGGTCTTCGATCCGGGCAAATTGTTCCAATGGCAAACGCTGTTCGTGATGTTCCTTTCCACACTCGTCGTTGCGGCGGGCCTCGGCGGCGCGTGGTGGCTCTACGGTCGTGCGCCCGCGAAAACAGCCGACGCGCCGGACCCGATCGAGGAGACGCACGCGGGCACGTTCGATGCCCTGCGGAACAAATTCTTTGTGGATGAACTGTATGAAGCGACGATCGTTCGTTTCAATGCGACCTTCGCGCGCTTTTGTCATTGGCTCGACAGCGTCGTTCTGGACACGCTGGTGCTCATCGTTTCCTACCTTGTGCTCGGACTCTCCTGGCTCAATCGCGTGATTGACGAGTACGTGGTGAACCTCGGCTTCGATGAAGTCTGCCAGCGACTTCGGAGGGGCAGCGGTCTCCTGTCACGGTTGCAGGATGGGCAGGTGCAAAACTATCTCAGCGTCATCGGCCTGGCGTTGACGGTTCTGCTGCTTTTGCTGACCTGGGGGTGCGGAAAATGAGCCTTGGCTTCCAAAGGACAGAATTCACCGCTCGCCCCACCAGGTTCATGGGAAGCCTCCACGATTTCAGAATCACGCATCGGGACCATGAACCAGCGACGGACAGGAGCGCGGACAGCCTTGTCCGCGAGTGCCTCGGACTTGATTCGTTTGGACATGGCTGTCCGCACTCCGACAGCCGGTTCATGGAAAGCCCTCTTTCCTTGTTCCGCATGCATTGGGACCATGAGCCCCCCCTCACCCGCCCTTCGGGCACCCTCTCCCCCTCGGAGGGGGAGAGGGATGGGGTGAGGGGGCGGTTCATGGGAAGGGGACACCTCCAAAATTCGGACGTGAATCGAGGCCATGAACCAGATTGGCACCCCTCTCCCTGCCCTCTCCCCGCAAGGCGGGGAGAGGGTGGCCGAAGGCCGGGAGAGGGGCGGTTCATGGGCAGGGCGGGACGCGGCTGCTACCCGGAGGCGGGAGGTGACGCGTGACCGACTTTCCGTGGCTGACAGCGCTGACACTCATTCCGCTGATTGGCGGGTGCGTCGTCATCGGCATCGGCGCGCGACGAAGGAACCTCGCGCGCGGCCTCGCGCTCACGTTCAGTTTGGTCTCGCTCGGTCTCGCAATTCTTGTCTGGAATAACTTTGATTCGACATCGACGGAGTTGCAATTCGTCGAGCGCCACCTGTGGATCCCCTCGCTTGGCATTGAATACTTCGTCGGCGTCGATGGCCTCAGCCTGCTGATGATCCTGCTGTCGGCGATTGTCGTGCCGATGGCCATGCTGGCGTCGTGGAAAATGTTTGGGGACGCCCCTCACGCCGGCCCTCTCCCCGTCGGACGGGGAGAGGGTCGCCAAAGGCCGGGTGAGGGTGATTCTGGTTCGGGTTACAGCCCGCCACTGTATTACGCGCTGGTTCTCTTCTTGCAAGCGGGGTTGTTCGGCACGTTTACCGCGCTGAACTTCTTTCACTGGTTCATTTTCTGGGAACTGAGCCTGGTTCCGGCTTTCTTTCTCATCAAACTCTGGGGCGGGCCGCAACGCGGCGCCGCCGCCACGCAATTCTTCATTTATACCATGGTTGGCAGCGTGGCGTTGTTGCTGTCGTTCCTGGCCATCTATCAGGCGGTCGAAACATTCGACTTCGTCCGTTTGAGCGAACTGGGCCGGAGCGGCGAACTGGCTTCCGCGTTTTCGGTCAAACTCGGCTGGTATGATGCGTTTCCCACAAAGGAAAGCTTGGCCCTCGTTATCTTCCTCATGGCATTGCTCGGCTTCGCCGTCAAAGTGCCGCTGGTGCCGTTCCACACCTGGCTGCCGCTGGCCTACGCGGAAGCGCCGACGCCCGTGACGATGTTGCTGACGGGCGCGATGTCGAAGATGGGAGTTTATGGTTTCTTGCGCATTCTGCTGCCCATCTTCCCGGAACAAGTGCGTTGGGTGCTGACCCCGCTGATGTGGCTGGCGGTTATTACGATTGTGTTCGGCGGCGCCGCCGCTTTTGCGCAAAAGGATTTGAAACGGACGTTCGCTTACTCATCCATCAACCACCTTGGCTACTGTCTGCTCGGTGTTTTCGCGCTGGCGAAATTGATCGGCGACGACCCGCGCCTGGCCGCGGAAAAAGCAGCGGTCTTTAACGGCGTGTTGCTGCAAATGTTCAACCACGGGCTGACGGCGGCGACAGTGTTCTGCTTCCTGAGCTTCATCGAACGGCGCTCCGGCGGATTGCGCGGTCTGAACGAGTTTGGCGGACTGCGCGCGGTCGCGCCGGTCTTCTGCGGCCTGATGGGCATCGCTCTGTTTTCCTCGCTCGGTCTGCCGGGACTCAACGGTTTCGTGGGTGAATTTCTTATTTTCAAAGGCGCGTTCCCGCTGGCGACCTGGGCGACGGCGTTGTCCGTGATCGGGCTGCTTGTGACCGCGGTCTTCATTCTGACGGTCATCCAACGCGTTTTCAACGGGCCGTTGAATGCAAAATGGCGCGCGTTCGGCGACCTCACGCTGTCCGAGCGATTGATCGTCTTGCCCGCCATCATTTTGATGTTTGTGCTCGGCATTTATCCGCAACTGGCCATCGGAGCAGTCAACGCGACCGTGGTGGAACTGGTGGCGCAATTGAAGTTCTGACCACGAATGGACACGAATCGGCTGACGCGCACCACAAATGAGAGCCGCAAAAGAACGCAAAGCACGCAGAGACACACATCCTTTTCTTTGTGTTCCTTGTGTTCTCTTGCGGCCAATTCTTCGGCGAGAAAACAAAGATTCGCATGATTGTAGTACGAATTGAAATATCTGGCCTGGCATACGCGATGTGGCGATTGATGAACGTTATGTGTGGGATTGATTTTGCGGCGCCCTTTCAGGGCTTGAACCGTTTTTGGCACATTGTTCCCAGGGCGTTGCCCTGGGCTGTCATGTCGTTGCGCTTTCAGCGCTTGAAGACGGCCGTGCAGTTGGCGGCGCAATTGAAGTTCTG
>QHNT01000281.1 GCA_003218515.1 Verrucomicrobiota bacterium | reverse complement strand
CAGTGACGTTCGGCCTGGCTTCTGGCTGAGTCAGGGTCTTGCCGGCGAATGTTCGTCAGTTCGGCGGGTTGGAGGCCCGAGTACTTTTCAATGGCCCGGAGCGCGTCGGTTGCCTCGACGGCTCCATGCTGGCGCGTGTCGCCGGAGAGAATGACGCGGCCGCGGTTCCTTTTGACGAACACCAGCAGTTCCAACATTTGTTTGCCGCCGATCTGTCCGGCCTCGTCCACCAGGACAACCGTGTCACGAGCCATGGAACGGCGCGTGAGAAAGGCACTGACTGTTTCGGCGCCGGTGAACCCGTCTCTTTCCAGATCAGCCACCTGTTGACGTTGTGGGGCGAGCACTTGAACCGGACGGCCCTCTTGCTTGAGCGCCGAATGCACCTCCCGGAGGGTGTAACTCTTGCCCGTTCCTGCACCACCCCGGAACAACGTCACGAAATCCCGCGAGGAGAGGATCTGCTCGACGGCCTGACGTTGTTCGGCATCCAAGGGCACATGGGCTGAGCGGGCATCCGCAACCAGTGGATTGCATCGGCCGATTCCGTCTTGAGCCAGACGCACGATGTCCCATTCACGTTGGATAACCTCCCGTGTTGTGATTTTGCCTTGAAACTGTTGGTCCCGCACGTAATCACGTCGCTGAGTGACCGATTGAATCTCCCATAGTGAGAAATCTTGTCCCCTGGCATGTTCCAGGGCGTGGCGCCAAATCTCGTGCTCGTGAACCACCGACCGCCGGTCAAACAGGTGATACTCCGCCCAACTGACCGCTTGTTCAGCCGTTACCCGCCGAGCAGCGGGAGCCAATGAGGCTTTACGGTCAAGCCGGTGCAGTTGAAACCGTTCACGGAAGGAAAGTTGTCTCTTCCAGTGTGATCGCAGCTTGGTAAGGCCCAGGTCCTTGATCTTCCGCGCCCGTTCCTTGTGCGCGATATTCGCGCGAATTTCCTGCACATTTCGCGCGGCCTTCTCCGGCTGTCGCGCCAACAGTTCCTGGGTCTTCTCGTCAATCTCCCGATGCCGCTTGGAAAAGCGCTCGATCAAATCCTGAGAGACGCCCTCAATCTCGAAATCCCCGCGGGGCTTGCTTTGCACCTGATAGCCGAACCGGGTCAGTGATCGGACCAATTCGTGATAATAAACGTTCTCAGTGAACTTCTTGGCGTGGAGCATTTCGAAAGGCTCAAGGGCCTTCCAGCGGTTCTCCACCGTGTCCCTGGTCGCGTTGAACAGGATGCAATGACTGTGCAAATGCGGGTCCAACGCCCTGGACGTGTCGTGCCGGAAGACGGCTCCGACCAGGCTTCCCGTCACCCGGTGCGAAGACTGGCCCTGTTTCCGAACCCGTGCGGCAGCGTAGGGCTGTAATTCCTCCAACGCCGTCTGAACCGCGTTATCGTGCGCCTCGATGATCCGCCGGTCATCCGTCACCAATGCCACGATGGAAACCGATTTGGGCGGTGACAGCGTGAAATCATAAAACACGCGGCGATTGGCATGTTCATGAACCTTCCCGTCCCCATCCACCGATACCCGTTTGCTGTTCAACCGCTGTGTCAACCGTTCCCCGGTTTGTGGATGGAGATTCCGACACAGCCTCAGAAACTCCGGTTCATTGGTAACTCCTGACAATCCCAATTCTTCAGCCCCTTTGCCATACCACTCGCCCGAAACGCTACGACCTTCCATGTAGTAATCTCCGACGCGCAAATGCTCCTTAAAATACTTCTCCGCATTCGACAGACTGAATTGCGCCTTCATCGTTAGCATGAAGGAAAGTTACCACACGACCTCGATGAATCTGCGCCCAAGCGAGCGCACCATGAGCACGAGCTCGTGGTAATGATAATCAGAACAGAATATGGGACGCTTGACTCCTTGCAGGCGCAAGGGGCACACGTAACACCTAAAACAACCAGTCACGCCACATTATGAGCACCACAATCGTATCATCCGAAGCCAAGGCCCGCTTAATGGACGCGGTCCAGAATTACACGCAACCCCCATCAGAAAAATTCCGGGTGTTGGAGGAGGTTAAACAAGCCATCATCGAGTTACGAAAAAAGAAGGCTTCGTATCAAGCCATCACGGCGCTATTGCGCGAGACCGCCGGCATCGACGTGTCACACCAGACCGTAGCCCGTTACTATCGCGAAGTGCTTGAGTCGAAATCGGCAAGAACCACAAAGAAGACCGGTCATCCACCCACAGCAAAACCCGAAGCGGCAAGCACAGCCACCAGCGCCGCAGCCGCCGCACAATCATCTTCGTCTCAAGGGGAGCTTTTGCCTCAACCGCCAACCGGTTCAACACTCCATTCTCCGCGTCCACGAGGCCCGCACATCGCCAACGTTAGAATTCTCAAGCAATGAATCTCGCCACGGCGTTACTGGTCAACACGGCCAACCTGTTAATCACGCGAGGCGCGGCCTTCCATTCCGAAACACGCTCGCTGCCGGTTCTGCTGCTTTCACCCTGATCGAACTGCTTGTGGTCATTGCGATCATCGCGATGCGCTCAGGGCTTATGTCCGCCGTGACCAACGCTCGTTTGTTTCCGTGCTCCTTCGTCCGCGCGGCATCACGTCGCTCGCGCTCGTCACGGACTCCACATCGGCGTCGGGCATCCGCCCATTATTGCTTCCGTCTGCCGGTCGGCGGCGCGGTGTTCCGCTCGCTATACGCTCGACTCCACAGCCGCTTGCCGCTCGTCAGACCGAAGCCAAAATCACGAGTGCCGGGGTAGAACGACTACGGACATGAACGACTCGGCTAAATCGCTGCAACGCAGTTGCAGGTTTCGCGCGTGAATCGGTGTGTCGATTGTAGGCCGCCGGCCGGCGCGTCAAGCTCTTGCTCGCCCTGTCGCCCGCTGCGCTCCAGCTTGACCCGCCGCCCGGCTGCCAGCTCTTGCCTCTAGGATTTCGCGCTTCAAGAAGAATTACGTTGCAATTGAGACCTCAGATGAGTGGACATCGGCAGTCGCGTTGTCCATGATCTGCCCGCATTGCAACCGGAGGGCGATGGCCGGGTTCGCTGCAGCATGGTTAGGCGGTATCATCCTGCGGGGTGAACGGTGAACACGATGCCAGCATCCGTGCAAATCTTCTTCAAGTCGTCCAGATGACTGACCAACGCCTTTGACTCGCCGTCGCACGTCGGCCACCAATCCAACGTCGAACCACGCGGCAAGCCTTTGAGAAGTTTCTTCAATGTCTCAGGACTTCGGCACACGGTCTCGCCACCACGAATGGCGCTCGTGCCCCCGAAGATGAACACCCACTCAGGGCGCTCCGGCTTCGACTCGTAAACACGCCCAACGGACAGTGAATATTTGTTTGGCGGAACTGCGTCGGCTGCCAGAACCAACGACGCAAACGTGATAAACAGGAGAGTGATGATTTTCTTCATGGCTATTTGACGGTGGATTTCACGAGACGCTCCAAGCCGCGTAACGACCAGCTCAGCGACAGCCGCCGGAGAGCGCCGGTGGAGCGCAGGGGCGACCGTCCAATCATCTGCGACTCGCAAACGGAAAGCGCGGCGGCTGTTCGCTGCAGCGCTCTCTTATTAAGTCGTTAGGCATTGCCTTCAATCACCAATGGGCAACTCTAAATACGGTCTGGAAATCTTGCTTACAGTGTCGGTGGGCCGCTCATCCCTCTGCTTCGGGTCTGAGAGAGTAAAATCAACGTCAACCTTGATGTAGGGACAACGGCGGTGAACGAAAGTGCGACGTGCGGCAGTGGAGAGACCCCCTTCAGTGGTGAATACCTTCAACAACTCCGTGCGTGTCGTGCCGGGCGTAATCGTCTTCCACTCCTTGAGAATGTTCAACATCTGCTTCGTGAGGTTCTTGTCCACCTCGTCGCCAGCGCGAGACGAACCGACAAGGAAACCAAATGCAACGACAGCCAATAGAACGCGTGTGAGATTTTTCATAGTGTGTCAAGATTCCTAACGAATATATGACCGATGACGAGGAACGTGCCAAGCGCGTCCGATTTCGGCTGGAAGTGCTCCTCGTCATTCGGTTCAGGTCAGGCCGAGTCATCCGGTTCAACGCGTTGGAGATTCGATGAAGCTAATGCCTTTCTCTTTGCAATAGGCCATGAGCGTCTGCATCTGAGCCTCCGGGGGTCTCGCCATCAGCGCGTTAGCGTCGTAATGCAACACACTGCCGCGAGGCAGATTGCCAATCGCTTCTTCCATAGGCTTCGAGTCGAATCTTTTGCCGTGCGGATGCTCCCGTGGCCTCTCCAGACATGGCAAGCGCCAAGAGCAGTATGAAGGCAATTGATGGACGTGGTCTTCATGTTGTGTGTGTTGTGGCCTAACGTCCAGCCACGGAGGGCCGATGAAGCAGGAAAACTCGCGGCTTCTCGAAAAACTGGGAGTGACGTCCTTCGTTGGCTGCAGCGATTTGTTTACTCAAACGTTGCATAAAATACTCGTGAAGTTTTTCCGGTCCTAATCTTAATCGTAATCTCAGATTAGGAGTAAGATTAAGAGTAAGAAAACCTCACTGGAAATGGGATTTCATAAATCTCGGAAAAGTCGTTTCGACCCAATATAAACGGGGCTCGTGCATGAATAATCAGCAGATTATTGCAACCATAGAGTTTACGCGTCATTTTCTTAAAATGAGTGTGGCGTTCTCGTGTCGCTCTGGAAATCGTGGATTAACGTTCGTCGGGTTCGGCCCGACTCGAGCCAGAGGTTCAAGACGGCCCGTGGAAGATTCCGACTCAACCTGGGTAATCGTCAGCTTCCAGAAATCCATCATTCCTGTCCGAATCTGAAACTCGTCGCCTTGCTCGATCTTGTGCAAAGACCCCAGCCCCAGTCTCGCCGTCTTTGTTTCGGTTTCAGTTCCCCATAACTGGCCGTATGTGTGTTTAGGAGCTCCCGGGTTGCCCCCGACGGCGACCATCTGTTCGTTGCTTCGGAGCAGCACGGCACGATCAGCCCTGTTGATCCTGACTGTCGCGTGAACGGAATACAATCCAGGGAACGGGAAATCAGGGTTCTGCACGCTGTTGGGATCAGTCACCCTGTTTTTCAAGCGGCGTCCGTCAGTATGCCAGCTGAGAGACAACACCTCACCCGCCTTGAGCACATAGTCTGGCTGAGGTAATGTTCGATGCTGTGCGCGGACCTGCCCAACCCAAGGGGCGATTGCCGGATAGGTCTCAATGCTCGTGGACGCTTCGATGTAGTCTTTCGCATCGCCCTTATCTGTGTCATACCACCAGTCCGCTCGTAACATGATGTCCGCCTTCGTGGTATTGAGCACGTCGACGCGCATATCGTATCCCTCTATGTCGGCCTTGGGATGCGGCAACACCACCAATCTTAATCGAAGTCCTCCGTCCTCCGGTCCAGGGTCGGGCTGTTCGAACGCTATCGTTGCTCCTGAAATCAGCACCGTCAGAGTAAGCGGAGCTAGAATTGGCAGTCGGTTTTTCATGTTTTCAGTCTAGCTGCGATCGAAGGAAAGTTGTCATAAACCGCTGAAGCGCGGGATTCTGTAATGTCTCTCCTTCGGCCGCTCTGACCGGTACGGCGGCGAGAATACCGAGGACTGCTAGCACGAGCGGCCAAATATTGTGTTTCGCGTTCATAGGGGTGGGAGTTGTTCGAGCCCTCATCCTTTGAGTCCCTTCTCCAATCTTTTCTTCTCCTCTGCGTTTTTCTGCAACTCCCGGTTGACATCCTCAAGACGGCGGCGAAGCACCAACTGAATCTGCTCATCGCTCTGTCCGGTGATTTCTTGGTGAGATCGTCCCAACTCGTGAACGGCCCAATTTCCACCGCCGTCGCTGTGCTGACAGCGACGAGCAGCACAATACCCGTGGTGCGCAATTTCATGTTCATTTGACGGCGAATGTCTCAGGATGCTCCATGACGGCGAACTATTTTGTTATCTATTTTTCGGCTCGATAAAAACCGTGAGTGTGTTGGACTCGGCAAAGGCATCTTTCAAGGCCACTGTATGAGGCTCGGCAGTCAAAACCTCCGCCGGAACGAGATACTCCGATAGAGAAAATCCGGTGCGCCAAGCCGTCTTGGGGCTGACTTCTCCAGGGCCATTCCATTTCCATCTACCAGTGTGCTTGGGGTCTCGCTTGTACTCCTTGCCATCCCAAATAACCGACACACCCCAATACAGGTCGGGAGCAATCAACTTCCTCATTCCCAAGTTTCGTATGGTGATCTGAATCGATACGCTCTCGGCTTTATCAAACACAACACGTTCTCCATGCAAGACAATCTCATACGGAGCGGGTAGGGGATTCTTCGCAAGCCAAACTTTTGCCTTTTTAATGGCAACGTCACGTTCATCAGTCGTCTGTTTGTACTTCAAGCCGAAGTCCACGCCTGACTCCGACTGCACTAACATCGTGGCCTTGTCACAGATTCTCCAATTCGGTTGGGCCAAATCGGTGTCATCAATAAGCAGACGCGCCACGAAGATCACGCGGGGGGTGCTCGCATAAATGCACGAGCGCCAGAGCATTGTATATCGTTGATGGTCGGACTTCTTCGCGGTCTCCATCAATCCGACGAGATGCTCAATATCTTTGTCCTCTCCAAACATCAAGATTAGCTCAGTGGCAGGCGTCAGCGAATACGCGAATTTGACCTTAGCTTTCTCTGCAAAATTCCGCGCAGCTTTAATGGCGTCAGGGGTCAAAGGATCATCTTTTTCCTTGATAGTGTAGTGAGCGATAAACAAAGCGGATGAGTCGCCGGCTTCCAGTTTTTTCCTCAGCAAAGGCGCGGAAATAACATGACGAGGGTCGTTTAATCCGATGGTCACTCCAGTTCCCCATTCATGAAAATCGGAATATTTAATGGCGACAGCAATCAGCTGCTCCACGCATTTTTCCGAGTGAACCCGATCCAGTGATTGAAAAAAGAAATTCACTCCGCCGCCAAAACGCACTGCATCCCACTTCGCTCGTTCCGCAACTATGATTCGGGGACGCGGTATTGGCAACGCGCAGTAAGCGGCTGTGGCAATTTCAAGCCATTGGTCTTGGTCCTCCTTCACCGTTGCTTCGACGAGATTAAACACGGCTTGCGTCACTTTTGTGCTGACCTGCGCTC
>QHNT01000280.1 GCA_003218515.1 Verrucomicrobiota bacterium | reverse complement strand
ATCGAAAAAGCGCTTTCTGATTTTCCCAATACACGCAGCGTTTTCGCCGAGCGCACCACCGGCGGTTACTTCCTCGATTTCGAAGTCAAACGCCAGGCCGCCGCGCGCTACGGCCTGACCGTGGGTGACGTGAATGACATCATCGAAACGGCCATCGGCGGCAAAACGATTTCCACGACCGTCGAAGGACGCGAGCGTTACCCCATCGCGGTGCGTTACGCGCGTGATTTCCGCGAAGACCTCGATGCGCTCAAGCGTGTGCTCGTCGCGACGCCCGCCGGCCCCCAAAACTACGCCAGTTCCGAAAATGGAAACGGCGAAAGCGCAAGCGTCATGGCGGCACAAGTGCCGATCTCCATGCTGGCGGACATCAGCTACAAAACCGGGCCGCCTTCCATCCGCAACGAGAACGGTCAACTGGTCGGCTTCGTCTTCGTGGACATCACCACCGACGACATCGACGGGTACGTCCGCGCCGCCAACCTGCGGATCAACGAAATGGTCAGGTTCCCGCCCGGCTATTACGTCCAGTGGGCGGGACAGTTCGAGTATCAGCAGCGCGCATTCAAAAGGTTCCTGCTCCTGTTTCCGTTCACGCTGCTCATCATCATTGTCCTCATCTACCTGAACACGAAATCAGTGGTGAAAACCGCCATTGTGCTGCTGGCGGTGCCGTTCTCGCTCGTCGGCGCGTTCTGGCTGCTGTATCTGCTCGACTACAATCTCAGCACCGCGGTCTGGGTGGGGATCATCGCGCTGGCAGGCCTCGACGCCGAGACCGGCGTCGTTATGCTCCTCTACCTCGATCATGCCTGGGAAAGATTCCGTTCACTCGGTCGAATGAACACGATGGGTGATTTGCAGGGAGCCGTGATTGAAGGCGCGGTGCAACGCATCCGGCCGAAGATCATGACCGTCTGCGCAATTCTCTTTGGCTTGCTGCCCATCATGTGGTCGCCGGTGACGCAAGCCGGCGCGGACGTGATGAAACGCATCGCCGCGCCGATGATCGGCGGTGTCGTGACCTCAGCCATCCTTGAACTGCTCATTTATCCGGTGATTTATGTGATCTGGCGTTCACGGGAAATTAGACGGCTGCAGACGCCCCGGATCGAGTGAGTTGCATTAACCCCTGTGTGTCTTTTATAATGCGCTTTGTTACGGCACACATATTGCCGACTCCCGCGAATTCGGCACGAGTAATGCGGCTTTCGACCATTTGGGCCAAAGACAAACGAAATGACACTGGAGGCCATAATGACAAAAGAAGTTAAACGACAAATCGGTTTCACTTTGATTGAACTTCTGGTGGTGATCGCGATCATCACCATCCTGGCCAGCATGCTCCTGCCCTCGGTGGCCCAGGGCAAAGAACGAGCCAGGGAGATCCAATGCCTCAACAACCTGCGGCAGATCGGGTTGTCCGCAAAGATGTACTGGGATGACCACGGATCGAGGATGATTCCTGTTTCCGGCGGGCGCGACGCGCTGCCCGGCTGTTTGACCACGAATCACGGCACGGCGGTGCAGCGTAAACTGTATCGTTACCTGGGACTGTCCGAGGTTTTTCGATGCCCGTTGGACAAGGGCAAAATCAGCGAGGATTGTGCGATACATCCGCAGACCACACTGCTGCCCTCCTGTTGGCAGACGCGGGGATTCAGTTACGAGTTCAACGTCGGTTCACCGGTGGGGCTAAAGCTGCCCTTTACCCAAAAACCGATCGCCGGCACGATCAGTAACAAACCGGAAGCCTGGGTTCCCGATCCTGCCCGATTCATCCTGATGTATGAGCCTCCTGCTGTTCCACAGGTTTGCCACCATATTCCGGAACACTTCCGCCCCCGCTGGTATCAGTGGCATCGCAACCGCAGCAAGACGGAGTTCCTCGATCCGCGGCTGGCTCCGGGACTTTTCTATTCACCCATCCTGTTTGTGGAGGGACACGTTGCGTTCTTCAATTTCACCAAATCTCTTTGCACCGATCCCTATTATCCCTTCGAGGAAACCAAGAACTGGATGTGGTATAAGCCCGCAGACCAGGGACCCTTTACGCGGTATTGAGACTCGAGTCCAACTCAATGTCGTCCGAGCCGGTTCATGTCCGCCCGCAGCACCTTCAGCGTCTGGGCCAATTCAGTCTGACGCTGGTGGAGGTCCTGGAGCAGTCCGCGATCGCGCCGGACAAACTCCGTGAAGTAGTGCGCAGTGCCTGGTCCGGCGAATGCGTTCAATGCGCCATTCAGGTCACCGGCGAAGAACTGCTCGCGTTGTCGAAGCCGGCCGAAGCCGGTGAAGTAAACCCCAGGGTCGCGCGGCTGCGACAGGGCTACTGCGCGCGCAATCGGTGCGATTCCTATTACTATCGCCTGATCTTCACGGCTCATCCGGACATCGACTGGACCAGGGTGCTGTCGCAAACCGAACCGCAAGAAGCGGAACATGTCAAACAGGCTGACGCCGAATGCGCGGCGGTCGAGGCGGCCAGACGCGTGGTGCGTCGGCGGATAGTTGGGCGCGTCCTCGTCGGCGTGGCCGTTGTGGCGCTGCTGCTGCTCATCCGGCAGTGGTATGTTGGCGGAACTATTCCGCTGGTTCGTCAGCCGGAGAACTTCCAGGTTGACCCTGTCCCACCCGGAGAACTCCTGCGATAGGAGAACCGGCGGGCGACTGTCGCCGGGGTCATCCGCCGCAGATTCGAGCCGGGAAGAACAGGGTAGAGTAGGCGAAACTTGGCACTACCACCCTGTCCGGTCTGCAAGATTTCCGAAGACCCCTCACCCTGTCCCTGCTCCCCATCGGATGGGGAGAGGGTGGCCTTCAGGCCGGGTGAGGGGAATACGTGCGTCACATCAGCTTGCTGTGGCGTCGAGTTGCGCCCGGAGCCCGGACCGGTTTGCCTTGCTTTGAGAGGCGCGCGACTTAGAATCGTTCCGCAAGCAAACGCGGTTCATTCATGTCTCCTCGAACCACAGGCCGGTTGATTGGTGGAGCGCTGGTTATTTTCGTGCTGATCATCGCCGCTGCTTCCTCAAATTACGTCGTGCAGCCCGGCTATCGCGGAGTGCAGGTGACGCTTGGAAAAGTTTCGCCCGTGTTCAAACCCGAAGGATTCGGTTTCAAACTGCCGTTCATCAGCGCCGTTGTTCCCCAATCGATCCGCCAGCAGACGGCCAAGTTTGAGGCGGACTGTTATTCATCGGATTTACAACAGGTGAAGATTGACGTTCGCGTCCTGTACCGTGTGCCGCAAGCGTCCGTCGTGAGCATCTTTCGTGAGTACGCCGGCGACCCGTTTCAGACCTTGATCAAGCCGCGCGTGGCCGAGGCGATCAAGGAACTGACCGCCCTGCGGAGCGCCGAGGTCATCGTCCAGAAACGGGAGGAGGTCAAAAGCCGGACGCTCGAAATCGCGCGCCAGAAAGTTGGCGACCTGCTGGTGCTCGACGACATCGTGCTCGAGAACATCAACCTGACCAAGGGACTGGAGGCCGCCATCGAATCCAAGATGGTGCAGGAACAGGAAGCGGCGCGGGCGCGCTTCGCGCAGCAACAGGCGCAGACCGAGGCCAGTACCGCGGTGATCAAGGCGCGCGGCGAGGCGGAATCGATCAACCTTCGCGGCAAGGCGCTGCGCGAAAACCCCGGCATACTGGAATTGCAAATTGTGGAACGGTGGGACGGCACCACGCCGCTGGTGGTTGGTCCCGGCGCCACGGGCGCAAACATGTTGTTGCCGCTGGGAAGCAGGAAGACGGGTGACAAGGCCGCAAACCCATGAACCGAGGATCCTCCCACAACTCAGGCGGCTCATCCGCGCCGGCTTATGGAATCGCGCAATCGATCGGTGTCGCGCTCCTCGTATTTGCATTGATCGTACTCGCTTCGTCCGGCACCTATGTTGTTCAGCCTGGGTTCCGCGGCATCGCCGTCACGCTGGGCAAGGTCTCGCCCCAGTTCAAAACCGAAGGATTCGGTTTTAAGCAGCCCTTCGTGACGCACATTCAGCAAACGTCAGTGCGACAGCAAACCCGGCCTATGCCTGCTGAATGCTACTCTTCCGATCTCCAGCAGGTAAAGATGGAGGTGCACGTTCTTTACCGCGTGCCGGAACGGTCCGTGGTGAAGATTTTTCAGGAATACGCCGGCGAACCGTTCGACAACCTCATCGGGCCCCGTGTGCAGGAAGCCATCAAGGAAGTGGCCGCTTCGATGAGCGCCGAGCAGATCGTCAAGAAACGCGAGGACGTGAAGATCAAAGCGCTGGACCTGGCGCAGAGGAAAATCGGCACCAACTTCCTCGAAGTCGTCGATCTGGTGCTCTACAACATCACGCTTTCGCCGGAGCTCGAACAGGCCATCGAACTCAAAATGGTCCAGGAACAGGAAGCGGAAAAGGCCAAGTTCACCCAACTCAAGGCCCAGATTGAAGCGGACACCGCCATCATCCGCGCCAAGGGCGAAGCGGAAGCGATTCAAGTCCGCGGCCAGGCGCTGCGCGACAACCCGGATTTCATCCGGCTGCAAATCCTGCAGAATTGGAACGGTAGATCGCCGCTGGTGGTCGGCACCGAAGGCGGGGCGAACATGCTGCTTTCGCTGGACGAATTGAACAAGCATTCAGCGCCCGCGCCCAGACAGCAGCCCGGAACTTCGTCGTCCCCGACTCCGTCCTCCCGCTCCAAATGAACCCACGCGTTCGAGCCGCATTTCAGATCGGAGTCTTGTTGGCTGTCATCGCCGTGTTGTTTCTCGTGTTTCCCAGGGCGTTTGCGTTTGTGGAAATGGCCGCGCGCGAACTGCGTTACCTTTGGTGGCTGATCCTGCTGATCGCGCTCGCGATCTGGCTGATCTGGGGCATTAAACGGAAACCGAAGTGAACGCGGGGTGTCAATTCGAAGTCCCAAAACCCAAGGCGCATCTTGATGCACCATCGCTGAAGTCCTCTGCTCCCTCTCCCTGCGAGGCCCCTCTCCCTGACCCTCCCCACTCCTCCGTCGTGGGGAGAGGGAATGGACCGTGGGCGTGGTGGTGGTATTCCAGATGCGCTCCAAAACCTCAAGCCCGAGATTCCGAAGAAGCTGCAAGTCTCAAAAATGTCGAGCGCCCGGTTTCGACCCGCCTGATCCATCTGGTGCTTGAGAGTTGTGATTTGTCTGGTGATTGGAACCTGGGGTTTGGGACTTTGACCAAATTCGTTCCCACCCATCACCTCGCGCCGGGCGCGGCTCGAGTTCGATGTCCACGTAAAGAATTGTGTCGGCAGCGTGGCCGTAAGGTCCGATCAAAATTTGCCGGCCATCCGGCCCGACGACGAGCGAACACCCGATACACTTGCGGCCCTTCCACGGGCCGCCGGTCAGCCATCCGACGCTGCTGACGCCGATGATCCACAGCCGGAAACCGCTGGCGACAGGACAATAACTGTCGAGCCACAGCCGACCGTACGGTTCCTTGGTGTTGTCGTGGTCCGCAGGGACGGCCCAGGCGCACGGCGACAGGATAATGTCCGCGCCCATCAACCCAAGCGCACGGCCGACGATTTGCCCGCGCGCGAAGGCATCGGCACAGATCATCACGCCGAACGTTCCCAGCGGCGTATGAGCCACGCCCAGCCGGTCGCCCTGCGCGTAGAACTCGTGGCCGATCTCCAGTTCATTCAACTTGCGGTGATGAAGAATGACCTCGCCTTGCGGATCAATGAGCACCGCGGCGTTGAAAATCGTTTGGCCGGCGCGCTCGATCAATCCCGCGCAGACGTAAACGTTGTTCCGTCGCGCTGCGTCCCGCAGTTTAGCACAGGAAAATCCGTCCGGAATTTCATCCGCATCGCTACTCGCTGACGGATGCGTCCAGCCAAGCGTCAATGCTTCGGGCAAGGCCACCACTTGAGCGCCGTGGCCCGCGGCTTCGTTGATTCGTTCGAGCGCGCGGCGCAGGTTCGCTTCCTTGCGCCCGCCTTCAACGAGCATTTGGGCCAGCGCGAGGTTGAATGAGTTTGCTTGCACCGCACCCAGTGAATCGTCACCGCGCGGCAAACGCCAAGTTTTTCTTTGTCGCTGAGCGCCTTTGTTGTTTAACCCTCCACGTCTGCGATGAGCGCCCCAAGAATTCTGGATCCTGCCGAATGTTTCGACCGCAACGCGACACCGTTTCTCAAAAACTTGTTCGACAAATGAACTGGCAATCGAAGCAGTTTTCTGAAATGCTCTGGCCAATCTATGCGGCAGGTTTTTAAGGCAGGCTTCCTCCTTATTTCATTCCTTTCACTCGAACTTCGCAGCCAAACATTCGTCGACAATTCGGTCGGCCTTCCGCGCTCCTATGGCTGGAGCGCAAGCTTGGGTGACTACGATGCCGACGGGCGGCTCGACCTGCTTTGCTTCGACTCGGCCACCCTGTTCGAACCTTCTCTGTACCGGCTCCAGGAAGATCGCACGTTTGCGAAGGTGCCGCTTCCGTTCGCGCCAAACAATCAGGGATGGGTTAACAGCGCCTGGGCCGATTTCAATCGAGATGGGCGGCTGGACTTGCTCTTGAGCTCGAGCAGCCCGTCCAACCAGGCGCAAGCGGCGATCTGGCTGCAAAATCCCGACGGGACTTTTTCCGAACAGCCGTATCACCCCGCTGGCAACCCGCGTGCCTGGGCCGACCTCGATAACGATGGCCGGCTGGATATAATCAGCGATTCACCAAGCGGCGGACTCGTCATTTACTGGAACGATCCGAGAGCCGGCTTCGCCAGCGCCACTCAGCTACCGATCGTGAGTGCGGGGCGGTCTTTGGACTTAGTCGATCTTGATAATGATGGGGACCTGGACCTCGCGCTCCCATCGGGCGCCTACCGGAGGATTTATCGAAACGACGGCTATCGCCATTTTGTGGACACGGGTGTCCTGCTCGGCAGCGGCGTGTTTGCCGATATGAACGGCGACGGATTGCTCGATTGCGTTTACAGCAAAGACAGCGGATACGGCTGGAACACACTTAACAAGTCCAGCCCGCTCTTTGAACTAAGCAAGGTTTCCATTCCCCCCGTGATGGAAGTTCGATCCGCGCAGGTGGCCGACTTCGACGGGGACGCCGCCCTCGATTTCCTGGGCTTCGGTGCGGACGGCACGGGCGAGCAACACCGTCACCTGTTCCGCAACAACACGCCCGTGAATTGGTCCCTGGCCGCACCGGTCAAGCTGGGTGCCCAAGTGCGTCGCGACTCGGTGGACCTTGCTTGGGAGTCTGGCGATTCCGTCCCGCGCACTTTCAATCTCAGAATCGGCACGTCTCCGGCGGCTCAGGATATCGTCTCCTCCGCTTCCCGGACGGACGGACACCGCTTGATCCCGAGTATGGGCAATGCACAGACTTCAAAACACTGGCATATCGGGAAACTGGCGCCGGGCACTTATTATTGGGCGGTTCAGGCCGTTGATTGGGGTTTTCGAGGTTCCCCCTTTTCGGACGAGCGTTCCTTCACGGTTGTGGATCCTGGTCCATTGCCGCCGATGCCGGTTCTCTCGGAAATCGCGGCTGTGTTCACAGATGAAGACGCGCCTACGGCTGCCATCCCTTTCACCATCGGCCCGAGTGAAGTTGTCGTGGACCTGTCCGTCTCGGTCGAATCCGACAATCCAAAGCTCACACCGGCCAGCGGCTTCGAGCTGAGTGGCGATGGATCGAGTCGTTCGCTCGTGATCACCCCGGGGGGAAACGAGAGCGGTTCCGCCACAGTTACCGTTCGAGTCACGGACCTCACCGGCCAGGTCGCCACCCGCTCGTTCATACTGACGGTGGCTCCTGTCAACGATCCCCCGGTGATTCAGGACATTCCCAACCAGGTCACCTATTTGGGTGCGCCCCCGCTGACGGTACCGCTATCCGTATCGGATGCGGAATCCGTGCTGCCTCCGCATCCCATCTTCCCGCGGCCCCCGCCGCAGCCAAAGCCGCCTCCGGGCTCCTATCTGACGCTCAGCGCCCGCTCCTCCGATCAGCAGTTGGTTCCGGACAGCGGTCTGAAATTCATTGGCTCTAACCTCCAGGTTACACCGCTCACCAACCGCACCGGATCCGTCACGATTCAAGTCACCGTGAGCGACGGAGAAGCGGAAGCAACGACGAGCTTTGTTCTTCTCATT
>QHNT01000009.1 GCA_003218515.1 Verrucomicrobiota bacterium | reverse complement strand
AGAATCTTTCATCGCGACTGTACCCGTGGATCGTGACCGTGCTCGGCGCGTGATGCGTATGGGTGGCGTTGACAAGGATGTGTGACCTGGGAACGCCGGTGGTTCGTTCAATCTCAGCCATCACCGGGTCGAGCAGGTCGCGCGTCAGCATCAGCACGTCGCAACCGACAATCGCGAGTTTTTCACGAGGCGACTTTGCCAGCACAATCGCAACGGCGCGGAGCGGCCCTTCCTGCCCGCTGGCCTTGACGCCGTCGATCATCCCGCCAAGAATCATTGAGTCGTCGGCCTCGAAATTCAAGGCCGCAGCGCCGACCCTGAGGTCCGGCAACCCTGCTCCGGACATCCGGTGTTGCCGTTCGTCACGCGCACAACCCGCCATCAGAGACGCCAGCAACAGGATCACGACGAAGAGCATTACGGGAAGCCACCAGAATTGACGGCGTTTGTTCATGGGATTGACGCACAGAATCTGGAGCGATTCGTGAGCGAAGTCGAGTTTGAAGAGAGCCTCCAAAGCTTGCCAGCGCGCGCATGGTCGGGTTTAACTCCTGGCATGACCATTCCAGTGCGTCGCTTCGTTTCCATGCTCGCAATGATTTGGGCGTTCGCGTTTTTGGCCGCAGCGCAGACGAACAATCAGGATTTGGCCGACCGCTTTGAATTGCCGCCCGGCTTTCACATCTATCGCGCGGCCGGGCCGGAGCTTTCCGGCGGAAGTTATGCGCTGACGTTCGATGGCGAAGGACGATTGCTCGTCGGCGATGGCAATGCGGTCCGGCGGCTCATCGACAAGGACGGCGACGGTGTTTTCGATTCCTGCGAGGTTATCGCGACCGGCTTGGGCTGGCGCGGGCCGCAAGGGTTGCTGGTCTATGACGACAAGCTTTACGCGGCGGGCGGCGACGGGATCCAGGTGTTTGAAGGGTATCGTTCGGGCGGGCCACTGGTTCACAAGGGCCGGATCGGGAACAAATTCAACACCGGCGGCGATCATGACGCGCACACGATCTTTCGCGGGCACGACGGCTACCTCTACTTCATGGCGGGCAACGGCGCGGGCATTGAAGACCGCAAGCATATCACCGAGGAGACTTCGCCAGTGATGTTCGAGCGCGAGGCTTCGGTGTTCCGCATCTCGCCCGACGGCGCGAAGTGGGAGTGCATCGCCGCGGGCGGGCGCAACCCTCCGAATCTCGGCATGAATTATCTCGGCGAACTGTTCAGTTTCGACAGCGACATGGAATGGCACGTCGGGCTGCCGTGGTATCGGCCAGTGCGACTGAATCATTGGGCCATCGGCGGCGACCAGGGCTGGCAGGAAGTCGGCGCGTATCCGCCCTACTATATTGATTGTCTGCCTGGGATTCTCGACGTGGGCCGGGGCTCGCCGACCTGGGGCGTGTTTTACGAACACAACCAGTTTCCAGAGAAATATCGCGACGCGTTCGTTGTTTGCGATTATCGCTGGAAGAAGGAGTCGAACGATCAATACGCCACGACCGGGCGGCTGGTCGTTTTCTTTTTGAAACGCGACGGCGCGGGCTGGAAGGCATCGATGGAAACGGTGGCTCGACCGAAACCAGACGCGCGCGATGCGGACGGCAAGCCAATCAACTTCGCGCTGGTGGACGTGGCGGTTGCGCCGGACGGCAGCTTGTTACTCACCGATCACAACCAGGGGATTTGGCGAATTTACTATCAAAGTGGCGCAGGCGTCTCGCCTGCATCCTCCGAGGGACACGCACGAACAGGCGGGACGCCTGTGCCACTTTGCGCGCCGCGGATTGTTCCGAGACTGCCGCCGCTGCCAACAGACCTCAAGCAATTGATCGAGGAGGTGGTTTCGTTGCCGCAACCGGGGTCGGAGTGGAGTCGCTTGCGCCAGGAGGAGCTTCGCCGGGCGATGGGAGGGAGTTTCTGGCGAACGATGAGGCGCGTTGCTCTGGATTCCAAACTTCCGTTGAACAAACGGTTGCGGGCCATCCGGCTTTTGGGGCCGCGATTCGGTTCTCTGCCGACGGATTTTCTGAAGGCGTTGTCCGCAGATGCTTCACTTGAAATTCGCGCTCAGGCGGCGTGGCTGATGGGGATTCGGACGAGAGAAGGTGAAATGCCACTGCTGTTGAATCTGTTGACCGACAAAGACTCCTTCGTCCGTCGCCACGCGGCAGAGGCGTTGACCCGGTTCTACTCGTCCCAGGCGATGTCGGCGCTGGTCGAACGGCTTGGAGACACGAACCGCTTGGTGCGTTTTGTGGCAATGACCGCGCTCGCTCATTATCCGACAAGCGAATGGTTCGAGCGGGCAGCGGCGAAATCGAATCCGCAGATTCGACTGCGCGCGCTGGTCGCGAGTTTGATTCGCCGCGAGCCGCCGCTCGATGAAACCGTTCGCCGCGTGGTGAAGTCGCTGCTGGGAGGGCCGAGCTCCACCTGGTCCCGAAATGAATACACGCGCCAGATAAACCAACGAGATAAGTCCAGTGCCGGGTGGACCCCGCCCCTCCCACCAGGAGAGAACCGCCTCGACATTTTGCGTGTCCTGGCTTTGTTTCGGAAATCCCTGGAAGAGGACTACGAGCTGAAACAAAGCATCGCGGAACATTTGCAGAAAACCTTTCCTGACGAGGAGCGCGACCTTAAGTGGGAGCAGATTCGGCTCCTCGGCGAGTATCGCGTGGTGGAAGCGTTTCCAAGGCTGCTCGCTTTGCTCGAATCGGAGCACGACGAGGTGACGCAGTTCCACGTCGCCCAAGCGATTTCCAAACTCGGTAGCGGCTGGACCGCGGCCGAGGAGGAGCGGCTGCTGAACTGGATGCTCGCCACGCAGAAAGGATGGTTCGCTCAATTCGACGGCAAAGGCGTCGAGTTCCCAGCGTTCCTGCAATCAGTGCTGGCTGATCTCGGCAAACACCACCGGACGAGTCTGCTCCACCATCTCGCGCAGGTGGAGCTTAACAGTCTGCTGGGCAGCGTGGCCATCGATTTGGTTGCCGGATCACCGGCTCCTCAGGACAACTTGCTTGTCCTTTATCGCAACACCGACAAGCCCGCAGCGAGAGTAAAAATCATCAGCGCGCTGAAGACTGTGCCGAATAAGGATGTGAGCGCTTTTCTGCGCGAGGAATATCGGCGTTCATCAGAGCCGAAGTTGCGCGGCGCAATCCTGCAAAGCCTGGCGGCGCAACCGGTCGAATCAGACAACCTTCCGTTGTTGCTTGAAGGATTGCGTCAACAGGAGACCGATGTCGTGGGCGCCTGCGCCGGCGCGGTGGTTCAATACAGACCGGAGTTGGAGGAGTCGCTTGCGAACGCGCTGCTCAGCCGGCTGGCAGAGCGGCGTTCTTTGTTTTTTGCGATGGACAACGCGCTCGTCACTTTGAGCGGCGTGCAACGGCCTGGTTTCAAGCCGCAGCCGGAACCAGGCGAACGACTGGAGGAATCAACACGCACCGCGGCAGTTGATTTCTGGAAGCACTGGTATGAAAAGCGGTTCCGGAAGAAATTCACGCCGACGCTCTCGACGCCGGGCGCCGAGCAGAGTGACAAGGAGATCTACAAGTTTATCCTGAACGCCGAATCGAAAGGCGGTAACGCGATTCGTGGTGCGAAGGTTTACGAGACTGCTCAGTGCAACACCTGTCACGGTGGCGGTGTGACGCCGGGCGTGGAGGGGCGGATATTCGGACCGGACTTGTCAGGTGTGACGCGACGCCTTTCGCGGGCGGAACTGGCCGAGGCGATGGTTTATCCCTCCAGGCAAGTGGCCGACCGCTTCAAAGCGTTCGGGATCGAGTTGAAGGATTCAACTTCGCTGACGGGTTTCATCACCGAACAAGACGACGACTCAGTTACTTTGGCCGACCGGGAGCAGGTGCGCCGCATTCCACGGAGCGGGATTCGCTCGATTACTCCCCAGTCCACGTCGCTCATGCCCGAGCGTCTTTTGAATCGCTTGAGTCTGGAGGAAATCCGCGACCTTCTGGCGTTTCTCGAAGAGGGGACGCACGCGGCGCCTGGCGTCAGCCGGGAGGGAAAATGACCGCAATGGAAGGACGGCAAGAGCTATCTCGTCCAGTGGCAACATGACTCCTTTCGCGTGCGACACGTTGCCGGCGACGCGAACGCGCCGCGCGCCTCCTACGAAGGCACGCCGGTCAAGACAGCGGAAATCGCCATCGGACCGTCGCATAAGATCGTGCAGGGTGATTGGCCGTGGCACGCGAACCGCGGCAACGCCGACCAGAAGAGCATCTGGCATAATTACAAAGGCCGAAGCCGCTTCAACATGCTCTATGGCGACGGTCATGTGCAGTTCTACCAGTCTCCGGACAAGCTGAAGGACTGGACGTTCGATCCGAAGCCGAACCGGGACTGGCTTTGGTGGTGAGGGCGATCGTCTCTCCGGTCCGGACGTAGGAGGCGGATCTTCGTGATCCCCATTTCTATCCGCCTCCTTACGTCGGCGGCTACGCGGGCTGTGAAATATACAGCTAGCGGTGACATTAAAATCTTGTAATGCCGGCGAAAGGTTCGCGCAAGAGCACCTGATCAATATTGGGAGCGTGAATTGCGGAGTTCAGGTGAACTCCTCGAATTGGACCGGCAATGAACACGGAGTGGTAACGCGAACAAAACAGGTGACGAAGGACGGCTGCCTGGCGGAGAAGCAGGGACGGGCCGAGCCTCACGAACCAAAATTTAGAAAGGATATGCTATGAAAATCACACTGAAGAAAAGTCTGATCATCGCGCTGCTGGTGGCGTGCGGCGCCATCGGTTGGATCGCCGCCAGCGGCCGGTTTGACCGATCCGAAAACAGGCGCCCGACGGTCTCCATCGCAGTAAACGATTCGCCGCTGGAGCGGCAAACGAAGTTCACCTCCAGTTTTTCGCCGGTGGTGAAAAAGGTCGCGCCCAGTGTCGTCAACGTTTTCACGACGAAAACGGTGAGAAATCCCATGCCGGAGATCACGCCCTTCTTTGACGACCCGTTTTTCCGACGGTTTTTTGGCTCGCCGTTCGGCGACAATGAAGGTCGGCGACAGCCCCGCACGTTCAAGGAACGCAGCCTCGGTTCCGGTGTCATCGTGACCAAGGACGGCTACATCCTGACCAACAACCACGTCGTGGACGGCGCGGACGAAATCAAGGTGGCGCGGGACAAGGACAAGAAGCAATTCACGGCCAAAGTGGTCGGTCGCGATCCCAGGACGGATATCGCGGTGTTGAAGATCGACGCGAAGGACCTGCCCTTCATCACCGATGCCGCGATCAATCCGGGCAATTCCGGCGGCGCGCTGGTGGACGCCGAAGGCCGCCTGATCGGCCTTAACACCGCCATACTCAGCCGCAGCGGCGGCAACCAGGGAGTCGGTTTTGCGATTCCGTCGAACCTGGCGCGCAGCGTCATGGATCAGCTCATCGAGAAAGGCAGAATCGAGCGCGGTTTTCTCGGAGTCGGCATTAAGGACCTGACTCCGGAACTGGCCAGGCAATTTAACGTTCCGGACACCACCAGCGGCGCGTTGGTCACCCAATTGGAAGACAGAAGCGCCGCGGCGGAAGCGGGCGTGCAGTCCGGCGACGTGATCATCGAGTTGAATGGCACACCCGTCAAAGACCGGCGCAACCTGCAATTGATGGTCGGCCGCCTGTCGCCCGGTGACAAAGTGTCCTTGAAAGTCCTCCGTGACGGAAAAGAGAAGACGTTCACGGTGGCCCTCAAAGAAATGCCGGAACAGAAATTGGTCTCCGCCAATAACGAGCCCGGCGACAACGAGAGCGACGCGCTCAATGGCGTGGCGGTCGGCGACATCGACTCTGCGGCGCGCAGCCAGTTCAACATTCCCGACCGAGTGAAAGGCGCGTTGATCACGGAGGTGGACCCGGATTCCGCATCCTACGAAGCGGGACTGCGTCCCGGCGACGTGATTCAGGAGATCGATCACAAACGGGTGACCAATGCGGCAGAAGCGGTTGAGGTGAGCAAACACGTCAAGACCAAACAGGTGCTAGTGCGGTTCTGGAGTCGCGGCGGCAGCGACTACGTCGTCGTGGACGAGGGCAAATCAAAGTAGGTGAGCTTTTCCTGCGGCGGCTGGCCGTAGCACAGGCATCTTTGCCTGCAAGTTGCGAGGCTTCCCAGCCTCGGGTCGCACCGCGGCACGGAGGCCGCGCAACTGGCGCGCTGGAAGCGTGCGCTACGCTCCGCCGGGAGGAAACATTTTCTTTTTGCCGTCAACGTTCCCCGTGGCAAACTCATGGAAACCGAACGCCCACAAATCGAAATTGTCGGAGAGCAAATCCGAGGCGGCGGAACAGAAACTGGCCACATGCGCATCCTGGTTGTTGAGGACGACAAGAAGATCGCCTCGTTCGTGATCAAGGGACTGAAACAGAGCGGCTTCGCCGTGGATCACGCCGCCAACGGCGAAGACGGTCTGATTCTGGCGACAACCACGCCTTACGACGCGGCGGTGGTTGACATTATGCTCCCGAAGCTCGACGGCCTGGGCCTGGTGCAGGAGTTGCGCAATCGTAGAATCAACCTCCCGGTCCTCATTCTCAGCGCCCGGGCTTCCGTGGATGACCGCATCAAGGGCCTGCAAAGCGGCGGTGACGATTACCTCGTAAAGCCGTTTGCCTTCAGCGAATTGCTGGCCCGCGTGCAGGCCCTGATCCGACGCGCCTCGCGCGAGACTGAGCCGACGACACTGACTGTCGGCGAGCTGACCGTGAACCTCATCACCCGCGAGGTGCGGCGAGGGAATCAGAAGATCGATCTGCAGTCGCGCGAGTTTTCACTGCTCGAATATCTGATGCGCAACGCCGGCAAAGTGGTTTCCAAAGCGCTCATCCTTGAACACGTGTGGGACTACAGCTTCGATCCGCAGACGAACGTCGTGGACGTGGTGGTTTGCCGGTTGCGCAACAAGATTGACCGGGATTTCGGCAAAAAGATGATTCACACGCTGCGCGGGGTTGGTTATGCGCTCAAAGCCGATTGAACGTTCGGGCCGCAGTTTCAGTCTCCGGTTGAACCTGTGGTATGCGGCGTTTTTTATTTTCGGCTGCTTCGCGCTTTTCCTGCTCGCTTACTTCGTCCTCGCCTCGTCCATTCAGCAAAAGGAAAAGGAAGTCATCCGCGCCAGGCTGGAGGAGTACCGCGCGTGGTATGAAAATGGCGGGCTGGCGGGCCTGAGCGAAAACTTCGTGAACAGCCGCGGCCAGGACAGGAACGCCTTTTTTGTCCGCGTGGTTGGCATTGGAAACAACGCGGTGTTCGTCAACGTCCCTGCCGAGTGGCGCGACGATTTCGATCTGAAGAAGCTCGAAGTCCGAAGCATTGAAGAAACCCGCCCCTGGTTTTCGCTGACCGGGAGGAACAACGAGCATGTGTGGATGTTCGCCTCCGCGCCATTGAGCGATGGACGGCTGCTGCAGGTCGGCAAGAGCATCGATGACTCCGAGGCCTTGCTCGTGCGCTTTCGGTTTTTGTTCGGCGTTGGGATGATCGTTGTGGTTGTGCTCGGCTATGGAGGTGGGGCGTTCCTCACTTACCGCGCGCTCCAACCAATCCGGCACTTGATCCGGACCGTCCGCTCGATCATCGAGACCGGCAGGATGGACGCGCGAGTGCCGGCGCGCCAAACCGGCGACGAACTAGACGAACTGGTGAAACTCTTCAACCGGATGTTGGAAAAGAACGAAATGCTGATCCGCGGCATGCGCGAAGCGCTGGACAATGTCGCGCACGATCTGCGCACGCCCATGGCGCGGTTGCGCGGCTCGGCCGAGACCGCCTTGCAAACCTCGGACGATCAGGAAGCCTGCCGTGAAGCGCTCGCGGACACGATGGAGGAATCCGAGCGCGCCCTCACCATGCTCAAAACGCTCATGGACATTTCCGAGGCCGAGACCGGAACGATGCGGTTGGACCTTACCGCCATTGCTCTACCGGATTTGGTTCGCGATGTGATTGACCTTTACCAGATTGTTGCCGAAGAGAAAAAGATCGCCCTCAACGCAAGACTGCCGGATCGATTGCAAGTCCAGGCAGATCGCAACCGGATTCAACAGGCGCTCGCGAACCTGCTGGACAACGCTATCAAATACACCGGGCCCGGCGGGAACGTCGAGGTCGCCGCCTATCAAAAGGAGCGGGAGGCAATCCTCACAGTGAAAGATTCCGGAATGGGCATTTCCGCCGAAGACCTTCCAAGAATCTGGGACCGCCTGTACCGCGGCGACAAAAGCCGCAACGAGAAAGGTCTGGGCCTGGGACTCAGTCTGGTGAAAGCGGTAGTGCGAGCGCATCACGGTTCGGTTGAAGTCGCCAGTGAAGTCGGCAAGGGGTCGGTCTTTACCGTCAGCCTCCCCATGGCTCCAGCGGCAAAACCCGCCGAGAAAATTTCCGCGGCTTCCTGACCGGGGGAAGCGTTGCCTTCTGGCCGCAAACGCGTGGAACCCAATGACAGGGGGACCGGGTGAGGGGTCTTTCGAGTTTGACTGCCGTGACGCTTTTCACGACCATCGCCGCCATGAAATTCCCCTCTTGTCGTTTTCTTTTTGTAACGGCTCTTTTTCTTCCAGCGCTTTTCAGTCGCGCCGAAGTGAACAAAGTCGAACAAATCGCGCCGGAAGTCTATTTCCACGAAGGTGACATCCAAGCTCACGGCCATTGCAACAACGGTTGGATTGTCTTTGAAGATTATGTGCTGGTCATCGACGCCAACTTTCCCTCTGGCGCGCAAGAGATCATTCCGAAAATCAAGGCGATCACGAACAAGCCGATTCGGTTCGCCTTCGATACGCATCATCACGGCGATCACGCGTATGGCAATCAGATTTGGGTGGAGCAGGGCGCGGTGCCGGTCGCGCACATGGGAGTCATCGAGGAGATGAAGAAATATGAGACGGGTTACTACGGCGGCAAGCCGGGCCGCTGGGAAGACACCGCGAAAAACCGTCCCGACGTCGCGTCGAGCAAACTCAAGCCGCCGACGCTGCTTTACAACAAAGACATGATTTTCGACGACGGCAGGCATCGCGTCGAGCTGCACTACTTCGGCGTCGCGCACACGCACGGCGACGGTTTCGTCTGGCTGCCCAAGGAAAGGATTCTGTTCACGGGCGACGCCTGCGTGAATGGCCCTTATAACTATCTTGCCGATGGCGACACCGGCGAATGGGTCAAGACGCTGGAGGCGGCGAAGAAGCTCGGGGCGAAAGTTATTTGTCCGGGGCACGGCCCGATCGGGACGGGCGAAGTTTTGGATGACCAGCAGGCGTTCATCATGGAACTGCGGAAGCAGGTCCAAAACTACGCGCGCAGAAAGCCTGAGGAAGTGAAGTCAGCGGTGGACGAGATCAAAGCCGATTTTCAACGGAATGAGCGAATAACGCGCTATGTCGGTAATGGCCTTGCGGGTCAGGTGGAGAAAGTCTATGTCGAGATGGGCGGCAAGCCGTTCAACAATCCGCAGGCCGCTGCCGACGAACATTGGCGGCACGCGGCGGCGCACGGAAGAGAATTGGCGCAGCGGAACGGGAGGTAGTTTCCGGGCCGACTGCCACCCGAGAAGACGCGGAAATGATGAAACCCGAATTCCGAAACCCGAAAGAATGACGAATGACTGAAAATTCGAATCCGTTCCCGGGCGTCGATCCGTTTTCGGACTTCGGACTTCGGATCTTTTGGCATTCGCCATTTGTCATTCGTCATTCATTCCATGGAGGTTGATCCTGAACGCAACCGACGCAGGGAACTCCGTCCTGGCTAATCCGAAGAGCGTTGCCAGCGGCCAATGGCTCGTACTCATCGCGGCGTTCCTGGGCTGGATGTTCGACGGTCTGGAAATGGGGATTTTCCCGCTGGTGGCGCGGCCGGCACTTCTCGACATGACGCACGGCGCCGGGGGCGGCGACGAGTTTGTCGCGCGTTGGATGGGCCGGATCACGGCGCTGTTTCTGGTCGGGGCCGCCTGTGGCGGGTTAAGTTTCGGTTGGTTGGGCGACCGATTGGGACGCGTTCGCGCGATGATGTTGAGCGTCCTGACTTATTCGCTGTTCACCGGCCTGTGTTATTTCGCGCAAGCCCCCTGGCATCTTGGCGTTTTGCGGTTCGTGGCCGCGTTCGGCATGGGCGGTGAGTGGTCGTTGGGCGTGGCGCTGGTGATGGAGGCGTGGCCGGAGGAAAAGCGGCCGATGTTGGCGGGCGTCATCGGGGCGGCGGCGAACGTAGGATTCGCGCTGATCGCCGTCGTGGGACTGTTCTTCAAAGTCACGCAGACCTCGTGGCGGTGGGTGATGTTGGCCGGGGCGGCGCCCGCGGCGCTGGCTTTGGTGATCCAGTTGTTCGTGCCTGAGTCCGAGCGATGGAAGGCGTCCGTGAAACAGAGCGTCGCCCGGCCGGTGAAAGAAATTTTCAGCGCGCGGCTGCTCAAGAACATGTTGCTCGCGATTGCGTTCGCTTCCATTGCCCTGATCGGGACGTGGGGATCGGTGCAATGGCTGCCGTTGTGGGCGGACCAATTGACCGGCGGCACGATGTCGGAGGCCAAGGCAAACACGCAAATCCTTTCCGGAGTCGGCGCGATCGTGGGATGCCTGTTAGGCGGCGCCTTTGGCGGCGGGATCAGCCGGCGTCCGACGTATTTTGGCCTCTGCTTCATGTCGCTGGTTTTGTGCGCGTTCCTGTTTCGCGCGGTGGACCGGTACGGCGCGTTGTTTCTGGTCATGGTATTTCTGGTGGGCGGGACCACGGCGGCGTTCTACGGCTGGTTTCCCCTTTATCTGCCCGAGCTGTTTCCAACGCGTGTGCGCGCGACCGGGCAAGGCGTCAGCTACAACTCAGGCCGCATCCTGGCGGCGGTCGGCGCGCTGACACAGGGTCAACTGGTGTCGTTCTACGGCGGCAGTTATGCCAAGGCGGGCGCGGTCATCACGCTGGTCTATCTGTTCGGGTTGGTGCTGATCTGGTTCGCGCCGGAGACCAAAGGCAAACCGTTGCCGGAATGAGTATATTCAGGGTCGCGTCATCTGAAACGTGCCGTGATCGTATTTGGATTTGTAGGTCGAAAAGAAATTCGCCGGCGTCGCGTCGCCGTCGTAATGATACACGCCTCCGCCCCACCAGCCGAGGTCCGTTTCGCCCTGAAATTTGTACGTATTCGACGATTCCTGCCGAACTTGCATGTCCACCGCGTAACCGATGCGAAAAATTTTCCAATAAGTCGCTTTGTAATGGGCGCGATACCGGTCATCGCCGAGCCTGGTGACGACACATCGCAGCCTGCCGTGGTGGCCGTTCTTCCCGCTCAACCACGTTCCTTCCCAGCGGCCCGTGAGGTCGTCGCCTGGCGGCGTGGCTCTCGCCTTTTTCCAGTCGCTGTTGAAGGTGGAACAACCGGTCGTCGCGGCGGTCAGCAGCATGATCCATAAAGCAGAAGCTGTTGAAGAATACATCGTCGTTTTCATTGGCATGAATTCGTTCATCTCAGATAATGACGCGCGCCGCGGCAAAAAAATGCAAAGAATTCCACAACGCGTCGCACGATGAACCTCTCTGAACCTGCAGTTTGTTTTCGCATCTGCAAAACTGAGCTTATGGTTAAGGCGAGCCTGCCGAAGAAAATCGAGTGAAATGGGGTGCCCTTGCGCGCGACGAACCGATGCCCGATCGGCGCCGAACTTCAAGCGACGGCCAGTCCCGGCTTGCAGCTTTGTCGGACGAGCACTAAAAACCGCTGATGATTCCAAATGTGGACTCGCCGCGCCAACGGTGGTGGTTGGTGGCGCTGACGCTGTTCACGTTCCTCTTTCTCCTCGGCAGCCGTTCGTTGAACGAGCCGGACGAGGGCCGTTACGCCGAAATCGCCCGCGAGATGATTGAACTGGGCGATTGGATCGTTCCGCACTTCTGGTATGTGCCGCACCTGGACAAACCGCCGCTGACGTACTGCGCGGTCGCCGTTTCGATGTCCGTGTTCGGCCCGAACGAATGGGCTGTGCGGTTGCCGCTGGCGCTGGCCGGCCTCAGCGGGGTCTGGATGAGTTATCTGTTCGGCCGCGCGCTGGGCGGTCCTCGTGTCGGTCTCCGGAGCGCATTGATTCTGCAAAGTTCGCTCCTCTACCTCGTCATGGCGCGCATGTTGACGACCGATATTATTCTCACCCAATTCGTTGCCTGGGCAGTTTATTTTTTTTGGAGAAGCTGGCGAAGTCTGGAAGACGTAGAAGCGAAACAAAAATTTTTCTTCGCGTGGCATCTGGCGGGCTGGGCCGCGGTCACGCTCGGTTTTTTGACCAAGGGGCCGATTGCCTTTGTCATTCCACTGGTCTGTCTGGCGACGCTGTCGGTTTACCATTGGCGTGATGTTGGCCAAAGGAAAGCGATGTTCGGAGGAGT
>QHNT01000008.1 GCA_003218515.1 Verrucomicrobiota bacterium | reverse complement strand
CGAACCGAAGAAGGCCGCGAACTGGTAGAAGTCGTCCTGGCTCCACTTCTCGTTCGGATGATGGTGACAGCGGGCGCATTCGAGCCGCGTGCCAAGGAAGAGCTGGCTGAACAGGGTGGTGAGATCGGCCGGCTCGCGCCGGTCGCGGTAGATCACCGCCGGACCGTCGCGATGGTTTGTGCCCTCGACAAGGAGTATTTCGCGCACGAACTGATCGTAAGGTTTGTTCAGCCGGAAACTGTCGCGCAACCACTGGTCGAGCGTGAACACGCTTTTTACGCCCACGCGGTCGGGATTCGGACGGAGCAGGTCGCCCCACTTGTTGGCCCAGTAATCGGCGTATTCCGAGCGGGCGAGAATTTTGTCGACCAACGCAGCGCGGAGGGCTTGGCGGCGGGCAGTGAGTCGATCTTCGCCGGGCAGGTGAGCAGGTGAGAAAGTGAGCGAGTGGGAACCGCTGACATTCTCACTTTCCCACTCTCCCGCTTTCTCACCAGCATAGGCCGAAGTTGCCGTCTCCAGGAACTCCCGCACTTCCTTTGGGGTCGGCAGCGCACCGATTGCGTCCAGGGAGGCGCGACGCAGAAATTCGGTATCGGTGCACAGTTCCGAGGGAAGAAGGCCGAGCCGCTGGAACTGGGTGCAGGCCAGGTTGTCGATGAAGTTGTTGCGCGGCAGAGCGGCGTATTGGGCTTCGGGCAGAAGCCGGTCTGCCGGAACCAGGATGTGCGCATCCGCCACGAGGCCCGCGTAACGCGCGACCACCACGCCTTGTCCGGTCAGTGCGCCGATGGCGACGATCCCATGCTCGTCCACCGTGGCGATCTCCTTGTCGTTCGAGGCGAAGGCCGCGAGGCGGGTCACGTCGCGACTGCTGCCGTCGGAGTAATGCGCCTCCACCAACAAACGTTGCACAGCGCCCTTGTGGTAGCGGCGCTCTTTCGGAAAGACGACGAGGCGCTGTAGCGCAGGCTCGTTCGTGACGGTGTAAGCCATGCCTTCGCGCAGCCAACGGACGAGGAGTTGATGCGTTTCGGAACCGCGCTCGAAGCGGAGGCCGCCTTCGTGCGGGATGGCCGTCGTGGGCTTCTTGATGATGAGGCTTTCGTCCGGCGCAGCGGGAAACACCCGTCGTCCGCGCGCGTCTTTGACGATATGCGCGTAGTCGGACCTGGGATCGTAGGAGAACACAGACAGTTTGAACCCATTCTGGCCCTCGGCTTTTGCGTGACACGATCCGGCGTTGCACCCGGCTTTGCTCAAGGCGGGCAGCACGTCACGGATGAAGCTGACCGGAGGCGGGGTCAACACGGTCCGGGTCTCGACCCGCCCCACACCCCCCTCATGCAGGGGCAGATTCTCCCGAACTAATTCGCGCATTGAACCCCTTGACCCCCGAGAGGCCCCCTCACCCGGCCTCCGGCCACCCTCTCCCCCAGTGGGGGAGAGGGAAGGGGTGAGGGGGTTCAGGGAGACTGTGGCCGAAGGCAGGGACGGATCGGTATTAGTCGCGCTGGTTTGTTTTTCGATCTCCACCGGAATCTCGATGCGTTGGCGTCCGAACGACGCGATCAAAGTTCCTTCGCCGGGCCGCAACGCGCGCACGTCGCTGTGCTCGACCAACTCGAATGGCGCGCGACGGCTCGTCGAGAACCTGACGCGATCCGTGACGTCCACCTCAACGCTATCCGCCGTGTGCGCAGTGATCAGCACGCCGTGACGCGGCGCATCCGCAGTGAGGCGAAGCTCCTTCGGCTGTGCACTGAGCGAGTGGACGCTGCCAATTTGTGGCAGCCGACGTAAGGACGCTCTGGTCGATTTCGGATTTCGGATTTCGGATTTCGGATTTGAAAAACTCAGCCTTGCGGATTTCGTTGGACCGACCTCATCAACCGACACAGCACTGAGCACGACCGCGTTCGTCGCCGGCATTAGTTTGGCCAGCAGCTTCCGCTCGCTGTTCCAGACGTGGACGACGCCATCGTGGCTGCCCGCGAAGATCGTCTTGCCGTCCGGCGTCATGGCCATGCACAACACGGTCTCATTGGCTTCCCCGATTCTTTTCTCATCGCCACCGCTTGAACTTTGCTCTCCAGTGTGCGCTTTGAGATTGGAGTAGGAGAACAAATTGCCGGCATCGGTGGCCGCGAAGATAACCTTTCCGTCGCCCGGCCAGGCGACGGTCGTCACGGCGGCTGAGTGGCTGCCAAGGCTGATAATTTTCTCGCGGGTTTTGACGTCCCAGACCTTTATCTCCTTGTCCGCGCCACCGCTGACGACTTGCGTGGCGTTGGTGTTGAACGCGACCCCCAGCACTTGTGCCGTGTGGCCTTCGAGCCGGGCCAGTTCCTTTTTCGATGAAAGCTCCCACACCTTGATCAATTTGTCACCGCCGGCCGTCACGAGCTGCGTCCCGTCGCGGCTGAAATCCAGGTCAAAGATCGTGTCACCATGCGCGCGCCACGACGCGGCAACTTTGTTCTTCGTGATGTCGATCAACCGAAGGTAGCCGCTCTGTCCCGTGACGCCATCGCCTAACGCCAGGCTCTTGCCGTCGGGCGCGAATTCGATCGCGGTAACCTGTCCCGCCAACCCGTTGGTCCATTCGCGCTCCAATTTGAACGACTCCGTGTCCCACAGATCGAGCCGCCGGAATGCGCCCGAGGCCAGCCAGCGTCCGTCCGGGCTCCAAGCCAGCGCGTGCACGGCGTCGCGATGCGCCTCCAGTTGCGTCAGCACAAGGAAATTCGTCTGCGACGCATCGTGCACGACGATTGATCCGCCACGGCCAACTGCCAGCCGTTTGGCATCAGGCGATAGCGCAAGCGCCATGACCGGCTGATAGGACGCGGGCAGCGTGGCGAGTTCCACGGGCGCGAGATTGGTCTCATCATCTGCCAACGCCTGCGCGTCCCAGACGAGTCCGCCCTTGATCCAGTCGCGGATAGCTTTGATCTGCGCGTCCTTGAGCTGCTTCTTCGGCGGCATGTGCGGATCGGCATCAGCCAAAAGCGCACGAGGCAGCCGACTGGAGTCCGGCTTGCCCGGCACGACCACGGCGCCGTCTTTATTGCCCTTGAGCAGCAATTCGCGCGACGTAAGCACCAGTCCGCCCTTCTTCTTCTCCTCATTGTGGCACGCAAAACACTCCGCCTGCAGAATCTCTATCGCCTTGCGAGACGCATTGATTCCGGCGGGCTTTCGCGTTTCAGCGCGAGGCGGTGCGGCGATGCACCCGCCGCCGACACAAAGCAGCACGAGGGAAATTGACCAATGACGATTCAAGCAAAGTGCTATCACAAGTTCGGCGCCAACGAGCGCATCCCAGACGGAGGAATCCGAGGGACGTGGTTACGGCAGTGAACCATACAGAGTTTCCAGACGGCTGTCAGCACAGGAGAATTCACTCGGGCGCTTCTTGATTATTGCCACCATAAGTGCGCCGGAAATATTTCCCTCTCCCCACGACGAAGGAGTGGGGAGGGGGTCAGGGAAATCCGATGATGCGCTCCTGGGCCGGAGTAAACATGCGCATCCTTCACACGCGCTGCGGGGAAGCGCACCCAGGCGGTCCAATTCGCCTGGGTTACTGCCCCCAAAATCATTGGCGGCATCCCGCCATGTTTTGTCAAAATGCCGTGAAATTCGTTGGCGATTTTGGCTCGTACCTGGCACGAATTTAGCGTTAGAACGGAGTATTCATTCATTGCAAAACCTGTGCCCTCGTCGTCGTACCAATCCGAGACCTCCGCGAGTCAAGCCGGACGATTTGGAACAACACATTGGAGCATGGTGTTGAAAGCGGGCCAGGGAGCGGACGAGGCCCTGGTACGGCTCTGCCGGATTTATTGGCCTCCGCTATACTGGTATATTCGCCGGCGCGGCCACGCGATTCACGAAGCGCAGGACCTGACCCAGGCATTCTTCGCGCATCTTCTGGAAAACCGCGCTTTGGGAGGCGTCGCGCCATCCAAAGGACGTTTCCGCTCGTTCCTGCTCATGTCGCTGAAGCACTTTTTGGATAACGAATGGCACAAGACGCGGACCTTGAAGCGCGGCGGGCAGCACGCGTTTATTTCCTGGGACCATTTGAAACCCGAAGACCGGGAATCGCTCGAACCCTGCGATCACTTGACGCCCGAAAAGATATTTAATCGCCGTTGGGCGCTCGCGCTTCTGGAGCGCGTGATGAACCAGCTTCATATCGAATGCATGGCTGCGCGAAAAGGCGAGCGGTTTGAGAAACTGAAGGATCATCTCACTGGAGGTGCTGCGGAAGAATCTTATCAGGAAATCGCGGCCGAACTGAACATGAGCGAGGGAGCCTTGAAAGTAACGGTATATCGCCTGCGCCGCCGTTTTGGCGAATTGGTGCGGGCGCAGATTGCCAGGACGGTGGACAGCCCGGAAGAGATTGACGACGAAATTCGCCAGTTGTTCGCAGCACTGAGTTGATTGCGGCTGGCGCCCGGGACAAGCGCCGCCGGCCGACTGCCCGCAGTCGGCAGTCGCGATGGCGGCTGTCTGTAACCGCGGGAGTGAGTTCCTGTTGTACCCATCATGAACACGTGAGTTCGCACGGCGCCATGACCGAAAAAATGAAATGTTCCTCCTGCGGCAACGAAATCGAGCGAGACGTCTCTTTTCACCAGTGCCCCCGGTGTTTGTTGAACCTCGGGCTCTGGCGCGGGACTGAGGGTAGTGCCGACGGCGCGCTTTGGGACGCAGGTTCCGAAGGTGAGAGGAAGTTGGGGTTAGTGGATTACGAAATCCTGGAACGAATCGGACGCGGAGGCATGGGCGTTGTCTATAAGGCCCGCCAACTCTCCCTGGACCGGGTCGTGGCCCTCAAAATGATTGGCCTGGGCGAGTTGGCTTCTCCGGCAGCCTTGGCGCGTTTTCGTCGAGAGGCAGAAGCCGCGGCCAAACTGGATCATCCGAACATTGTGCCGATCTACGAGGTTGGCGAGCACGGGGCCAATCCGTTTTTGGTCATGAGGCTGGTCGAGGGGGCGAGTCTCGCTCAGAAACTCCGCGAATTTGCCTCGTCCGTCTGGTACGACCCGACTCAAAGAGAGCGGTCGCCCAGGGAGAGGAGCCGCCAACTCAGGATCGCCCGGCTCCTGGCGGTTGTCGCCAGGGCGGTCCATTACGCGCATGAACGAGGGGTGCTGCACCGTGATCTGAAGCCGAGTAACATTCTATTGGACCGGGATGAGAATCCGCACGTGACGGATTTTGGCGTAGCCAAACTGTTGGACGAGGAGACGGCATTGACCCAAACGACCGAATTATTGGGGACGCCGAGCTACATGGCGCCCGAACAGGCGGCCGGGAAACCCGTTTCCCGGGCGGCGGACGTTTATAGTCTGGGCGCAATTCTCTATGAGTTGTTAACGGGTCGTCCCGCGTTCGAAGGGAAGAGGCCGATCGAAATTCTGCGCCGAGTGATGGAACAGGAACCGACGCATCCAGGTTTGTTAAATGAGTTGGTTGATCGCGACCTAGCCACGATCTGCTTGAAGTGCCTCGATAAGGATCCCGAACGGCGTTACGGTTCCGCATTGGAATTCGCCGAGGACCTTGAGCGTTGGCAGCGCCGCGAACCCATTCTCGCCAGGCCAGCCGGCCCTATTCTTCGCCTGCAGCGTTGGACGGTTCGAAATCCGGCGCTGGCGAGCTTGATTGCGGGTTTGGTGGTTGGGATAGCCCTGACGCTCATCCTTCTGGCCAAGGCCGGTGAAGAGAAAGCGCGAAAGTCCATCGCCCTGGCTATCCTTCGCACCGAGACGGCGCGGCAACTTCAGGAGATTTGGACCTCGCCAAGCCCTTTTTTCACCATCAAATCCGAGACCCTTTCAGCCATGGCCGGCAAGGAACCCGCGCGATTGCTAGGCGGTGAGGAACGATTCTCGGTCGCGTTCGCGGCGGAAGGGAACCCTTTGGATCGGGCGATGCGCGCAGCGCCTCTGCTGGAGCATGTCGAGCACGGTCTGAGCGCTCTCGCTCAAAAGCCGACGCGGATCGATCTGCGGCTGTACAAAAGCCAAAGGCAAGCAGTGCTGGATTTGATTCGTGGCGACGTGGATTTCATGCAAATGAACGCCAGGGAGTACGTGCGCGCCAAAATGCAGGACCCGGACGTTCAACCTTTGGTAAGAGTCGTCCGCTCGCATGGGGCAACCGCGCTGCGCGGAGAACCCGCAGTCATCTTCACGCGCAAAGGGACAGGTATCGAAACTGTCTCCGATATTCGCGGGAAATCCTTTCTCTTCGGCGCGGCGGATTCGACGCTCACTCTTTGGACAAAGGCTTGCCTGGTGGAAGCAGGCATCCGCGCCAGGGATTTGGACAAGTATCGCTACGTCGATGACCAGCAGGAACTCTCCATCAACCGCCCCCTCATTCCTCCCTCTCCCCCAATGGGGGAGGGGGTGGCCGGAGGTTGGGTGAGGGGGCGGTTCATGGTCCCAATGGATGCGAAAAACGAATGGGGGCTCTCCAACAGCCACCCTTCGGACCTGGCGCGGCGTGAGGGGCCCGTCCTGGGGAACCCGTTCAGCGAGATGACGCCCGTGGAGGCGGTGGTCCATGGAACGTATGACGCCGGCGTGGCCACGGAGCGGCGTTTCCGGCAGGTCGCAGCCAGAGAACAGCTTGTTTTGCTCCAGCGATTTCACAACACGGGTTATCTATTGGTCGCTCGGGGCGGACTACCACCCCATGCCGTCGACAGATTTCAGCAAACGATGACGAAGCTGAAGGACCCTGAAATCCTTCAGCCGTTTGCGGGTAATCCGAGTGCGTTCGAGGCATGCGCCGATGAGAATTTCGCGGAGACCCGCAGCAAACTGGCTGCGGAATCGCTGTTTGATGGCGGCGCGGCACGGGACGACTCCGGGTCGAATTCGCCGACGAACTCCTACTGAACTGGGGATTATATGAAACGCTCCGCGTTTACGCTGCTGGAAAGACATCTTGCCTCGTGAATCGGCGGTCGATGGCATCAACACCTGGGAAATGACCGGCTCTTCCACTAGCCGGGATGTTTGGTACAACGCGCTGGCAGAGACGCTGGGAGTCACGACCATGGCCCGCTACTCCCAAACGCCATCCTCGCAACACGAGTTCTACTCTCGAGGAAACACGTTTCATTGTCCGGCAGCCCGCTTCTCGCCTGTGGCCGCCACCTACCCGAATTTTTCATTGGCGATCAATTCGAAGCTCATGTTCGACTACGAAAAAGGGCCGCCCGGTGCGGTGGATGATGGCAGCGACTCCAGGAGCCTCAAGCTCCGCGAAATCCAGGTGCCGGAAAGGACCGCGTTGTTTCTCGATGGCGGCGTTCCGGGCGAAGCAATGCTTTGTCCTTTCCAGACTGCCTACACCGGGCAGCCCAAGGCTTATGCCAGTCAATTCCCGGGCCGTCACAAAAACGCGGGCAACATCCTGTTCGTTGCCGGACACGTCATGACGTTGCCGGGTAAAGATGTCGTGGACATGGACCCCGACAGCGTTTATCGCGGCGGGGCCATCTACCCGCCGACAAAAGTGATTTGGCGCCATGATCCAACCCTGGTTCCATGACCGGCCGTTAAAAAACCTGACGCTCTGTAGCAACCGACGTAACGAGGCTCCGATTTCTTCGGGAAACGAATGAAGTCAGAGCCTCCTCACGTCGGCTGCTACATTGCCAAGGGCTGCCAAGCCCCACCGTCATTTGGGCTAGTACCGTGACAAGGAAATGTCAATGTTTGTCAGGTAGGGCGCGTCACTCCGTGCGCGCCGCTCGCGAACAGACTCGAGTTGGCGGCGCGCACGGAGTGACGCGCCCTACCCTGCTGGCCTTGCAGCGGGTGACGGCCTGTGCTGCAAAACCGTTGCCTTATTTTAGCAGTCCGGTGTGTAACCTTTCGGACGGTTTCTTTTTGTACTTGATGAGCGCCGGTGGACGCTCAATCAATGGACAAAGCCGACGCAGAATGGATTTGGAATCAAATTCTATCGATCCTTCTCGTTCCCTTGAGAGCGTTTGAAAATCGCATGCTTTCTAACAACCACGCCGAGGCCAAACGCCCGCTCCGTTTCTCCGTTTCGGAAGGATGTATGACTGCATCTGCTTCCTATGTCCTCAACCGAGGTGTCGCTAGTCTCTTGGGCGCGGGTATGCTCCTCCTTTCGCCCGGGGGCGCCGCAGTCCTCAATGCCCAGACTTATGTGGCATTGGAGTTGGTGGGACGCTGGACCAACACTGCCGGGACCTACCCGGCAACGATCAAAGTGTTCGAAGGGATCGCTTACCTGGGCTACGACGACCTGAAGGTTCTCGATGTCCTGAATCCCGCCCAGCCGACCTGGCTCGCGAGCTATCAGCCCGCCGAGGGTGGAGCCGCTCAACGGATCGAGTTGGCCGGAAGCATCGGTTTTGTGGCCCTCTACGGAGGCGACACGACGCGAGGCGGTTTGCATGTGCTGGACCTGAGCGACCCGCCGCAGCCGCGGCGGTTGGGACATTCGAGCGCACCGAAGGATGCGCGAGACGTCAAAATCCTGGGCGACTATGCTCTGGTCGCGGACTTCTATTCGGGCTTGCACGTCCTCGACATCCGGAATCCCGCGGCGCCTGTACCCGTGGCCCGCTACCAGACCGCCGGTAATCCGATGGCTCTTGCGGTTGCAAACGGACGGGCGTACCTCGCCGAATGGTGGTCGCTGCAGATCTTCGACCTGGCGACCATTACGAACCCGCGGCTGCTGGGGACCTATGATCAGTACACGACGATCCTGCGGGACGTTAAGGTCCGGGGCTCGCATGCCTTCCTGGCTGCCGGAGATTCAGGACTGACCGTGCTCGACGCCACCCGCCCGGAGCAACCGGTGCGAGTCGCGCAAGTGCCCACGGGCGGCCACGCTTATCAATTGCAAATTGTCGGCGAACGGATTTTCCTTGCGGCGGGTGAGGAAGGTTTGGAGGTGTTCGACATAAGCAACCCCGTGCAGCCGCAACGAGTGGGAGGCGTCTTCACATTCGGGCCGGCACAAGCCGTGGATATCGCCGGCGATTATGCGTTCGTTGTGGCAGACGCCGGCCTCGAAATCTTCCATCTGACGGACCGGCCGATCGGCATCGCGCGCCAGCCGCGGAGCCAGATCTTTGTCAACGACGGCCAGCCGATCGTGCTTGAAGGTTTGGGTGTCAGCGTCAGTCCGTTCACCTACCAATGGCACAAGGACGGCACGCCGCTGACAAATGACACTCGCATCAGTGGTGCGACCGATTCGACCCTGACCATAGGCGACGCGTCCCCGAACGACCAGGGATTCTACAGCCTCACCGTGAGTAATGAGCACGGGGCGGTCACCAGTGCCAGCGCGTTCGTGGAATATCGGCCCGGTTTACGCGAAGCCCTCGATCATCCTGGCCTCGTGTTTCAGAACTGGAACGGTGACTGGAACTGGCAGACCAACGTCACGCACGACGGCGTGGACGCGG
>QHNT01000150.1 GCA_003218515.1 Verrucomicrobiota bacterium | reverse complement strand
CGCGCGTTCAAGAGGTGGCTGACCATGTCCGCCAGATTGCCTTCAAAAAGCCGGTCGAGCAGGTGGTCCGACATGCCGCGCGTCACCGCGTCGGAACCGACGGCGGGACGGTAAACGAAGCTGCGGCCATCCACGCGATGCCGGACAAGTCCGCGCGCCTCCATCTTGCGGAGCATCGTCGCGACGGTGGTGTAAGCAAGGTCCCGTTCACCGGCGAGGGACTGGTGCACGTCAGCCACGGTCGCTTCGCTGCGGTCCCACAGCACTTTCATGATCTTGAGTTGCAGGTCCCCCAGCCGATGCACTTTGGTTTTGCTCATATACAAATGTGATTTACTCTGGTAATACTACCCTGGTAGTAGTTGAAGTCAACCGGAAAGTTGACGAATAAGTTTTTCTGGCGGTGGCCGGGAAAGCTGTGAGAGTTTCAAGCGCAACTGAAACCCCATGAACTTCCAATCACCCGGCCAGTCGGCCACCCTCTCCATGAACCGACCCCTCACCCCTTCCCTCTCCCCATCCGATGGGGAGAGGGTGGCCGAAGGTCGGGTGAGGGGTGGTTCATGGTCCCAATGCATGCGCAAAAGCGAAAGGGGGCTTTCCATGAACCTGACTTCGGTAGGGACATCGCGCTGCGATGTCCTCGCCCGCGAATCAGCGGGCGGCATCGTTGCGCCGCTGAACGCGGCGCGGACGGCGCAGCGCGCCGCCCCCACCAGGTTCAGGGGTTCAATGCGCGAAGTTTTGTTTCGGGTAGGTCTTTCCATGAACCGAGCAAGCTGCGGGTCGCAGACCCGCGGTCCGGACCGCGCCTCTGTGAGGCGCAGCGGTTCATGGTCCCAATGCGTGCGCAAAAGCGAATGGAGGCTCTCCATGAACCTCGTAGCCGCCGACGTGAGTCGGCGCACTGATTTGCTTTCGAGGCAAAGGATTAGCGCAGACTCACGTCGGCCGCTACGGTCAGGAGTTCATCGCGCGAATCGTTTCGGGGAAATCTCTCCCTATCGCATGGGGACAAGGATGAGGGGCGGTGGCCGACGGCCGGGAGCGGGGTGTTCGTAAAATTTACAGGCAAATGATTTTCACGGAGCGATACGGTCTAATCATCGGGATCGCGCTGCTGCTGTCGGTTTCAATCAGCGCGTATCTGCTGGCGCGCCAGGCCTCCCGCAATGTCGAACGATTTCGGGAGGACCGTCACGAAAGTTTTCTGGGAGGCAGAAAGCCATGAGCGGTCCGGTTCTCGCCGGGGGAGCGTCGGACAAGGACGTTTTGCACCGATTCGGCTACGCGCAGCAGTTGTTGCGCGACATGGGCGGCTTTTCCAACTTCGCCATCTCGTTCTCGATCATTTCCATCCTGACCGGCGCGGTCACGCTGTACGGCGTGGGCTTGAACGCCGGCGGGCCGGTAGTCATGGGCATCGGCTGGCCGCTCGTGACGTTCTTCGTGTTGTTCGTCGCGGCGGCGATGGCCGAGTTGGCATCGGCGATTCCGACTTCCGGCGCGCTTTATCACTGGGCGTCGTTTCTCGGCGGACCTGCCTGGGGCTGGCTGACCGCGTGGCTCAACCTGATCGGCTTGATCGCAGCCATCGCCGGCATTGACTACGGCTGCGCGCAGTTCCTGACTCCGTTGCTGGGCCTGCCGGAAACGCCGGCGAATTTCACGGTCGTGTTCGGGGTCCTGCTCCTGTCCCATGCCGTGCTCAACCATATCGGTATTCGAACGGTCGCGCGCTTGAACGATTTCAGCGCCTGGTACCACGTGGCAGGGGTGGCGATCGTGGTGCTGGCACTGGCGTTCTTCGCGCCTAAACAGCCGGTTGCTTATCTGTTCACAAAAACGTTCACCATGGTCACCGACAAGCCTTACTGGTTCGCCTTTCTCGGCGGGCTGTTGCAGGCGCAGTGGACGTACACCGGTTACGACGCCTCGGCGCACACGATCGAGGAAACGAAGAACGCCCGCGTGAGCGCGCCGTGGGGCATCTATCTGTCGGTGGCGGTCTCCGGGTTTTTCGGCTACATCATGCTCGCGTTCGTGACCCTCGCCATCAAGGACCTTGGCGCCACGGCAGCGGAGGCGAATCCGTTCATCTACATCTTCGAACAGGCGCTCGGCAGCACGTTCGGACGCGTCGTGCTGTGGATCGTGACGCTGGCCATGTGGTTCTGCGGGCTCTCGTGCGTCACTTCCACTTCGCGCATGATTTTCGCCTTCGCGCGTGACCGTGGCATGCCGCTCTCAGCCAGATGGGCGCACGTGAGTAAGCGCTGGCGCACGCCGGCGGCAGCGGTGTGGCTCGCCGCGGCACTCTCGTTCTTTCTGCCCTGCCTGATCCTCGGGCTCGTCGCCTTGTTTCCGAGGCGCCTGGACTTCTCCAAGCTTTATCCGGCCGTCACAGGCATCAGCACGATCGGGCTTTATCTCTCTTACGGAATTCCGCTGATGCTGAAGTTGCGCGCCGGCCGGCGCGGCCTATGGACGGAACGCGCCAACGGCCCTTGGAACCTCGGCAACTGGAGCGTGCCGGTCAACGTCGTGGCGGTGATCTGGATCGCGTTCATCACGGTGCTGTTCGTGCTGCCGCCGAATGAATTGACGGGCAGTGTCTTCGCCGGAACCCTGGTGGTGTTGTTGGCCTTCTATTTTCTGTGTGTTCGCGGACGATTTCGCGGCCCGCTCCGGCAGGCAAAGTCGCAGGATGACCTGCTGATGCTTGAGCAGGAGTTGGAAAAGTAGAATAGCCGCCTCGCCTGCCTCTCATCACAACAGGGCGCCTGCTTCAGCATCGACAGACAAAAAACAGTTCGGATGTTTTTGCAGCAAGGTGGCCGGCACCTCCGTCGTGACGTCTCCTTTGACCGCGCGGCGGATGATGCCAGCCTTCTTTGCTCCGCTCGCCAGGAGCCAGATTTCTTTTGAGGCGAGCAAGTGCTTCAGCCCCACGGTCACTCCCCAGGTCGGTCGATTGGAGTGTTTCAGATAGTCTGCCGACGCGCCGATGCTGCTGGCATGCATCTTCACCCGGCGCGTCGTGCTGTCAGGCGCAGAGCCAGGCTCGTTCAATCCGAGGTGACCATTCAAACCGATGCCGAGCACAGTGAGATCGAGGCCGTCACCGATGAGCCGGTCATAATCGCGACAAACTCTTTCCAGGTCCGGCGCGTCGGTGGCGATGAAGTGAAACTGTTCCTTGGGCAGATCAATGTGGTCGATCAGGAAACGTCGCAGTATGTTCACGCATTTGCCTTCATCGTCGGGCGCCAGGCCGCCATAATCGTCGAGCGCGAATATTTCCGCCTTCCGAAACGAAACCAGGCCGCGCTTCACGGACTCTGCCATCGCGGCGTAGAGCCGGATCGGCGTGTTGCCGGACGGCAGGCACATGCGAAGGCGAGGATTGGTTTGCAACCGGTCGCGCCAGAGGCTTGCGACGCCAGCCACCCAGGCGCCCTCGGAATCAAATCGCAGGAGATTCATGGTCGGGACAATTCCTAATCGTAATCCTAATCCTAATCTTACTCCTCTGTCTCTCCACAGATGAACTTCAGCCCAACCACAGATCAATCGGCTTTTTCACTTTGGGCCGGAACGGCAGCGACACTCTCTGGCGAGTGCGCGCGGAGTGATACGCAGCGTTCATAATTTCCAGAACGGCGCGGCCATCTTCGCCGGCGACGAGCGGCGGCCTGTCCTCGCGGACGCATTCGATGAAATGCTTCAACTCCTGCGGGTAACCCTGGTTGAACGCCTCCTCGAACATGGTGAACGTCCAGCCTTTGGTCGAACCGGCCTTCTCCATCGCGTAGCCGTATCCTTTTTCGCTGTAGGTGAGCGCGGAGTTGCCCACGAACAGGTCGGCATAGACCACGCCGGCGTCGCCATAAACCTCCACGCGGTCATCCATGCCGCCGTGCTTGGACCAACTGTTCTCCGCCACGCCGATCGCGCCGCCCTCGAACTCGACGATGCACAGCGAATTCACCTCCCCGCGCGTGCGTTTCTCGTGAATCAAGCCGCCCTGCATGTGGGCGTAAACGCTGCGCACTTTGGGTTTGCCTCCGAGCATCCAGCGAAACCACGCGATGCCGTGGCAGCCCATGTCCATCAACGCGCCGCCGCCGGACTGGTTCACGTCGTAAAACCAGTCGCTGTGCGGGCCGCTGTGTTTCTCGCACTGCCGCATCTGAAAAATTTTGCCGACGGCGCCCTCGTTCACGAGCCTGCGCACGCGCTCGTATTTCGGCGCAAAACAAAGTTCCTCGGCATACATCGATTTTCGCTTCGCCGCTTTACTGGCCGCGATCATTTCGTCCGCTTCCTCCAGGTTCAGCGCGAACGGCTTTTCAATGATGACGTGTTTTCCGGCTTTGGCCGCCGCCAGTACGGCGCGATGATGGAGAAAATTTGGAAGACAAATGTCCACCACCTCGCAGCCGGATTCGGCGATGGAGTCTTCGAGGTCGCTGAACCAGTGGGCGATGTGATGTTTTTTCGCGAAGGCTGCCGCCCGTTGCGGCTTGCGCGTAAAGACCGCCACCACTTCCGCGTCCGGCACAAAGCGATGATAGGATTCGATGTGGATGTCCGCGATGAATCCCGCGCCGAGCAGGGCAACTTTGGTTTTGCTCATAGGAATGTTCGCCTGATTTACCCGCAAAGAGATACCGCGGCAAACCCGGATTTTGCGGAGCGCCATCGCAGCCACAAATCAGTCTTTGAGAACGGTGGCAAATAGCTGCGGAGCAGCGGTAGAAGGTAAGCCCACGGCGTCAGCCGTGGGTTCGGAAATTGTCAATCGGAGCCGCGAAGCGGCGAAAGAAAATTCTCTTCGGCCGCAATTCTGTCGCCCCTGACGGGGCTTTTGGCGATGCTGCGTTTCTCCCCACGGCTCACGCCATGGGCTACCGTCTTCGGCCACTCCGTGGCTGACGGATTCCCACGCATCGCTTCGATTCCATTCGTGCCAATTCGCGGAAGATCTCTTTATTCAGCCGTTTTTCCGAGCAACAAATTGGCTTCATCCCAATTACAGTTGCCCTGGCCCGGCAAATTGTTAAAAGCAAGCGCGTGAGTCACAATTACCTGGCCGCTTTTGTTGAGCTGATCGAGACGCCGTTCCAGCACGTCGAAACGATCTGGGGCATCGTGCCGCTTTACTCCGGCCTGTTGCTGAACGAAATGACTTCGGGCAGGGCGAGTTTTCGCACGGCGATTCAGACGGGGTTCAGTTTTCTCTGGGCCGGCGCGCAATGGCTATATCCTTATTTCCGCGCGCGACCGGCGGGCGCGCCGCGACTGGAATTGGACGCGATGCTCCCGATCAACCTGGCGGTGACTTTTCTGGTGATCGGTCTCGGCGCAGCGGCGCTGGTCAGCGGCATCCGGAAAAAATATCCGAAGTACGGCTCGTTCCTGGGCTACACGCGATTCAGCAATTATTTCATGATCGTGCTCTTTCCCATCCAGGCGCATCTACCGGGAATGAATTGGACCTGGGACCGGTTGATCGCCATCGCGCTCTTCGCCGTGCCGATCTGGCTGGTGCTGCACTTCGGCCTGATGCCGATCCGGAATCGGAAGTGAGCGGATCGGATGAAACCACAGCTGAACACGAATGGACACAGATGAACGAACAAACGGAACGCCTCTTTATCCGTGTTAATCGGTGTTCATCCGTGCTTAAAGATTTTGGCGGTCCTTTAATGCGGCCTGCAACCGGTCAAGAAACGGATGCTGCGATTCCTTCAGCTTCTTGCACGCCTCAGGCATCGAGAAGAACCCGACACGATCAATCTCGGGGAAGCTTCGAACGCTTCCCGATCCTGGCGGCCATTCGAGTTCGAAGGTGTTGCTCTTCAGCGGCTGCGACCCGTCCCAATCACCCGAGAACGCCCAGGCGTGGACGATCTTTCCGCCCTTTTGTTTGATGGCGCCGAGTTCGATGAACTCGCCGCGAGGCGTGACGCCGGTTTCCTCTTTGAACTCGCGAATCGCAGCCGCGAGCAGGTCTTCGCCAGGTTCAATCTCCCCTTTCGGAACGCTCCAATAGCCGTCGTCCTTGCGCGTGAAAAACGGTCCGCCCGGATGCGCGAGGAAAACTTCCACTTGACCGTTGCGCACGCGGTACATCAACAAGCCCGCGCTGGTTTTTGACCGGTTCATAAGTCCCGTCGCGCTCTCAAAATGCGACGCCCCGCCGAAAAGGAAAGGACGAAAACGCGGAAATCAGGGCTCGCGAGTACGCTCGCCCCACCAGGTTCACCGGAAGCCTCCTTTCGCTTTTTACGCACGCTTTGGGATCATGAATCACCCCTCACCCGACTTCGGCCACCCTCTCCCCCATTGGGGGAGAGGGAAAGGGTGAGGAGGTGGTTCATGGACAGGCCGGCAAAACGTTGCGGGCCGCGTGCCCTCACGTAGCGAGACTCTCAACCTCGCATATTGGTTTGCGTTGATCGCGAAAAGGCATTAAGGCCTTGCGCGAACCCATGAACAGCCAGCCCGCACCGGGAGACCCTCAGCGCCCTCATCTGCTTCGCCGCTTCGGTTTGCTGCAAGCCACGGCGCTGAACATGACCAACATGATCGGCATCGGGCCGTTCATTACGATTCCCGCGCTCATGTCCGCGTTAAACGGGCCCCGGGCAATGCTCGGCTGGCTCGTGGCTGTGCTGATCACCATCCCCGACGCGTTGGTCTGGAGCGAACTGGGCGCGGCGATGCCGGGTTCGGGCGGCAGTTATGTTTATCTGCGCGACGGGTTCGGGCGCGAAACGTTCGGCCGATTGATGGCTTTTCTTTTCGTCTGGCAATTCATCCTGAGCGGCCCCCTGGAAATTGCTTCGGGCTACATCGGCTTTGCGCAGTATCTGAATTACCTTTGGCCCGGCGTCACGACGAAGCACGGGCTGTCTCTGGCCGGTTCGGTCATTGTCATCGGCCTCGGCATTCTCTGCATCGCGCTGCTCTATCGGCGGATCACTTCCATCGGCAAAATCATTGTGGGCTTGTGGATCGGCACGTTGCTGACGACCGGCGCGGTCATTCTGACCGGCGCACTGCACTTCAATCCGAAACTTGCTTTCGATTTTCCACCGGAAGAGTTCAAGTTTTCGCTGGGTTTTCTGTTCGGCCTGGGCGCAGCCACCCGGATCGGCGTTTATGATTACCTTGGCTATTACGACGTTTGCTTCATCGGCGATGAAGTCAGGGACCCGGGCAAGGTCATTCCACGCTCGATCCTCATCAGCATTGTCGGCGTGGCGCTGATTTACGTCGCCATCAATTTCTCCATCATCGGAGTGGTGCCGTGGCGGGAATTTGTTCCGGCCACCGACCCGCCCGCGCCGGTGGTTTCACTGCTCATGGAAAAAATTTACGGCTCCAAAGTCGCGGCGGTTTTTACGCTGATGGTTTTATGGACGGCGTTTGGCTCCGTGTTTGCGTTGCTGCTGGGGTACTCGCGCATTCCGTATGCGGCGGCGCAGGATGGTTATTTTTTCAAAATCTTCGCCCGCTTGCATCCTACCAAACATTTTCCGCACGTTTCCTTGATCGTGATCGGTGTGGTATCCATCGTGTGCAGTTTTCTGTCGTTGCAGACGGTCATCGACGCCCTGCTGGTGACGCGGATTCTGGTGCAATTCATCGGCCAGATTTTCGCCGTGATGCTCCTGCGCGAACGTGCGCCGGGGATGCAGAGGCCCTACCGCATCCACTTGTATCCACTTCCCCCGTTGATTGCGCTGGCGGGTTGGTTGTTCCTTTTTGTTTCGGCGGAGACCTCGCTCAAAAACTACGGCGCGCTCGCGCTGTCGCTGGGCGTCGCGCTTTTTCTCGCCTGGTCATGGCGCACCCGACGCTGGCCGTTTGTATTCGCGTCGAAAGAGGTCGCCGCCGGAACGAAACCCAGCGACTGAAGCATCAAAGAAATCTCCGTTTGGCGCAGCCGAGCTGAGCCCTCACCCGCCTCCGGGCGTCCTCTCCCTTCGGGATGTGTGATGATATGACGGAAGGAATGGTGCGCGCGAGAGGACTTGAACCTCCAACCCTTGCGGGACCAGATCCTAAGTCTGGCGCGTCTGCCATTCCGCCACGCGCGCACTATTGCAGTCTAATCACTTGCGTAATAAACCAGAAACGTCGCTTGACTTGCGACATTGTTACCTTGTGAAACGCAACGCAACCTTACGCAATCGCTCTGGCTCAAAACCAAGCTCACGTCGCTACAGATACACCCGCGTACTGGATAACCGCAAGCATCCGATTCGCGGGCTGTGGCGTCGAAACCAGAGTTTCCTCGCGCGCATTTCCGTCGAAGCCGAGGACGGCCGGAAAAACGTCAAGTGGGTGCCGCTCAAAGCGAAAACGGGAGCCGAAGCACAGGAAGAATTCCGCACGCTGCTCGTTGAACGCCGCGAAAACCGACTCCGGCACATCGGCCGCTCGCCGACCTTCCATGAGTTTTACGAAAAGACTTACCTGCCGATGCTCACCGCGTCCGGCAAGAAGCCCGACACGATTACCACGGAGAAGACGCACTACAAACGGTGGCAAAAGGCGCTCGGCCATTTGCGGCTGGACAAGATTCGTCCCAGCCACATTCAGGACACGCTCAACAAACTGCGGGCACGTTTCTGGGGTTCCGGGTGCCAGTGAGCTTGCAAATCCCCGTCGGTTCTGCTCTGATGACCCGGAATCGGCCCCGCCATGAAACCGGCCTCGCAGCCCGAACCTTCCGGCACGTCAGGACAGTTTACCACCACGCACTGGAGTGTGGTGGTCGCCGCCGGGCGCCGCGACTCCCCAGACGCCACGGCAGCCCTGGAGAACCTCTGTCGGACTTATTGGTATCCCTTGTATGCCTATGTGCGTCGTCGCGGATACGAGGCGCCGGATGCCGAAGACCTGACACAAGAGCTTTTCGCGCGCTTGCTGGAGAAGGATTTCCCGGCTGGCATCACGCCTGACGGCGGAAGGTTTCGGTCCTACCTGCTGACCGCGCTGAATCATTTCCTCGTCAACGAATGGAAAAGCCGTCAAGCCGGCAAACGCGGCGGTGGCAAACGGTTGCTTTCCTGGGATGAATTGGGCGCCGAAGACCGTTACCGTTTGGAGCCGAGTGAGCAGATGACACCGGAAAAGCTGTTCGAGCGCCGCTGGGCTTCGGCGCTGTTGGACCAGGTCCGACAACGTCTGCAAACCGAATACGCCGCCCAGGGAAAGACCCAACTCTACGAACGCCTGCGACCCTGCCTGACCGGGGCGGAGCATTTGCTGCCCTATGCGGAACTGGCCGCGCTACTGGGCCTGAGTGAAAGCGGAGTGAAAATGGCGGTGCAACGTCTGCGCCGACGGTACGGAGAGATGCTGCGGCTGGAAATTGCGCAGACGGTCAGCGGGCCGGAGGAAATCGAAGAGGAACTCCGCGGCCTGATCGCGGCCGCCGCAGGCTAACGCGGACATTTCATACTCCGCATGAGATCAAAAACAATCTGTAGCCACCGACGTGAGGAGGTGGACCGTCGTGATCGCCATTTCTCTATCCGCCTCCTTACGTCGGCGGCTACGCGGACTGTTAAATATCCAAGCTAAGGTGCCGAAATTCGTGTGACTAAGTACAAAAAATCCTGTGGCAAGCAAATGACGCAAAGCGCCCGCGTATAACGCGAATGAAAAAAAGCGCGTCCGAGGCGACAAAATCAAAAAATCCGCGCGCAGACGCGTGATGAGCGGGCACAAAAAGAAATGGGCACCCAGTTTATGCCGGCCCTGCGACTCTGTTCAGAATGCGGCGCGGAACTGTCTGTCGCTGAACAGGAGGGTCTGTGCACCCGCTGCCTCTTGGCGCTGGGACTGGAGGGCCTACCGGAAATTCGCCCGCAAAGCGGGATAAAATCCGAAGTGGGAGAGCGTTTCGGGGATTACGTGCTCCTTGAAGAAATTGCCCACGGCGGCATGGGAGTCATCTATAAGGCCCGGCAGATTTCCCTCGACCGCATCGTGGCCGTCAAGATGATCCGCGCCGAGTGGTTGGCGCGCGAGGAGGACATCAAACGCTTTCAGATTGAAGCTCAGGCGGCGGCGCAACTGCAACATCCGAATATCGTGGCGATCCACGAGGTGGGCGAACTCGATGGCCACCCGTTTTTCTCCATGGATTATGTGCCGGGTATCAGCCTGGCTCAGATGGCCCGCGAGAGGCCGCTGGGAACCAGGCAGGCAGCGCGCTATGTCCAACGGATTGCTGAGGCGATCCTTTACGCCCATCAGCACGGCATCCTCCATCGGGACCTGAAACCCTCCAATGTCCTCATCGATTTGAATGACGACCCGAGAGTGACCGACTTCGGGCTGGCCAAATTGCTGAAGGCCGACACCGAACTCACGCTCTCCGGTGTGGTCATGGGCACTCCCAGCTATATGAGTCCGGAGCAGGCCCAGGGTAAAGCGAACGCCGTCACCGTCCGCAGCGATGTCTATTCACTGGGCGCCATTCTCTATCACCTCCTTTGCGCGCGGCCTCCATTTCAGGCGGACACGACGCTCGAGACTTTGCGGCAAGTGGTGGGAATGGAGCCGGTCCTGCCGCGTGCGCTGAACCCGCGCGCGCCGCGGGATTTGGAGACCATTATTCTGAAATGCCTGCAAAAGGAGCCGGCCAAACGCTACGCCAGCGCCCAGGAGTTGGCGGAAGAGTTGGGCCGGTTCCTGAGCGACCGGCCGATTCTGGCGCGGCCGATTGGCCCAACCGCCAGGTTGTGGCGCTGGTGCCGTCGCAACCCGGTGGTATCGAGTCTGGCCGCGGCAACACTCGTCCTGCTCTGCGCGGTGGCCATCATCTCCACCATCTCGGCCGTGCGGATTGCCTCCGGGCAGCGGGTGCTTCGCGAAAACCTGTATGCTTCAGACATGAGCGTGGCTTGGCACAGTCTGGTTGAAGGTGACGCCCGGCGCGCGCGCGAATTGTTGGAGAGACATCGCCCAAAGCAGGGGCAGGCGACCGATTTAAGAGGATTCGAGTGGCGCTATTTGTGGCGCCTTTCCCAACCAGATGAGCTATTCACCATCACCAACAGAGTCTTGGTTCCAGCAGCGAGATACGCGCCCGACGGCCGAACGTTGGCGATTGCGAGCTACGACGGACTGGTGATACTCCGGGACGCGTTCACCAAAAAGGAATTGAAATCCTTCCGGGCGCATCCGCGTAATTGTTGGAGCGTCACTTTTTCGCCGAATGGGAGAGTGCTGGCGACCACTTCCAGAGACGATCACGAGGTCAAGCTCTGGGACGTGGAAACGGCCAAGCTGCTGGTCGCGTTCCCTCCACTCAGCCAGGAAGCCGTCTGCGTTGCCTTCAGTCCGGATGGAAAACGCCTCGCCACCGTCGGGTATAGTCCATACACCAAGGGGATCCCCGCCGAAGTGAAAATCTGGGACGCCGCGTCATACCAGAACCTGGGTCAATTGGCAGGGCACCGGTCATTCGTGTGTCGCGCGCAATTCTCGCCCGACGGGAGTCTCCTGGCAACCGGCGACGGCGAAGGCACCGTCAGGTTGTGGAACATCGCCACGCAGAAAGAGAGCCAATCGTTCACGGGCCACCGCGGCTTCGTGGGCGCGGTAAGATTTTCGCCGGACGGCAAAATCCTGGCCACGGCTGACCAACATGGGACCATCATCCTTTGGGATTGCGCCGCAAGAAGCGCGTTGCGGACCTTGAGCGCTCATCAGTCTCCGATTTACGACTTGGCAATATCCCCCGACGGGAAATGGCTCGCTTCGGCCAGCCTGGATCATACCGCCAAACTGTGGGACCTCGAGACCGGAGAAGAATTGGCAACTTTTCGAGGACATTTCGGGCGGGTCTGGACCGTCGATTTTTCCCCGGACGGGAAAACGTTGGTGACGGCAAGCATGGACGGGACCGTCCGCTTCTGGAGTGCGGCTCCGAAACGCGAGAGCGAGCTTTTTGCTGGCGACTGGGCTGCCATCGGTTTTTCTCCCGCTCGATCCGACCAGCTATGGGACCTCACCAATCGGATCCGGATACTCCCGGCACACGCGGCCAAGGTCAATGCTCTCGCTCTTTCGCCGGACGGCCAGACTTTAGCCAGTGGAAGCGACGACACGACGGTTCGGCTCTGGGACATGGCGACGGGGCAGCCCGCGGACAATCCGGTTCTGCCCGGAAACGCAGGAGCGGTGACTGCTTTGGCGTTTTCAACGGATGGCAAGACCCTTGCCGCCGGGAGTTTCGATGGTCCGATCAAATTATGGTGCGTTTCGGCCCGGCAGGAAGTCGGCTCTCTCAAGGGTCATCTGAGTCGGATTCAAGAACTGGCTTTCTCTCCCGATGGCCGCAAGTTGGCCAGTTCCAGCTACGACGGCACGGTGCGGCTATGGACCGCCCCGTCGTTCGCGGAGATCGATGGCGAATCGAAATCCCGCAATAGCTCCTCAGCCTCGGACTAGCCATTTCTGCGAATTCACCGGCCTCCTTTTCCCAATTCCCGCTTCCCGTAAACCCGGACGGACATCCAACATCGAACATCCAACATCGAACATCCAACATCGAACATCCAACGCCGAACATCGAATTGTTCGGCGCATTGGGCGTTGGGTGTTCGATGTTCGGTGTTCGATGTTTTTCTGGGGTTCATGGAAAGGCCCGTTTCGTTTTTTCGCATGTATGGCCCTACATGCCCTTCCAGCGCGTGACATCCCAGCCCCCAGAATCCCTGTGACCTCTCGCCGATTTTCCTGTGGTAACAGGTGGCCAGATCGCCAAACACAACATCAAAGGATAAAAACTTATGAAAAAGAGCACTCTTATAAAAGCCGCCTCAATGACACTTGGGCTTGCCACCCTGGTCGCCGTGCAGTCGAACGGCGGGTCACGGGACGACGATCGAGGTCGTCAACACGGACACCGAATTACCGCAAATGCCGGAAGCACTTTCACGCTGTTGCCCTCGGGCACGCCCGGTGTCCTCAATCACACCGTGGACGGCGTCGTCCAGCTCTCCGTGTTGGGCAATTGCACGTTCCACGCGGACGTAAAGGCTTATCTGCCCACGGAGGCGGGCGAACCGTTTGTCCTCACTGGCACGGCCACCTTCACCTCGGCCGATGGCAGCGCGACGTTAGCGATCGAAGTGGAAGGCTGGGCAGCGCCCGACCCGGCAAATCCGGGTTCGTTCGTGGACTTCCACTATGACGTGACCTTCTCGGGCGGCACGGGAGCGTTCAGCACAGCACGAGGGTCGGCCGAGATCGACGGCTTTGGGATGTTCACCTCGGAGTCCGCAGGCAAAGCGACCTGGACAATGAGAGGGCATATCGCCACCGCCGGGCAGATCGACCATCAACGATGAACCATCCAACAATCACTCCAACAGAAAGGCAGTAGTTATGACTCGACCAATCCTCCACTTCAAAGCCTGGTGCTCCATCGCGGTGCTGCTCGGGCTGACCTCCCTCGCGCACGCGGCCATCCCCCTGCCCGCGATCAAAAACACCGCTGTCAACGGCACTGCCATGACAGTCCAAGTGGTCAATTTTCCCACCGGCCCCTTGGTCGTGAAATTCAACGACGCGACCGTAAACGCGACCTACGATCAGGCGGCTCAAACCATAAAGGCCACCCTCCCGGCAGGATTGGGGCCGGGCACTTACCTTCTCGCCATCTACAAGAGCGACATCCCCTTTGCCTTGGCGGACGTGGCGATCGGCGCGGCCGGGGCGACCGGGCCGGCTGGCCCACAAGGCCCAAAGGGAGACAAAGGTGATCCAGGCGCGGCGGGCACTCAGGGCCCCGCAGGACCGCAAGGGCCCCAAGGGGCACAGGGTGTAGCTGGGCCGGTTGGTCCGCAAGGGCCGCCAGGTCAAGTTGGTCCCCAGGGCCAGAAGGGCGACAAAGGCGATCGAGGCGATGCCGGTCCAACGGGCACGGTCGGCCCTCAGGGGCCCCAAGGCGAATCTGGCGCGGCCGGCCAGGCCGGCCCAAAGGGTGACAAAGGTGATCCGGGTGTAACGGGACCGCAAGGACCGATAGGACCACAAGGACCTCAAGGACCGGCCGGACAGGACGGTGCCGGTGGATTGGTGAGCGGCGCGCTGGTGGCGGCAGGCAGTCCGACTGCTCCCGGTTACACCTTCACGGGCCTTTCCTTCTCCTTGGATGCGTGGGCGGCGAAGGCGCCAATGACGACAGCGCGTTTCGGTCTCGCGGCGGCAGAGGTAGGCGGCAAGATCTACGCCATCGGCGGGAGTGGAAGCCGGGATGTCGTCGAGGAATACGATCCGGTATCAAACACTTGGACGACAAAGTCGCCGATGCTGACAGGGCGTAACTATCCCGCGGCCGCCGCGGTGGGCGGCAAGATCTACGCCATCGGCGGCATCGACAGCAACTTCGTAGATGTGACTGTCGTCGAGGAATACGATCCGGCTGCCAACGCTTGGGTCACAAAGGCGCCGATGCTGACAGCGCGTCGCTACCTCGCGGCCGCCGCGGTGGGCGGCAAGATTTACGCCCTCGGCGGATTCGGCAGCGGCGGACCCACGAATGTCGTCGAGGAATACGATCCGGTATCCGACACCTGGACCACGATGACGCCGATGCCGACAGCGCGTTACAAACTCGCGGCTGCAGAGGCGGGCGGCAAGATCTACGCCATCGGCGGCGACAACTTCGGATACGTGGATATCGTGGAGGAATACGATCCGGCTTCCAACACCTGGACGACAAAGGCGCCAATGCCGACAGCGCGTCTTGAGCTCGCGGCTGCCGCGGTTGGCGACAAGATCTACGCCATTGGCGGTTATAACGGCGAATTCCTTAATGTCGTCGAGGCGTACACGCCCGGTCCCAGGTTGACCGGCTACATTCTGTACAAGAATTGAACGCTGCGGTTCTGTTGGAATGGGGAGCGCGCCCGCCTCGGGCGCAGCCGACGACGCCCTCGTCGTCGGCATCGCAGTGCGCGGGTGCGGATCCAAACAGTATGCGCGCCACACCAAGGTTCGGCGCGAGGGCGCGCCGAACAGCAGCCGGGGCTGCTGCGCTCCCCCTCCGTTCTCTCTGTTTGCTCCCTGTTCCAATGGATTGGGGAGCGCGCCCGCCCCGGGCGCAGCCGACGACGCCCTCGTCGTCGGCATCCCTGTGCGCGGGTGCAGATCAAAAGAGCATGCGTGCCACACCAAGGTTCGGCGCGAGGGAGCGCCGAACAGCAGCCGTGGCGGCTGCGCTCCCCGGAACCATTCGATGACTCACAGGAGAAAACAGAGGAAACGGAGAGGAGCGCGGGCGTCTCGCCCGCAGGTTTCGGCGCCTCCGCCGAAATCGTTCCGGCGCGGCCCCCCCTCCGTTCTCTCTGTTTGCTCCTGTTCCAATTGCATAGATACGGCTTAGCGGCAGGCACAGGCGGAATCCCCGTCCTCCGGAGTAGCTCTGCTACAGCCTCGAAACCAAGAGGACGAGGGGGCGGTTCATGGACAGGGCGTTTGGCCGCGCGAAAAAATCTGCACTTTGTTGAAAGATCGCGCGTGAACCTCCGTTATGTCTGTGCAACCGGTGAACACACGATCACAGCTCAAAAAGACGACCGACGCCAAATCGGCGACTGTGATCGCCATTTGTTGTTTGTTCCTCGTCAACTCTGGGATCAGGACCTTGGGAGCGGAAGATCCGCGGCGATTTCTTGCGGTCACCGCCTGGGAGGGGCACATCACGACTAAATTGACCAGTTCCGGCAGCGCCCCCAACGTTGACTGGAGCGTTGATCGCTCCGTCGTATTCAACCTCGAGTTGATTCAGGCAGTCGGTTTCACACAACCTATCCTCGTCTGGGGCGGTGCCGCTGAGGTTCCGCCTAATCAGTTCCAAATCCAGGACCGGGTCACATTGACGCTTGATCCGAACAATCCACTCATCACCACGATTAGCGGAGCCCAATTCAGCTCTTTGGGACCAACGAATGCGGCTGGATCCCTCGTGGTTGACCTGACGAAAAACACATACACCGTTGGTTTCGGGGCTACGTACATGGGCAACGGAATGATCAATGGCACCGCAGTTGCGATCCCCTGTTTAGAACCGCCCTTCATACCTGCGTCAACCACATTCCCGCTGCCCGAAACCGGATTAGTTATCAGCAACAAATACCTGTATTCCGCGGGTAATGTTTGCGATATCGCCGTCAGGTGTGGTGACGATTGCATCCTTGCGTACGCCGGCGTAGGCGGTGCCGCAGCCGTGCCCGGCACCGTCGAAATCACCTGGAATCTTGTGCCCAAAGTTGAGGAAGTGGAACTCGCCGTTGAGATCAATGGTTACAAGAGCTGGATTCCCGCAGCGGAATTAAAGAACGCAAAGAACGAATACGAGGGCCGGAACCCTCTTAATATCACGGCCCGACTGCAGACGACCTCAGGCGCGGTTCCCGCGACAAAGGCGGAAAAGTTTCGGTTTGAACTTACCCAGGTTTCAAAGGAGCGCGGCGTTTGCCTGAACTTTCCGCCGGAAGGCCAAGTCGATACCAAACCTGATCTGCGTTTTAACCCTCAGCGCAACCCGACATTGTCGGTGTTGAATGGCGGTAAAGCCGCGGAAACGAAGCTGCCGGATTTGACTATGGCCACGGCCGCACTCTCCGCCTACGATTTCGGCGGTTACGGAAACCTCAAAGTGACTGCGACGGTCCATGGCAAAGAAATCGTTGGCTACCTCAAATCCGATCCTGCGAAGCCCAAAGACATCCTGCTTCCGAAACGCACGGAACCGTCAAAAATTGCGGACGCCTGGAAAGACCAGCACCAGGTGCGGAGTCTGGCTGATACCGATGATTCGGACAACATTCCCGTGGGCGATACACACAAGGGAGATGGTTTCAGCCTGTATGAAGAATACAGGGGCTTTGTTGAAAATCAGAAACACATTCGGACCAATCCCGACATAAAGGACCTATTCGTGCGGGACCAAATCGGGGGCGCTGATGTGAAAGAGCAAATCATTAAATTTGGCCGTGCCTCGCAACTCGATGTGCATCACAAGTTGCGGCGGGGAGAAATGGCTGCGGATGCTCGAATGAATTTCAATCACGATTACGCTTATCTGCATGACCAGCATGGGATTTATCTTCGCGGACGAACAAAGCGAAAGGGTCTTTCCGAGGCCGTCACCCGGCCGGGCTTCGATACAAACACCATCAGCACCCCCGCGACTTATAGCCGAATCGACCTGGATCCGAATGGCGCTGCAGTGCCAGGACAATCTCGCAAATTCAATGTAGACAGCGTGGCGCACGAGCTTGGGCACGTATGCGCAGTCTATCATCACGGGGACAGTGATCCTCCTCTTCCCCTCGTCTTGGTGAAGGTTTTGAATCCTGACGGAGCGTCCGTTTTTCAGAACGCACTGGACGGTTCAACCGTCCAGTTGAAGCCCGAGGGTTCGATCCTCGTTCTACATTATACGACGGTCCGCAGCAATCAGTTCTTGGTTCTCACGGTTGGGGAACGCCAGGGACAGCACAGTGGAAACATGGACTGCATTATGCGTTACCATGAGGCGGAGGTTTACCGTTGGGAGGGTGATCCCGAGCACGTTTTCTATAAATTCAACCCGGATGACCAGCACTCGCGCACGCTTTTCTGCGAGTCTGCCGCCGGAACGAAAGCCAACGCCCCCGCGCCCGGCAAGCCGTGGCCTCGCTTTGGCGATGCGGATACGGCCCACAAGCGAGACGGCTGCAAAAGACAGATTTGCGTCAACGACTTTTATTTCGATGACGACCTTCACAAAAGATAACGAATGCGACGGAAAAACGCCTGCGCGCCTGAGCACGCGCAAGCGTTCGCGGTTTTTGCCAACGGCATTTCTCGCGCTCGCTGGCTCGTTGATTTGCGCCATCGCTGCAAGCGGCCCGCCGACGTTGATCGTCGCTCCTGCAGATCGGACGGTGCTGGAAGGCGAACAAGTCGTTTTTGAAGTCCAGGCCGATGGCGCTGAACCGTTATTTTATCAATGGCAACGTGATGGCGGCCCCAGCTTTGAAAGTATCACCAGCAGCTACACGATCCCCGCTGCGCAGCTTGAAGACGACAGCGCCGTTTTCTCTGTCACCGTCATTAATGCCTTCGGAGAGATTACCAGTTCAAATGCCGTTCTGAGAGTGCGGCCCGGCCTTGAGGTAACCGCCTCGCTCAACCAGTCGCTGGAACCTGAAGTGTTTCGTGGCTGGCCGATGCTAATAGAAGTGTCACTCGTACATCCTGACGCGTTGCTCGGCACGACTTTCCCGATAGTAATAGCAGCCACAAATGGTCCTTGGTCCACGGCAATCAATCTCGACGTCCAGGATTCGCAGGAGGCCTCAGTCAACTGGCCGTTTCAATTGACGCAGCCTACCAACGACGTCCTCGCCCTGGTTGGTGACTCACCCGGCGTCCTCCTCTTCTGGCTTGGGCCAAACCAGACGACGCCACTCGCCGCTGGCGATTACGAACTGACAGCCACGTTGAATACTACCAACGTCACCTTGCCCGGCGCCTGGCAAGGTGTAGTCACTTCCGTGCCCGTGAATATCTCGTTAACGGATGAACCGCCCACACTTACTGAAGCGCAATTCGAGGAGAAACAACGCCTCCTCGCCCGTTATGCCTTGCTCCAAGGGGACCCGGTCGAGGCTCGTCGGCAGATCGATGCTTTGCTCGCGGTTTATCCCGAGAACATCGGCGGATTAAGTTTTCTTGCCCGGATGTTGGCGGAGAACGGCCATCCGAAAGCTGCCCTCGACGCATGCGACCGTGCGCTGTCAGTGATCGCTTCTAAATTCCCCGATGCGCTCGAACCACCCGAAGCTCTTTTGCTCCTGCGTAACGCTCTCAGCGAGCAACTCGGCTCGATTCAAATCTCCACCACTCTGCAGCAGGGTGTGTTAACCTTAACCTGGCGGGTTATTCCGGGTGCATCCTATCGACTGGAAAGCTCGACCGATTTGCGAGCCTGGACCCTGCGCGAGACGAACTTTGTTGAAAGCAGCGGCTCCGCCAGTTGGACGACTTCTCCCTCAACCCAAACCGAGTTCTTCAGGCTGGTTGTTGAGTGAACATGACGAACCCCGCGAAGACATCCGTCACCTTGACTCTAATGCGCGGCAACCTCTGAATTCACTACTCCAAATTCGCAATTCATAATTTCGCCCGCATCTGGTCTTTGCTCACGACCAACTTCACCACCGTCAACAACCGTTTCTCGTTCACGGTCGATCTGACCCGCAATCGCCAGTTCTTCCGCGTCGCGCGGTAGCTTTTGGCCGCTCATGACTGGCGGTCATGGGCGAGTCATACGATGATTCCATTCCGTCAGTGAAGTAGTCGTTGTATCTCTACTTTCGGGCTTGCTTTTTCGCGCAGAACCTGGCTATTCTCCGCTCATCTGCATTCCCGAGACGCTGACTCATTCGTTTTCAGCCAACGCCCTGCGTGCAGCCGTTGCGGTACGAGACCGGACAAAACCCAGGAGCGCCCATGAAACAGCAGAGGAAACTCCCATGAAAAGCAGGTTCGCGATCCTCGCGCTCGTCCTCGCCCAATTCGGGATTACGGCCTGGGGCGCGGAGGATCCGCGGCGATTTCTGGCAGTGACGAACTGGTACGCGACGTTTACCAGAACGCTGCAATCCAGCGGCACTTACACGGAGCCAGCCACGAAGTGCGTTTACACGTGGTCCTTCAGTCACGGCGGCGACATCTCAAGTCAACTCAAGACTCTCATCCCGCCCCTGCCTGGCGTCGAGCCGGTCTGGAGCGACGTGGGGGACACGAACATTCCTCTGAATGTTTCCATCCAGGACACGGGGCGCCAGACTTGCGGGGATGTTACGGATACATACGAGGCCAACGACGGTCCCTCAATGAAGGTCGGGCAATTCTGCACTCTCGAGATAGACCTTGCCAGGACCAATTACACACTCGAGCCAGGCTATGTGGTCGCGCCTATCAGCGGGACGGTGAACGGCGATCGATTCCCTGACACCTTTCTCACCTGGTTTCCCCCGTTCCAATTATCCACTAATCCAATCGTCGAACCACTTCCGGCTTCGGGAATGATACTGCAAGGCAGCCGTCGGTATTCCCTCAGCCAATTGGATTCTCAGGATGCAGCGGTCTTCACGATTGCGGCTTCCGGATCGCCGATCGCGGTTGAGCAGATGAAAGAACTGACCGGAGAGTTGGTACTGACCTGGACACTCACCCCTTCAGTCGAAGACGTCGAGGTCGTGGTTCAGATTCCCAAATATAGCGACTGGACTCCCGAAGGTGCCGGCGATGAAGAAAGCTCCGGTGGTGATCCACTGGCGCTGACCGCCAAGCTGCAACAGAAGGGCGGCGGGCCCACGATGCTTCGCGCAGACCAGTTTGTTATGGAGTTGATCTCAGTTTCCCATGAGCCGGGCATTTGTATGAACTATCCCCTTTCCGCGCGGCCGGGCACATCGAACGCCGAGGTCAAGGCCGACTTGCGCTTTAACAAAGATCTGAACAATGGGATTTGGCGACTGGACGCGGACCAGATCAAGGCTCAGACGATTCAATCGAATCTTCCCGCCGCCACCGCGTATTTGTCGTCGTTTGACTGGGGCGGTTACGCGGTGCTTCGCGTCACGGCCACGCTGGCGGACGGGCGCGAGGTCGTCGGACACCTGGAGAACGAACCGGATACGACCGACATCCGCATTCCAAAGCGCAAAGACGGTTCGTTCATTGCCGACAAATGGAAAAAAGACAACGATGCGGCAAATCTGGCTGACAATTCCGATGATGAAAACGAGCCGGTGGGTGACGGGGATCGTGGAGATGGCCTGACGCTTTACGAAGAATACCGCGGCTTTTACGCCGGCGGCACCTCCACCGATAAACACATTTGTGGCACGCCGAAGCAGAAGGATTTTTTTGTCGTCAATAAGATCAGCACCACTCGCGGTTTTGATCTTCTGGCCGCGGAGTCCGGTCTGGCCGTTCATGCGCGGCTCCAGACGAATGAAATCGGCGCCGACCGCGTGATCAACTTCAACCACAGCAACGGCGCTCCACACCGAACCGACCAGCACGCGATCCTTCTCGAACGCGGGCCGTTGGAAAAAAGGGTCATCGGCCAGGCATTTGGCTCGCCTGGGCTCCCGAAGCATATCACCAAGGTATGGATAGCGAGTTCGTTCAATTTGGCAGCGCCGCCCGCCTTTGTTAGTCGCGGGAGAACTGTCCACGCCAATGACGAGACTGCCCAGGTCGTGGCCCATGAATTGGCGCACTGTTGCAACGTGTACCATCATGGCGAGCGACCGCCAGAGGGTGTCGAATGGACCGCCGCCCGTGTGGACGGCTTGCTGACGTGGCAGGAGAATGGAACCGATATCAGAGTATTTACGGACCCGAGTCTGGTGCAGTTGTTGCCCAGGACGGAGCGCGACACCTTGTTTGATTTGATCATTGGGCAGAAGGGTGACTGGGGCAGCGGAAACGAGAGCTGCATCATGCGGTATCCCAACCACGCGCACGCCTGGGTCGGTGGAGAATTTACGCGATTCTTCGTCGGGGACGACGAATTGATTGGAGACACATTCTGCACCGACGCGCGCGGCACGGGGGTGAACGAAGTCACCGCAGGCACACCGTGGCCTCGCTATGGAGACGCAGCCGCCGGCCGAGGCAGGTGTAAATTTCAGTTCTGCGTCAATGATGCAATGAACCACACCCCGATAACCGGACGCTGATCTTATGTTGCGCCAGGCCCTGCACTCCATCACTCAACTGGCGCATGTCAGCGCCGGCAGGCTCAGGGTTGGCATCGCCGTGGCCTTCGTCAGCGGGATGAGCTTCCTGGCCGCGACGCACGCGGCGACCGAAGCTCAACCGCACCTGACCTTCGGAGCGAACGGACAAACCCAGCTTGCGCTGTTTCGCGGCTGGCCGGTCCTCTTCACTCTTGAAATCATACGAAGCGATTCGTTTCAGACGACCACCAACGCCGAGCCGTTTTTGATCGTGCCCGGCCCGCGCGGCTGGACCGGTTCCATTCTGTTTGGAGTCAAGACCGGGGATGGAAGCGAGGTCACCTGGCCGACTCACCTGGTCGGTGACGAACAGGAACCTGTCAGCATTGGGCGGCGCGAAGCAGCCGAGTTCGGCTGGTGGATTCATCCTGCGGAAACGACGACGCTGCCCGTCGGCGATTATCAGATTTCCACTGAACTGAACACCCTCGATTCTGCCGACGGATGGATCGGCAAGACCAACAGCCCGGCCATACTTGTCCGCGTCGAGGACGAGCCGGCGCCGTTAACACCTGAGCTCCGCGCAGAAAAGCTCCTCCGGCTGGCCTACCACGCGTTTTGGACCGGACAAACGAACGATGCGGCCTCTTTCGTAAACGAGCTTTTGGTCGAGCAGCCAACCAACGTCGTCGCGCTTTCCTTGCAAGGCGACCTGGCCGAGTTGTCCGGCAATCATGCCGAGGCGCTGGTTGCTCGTGGGCGGGCCTTGCGGGAGTTTTACCTTCAGAATCCAGACTCCGATGAGCTGCCCACAACGTTGATCCAACAACATCGTGCGTCGCTCATTGAGATGCTCTCCGCGGGGACCAGCGATCGGACAATTCTGACCGCCCGATTGGAAGGGCAGGAAGTTGTTCTAGAATGGAACGCGGCAGCAAGCGAGATTTATCGTGTGGAAGCTTCGAGCGACTTCCAGAACTGGACGGTGCTCCGACAAGGCCTCTCAACCAGCGCGTCGAGCATCCAGACGCGCGTGCCGGTTTCAGAACGCAGCCAATTCTTCCGCGTCGCGCGCTAGCTTTTGGCCGCGCCGTCCTCTCGTCTGTTCCGGCGATCATTTGTCCACGCTCCTTAGTGTCATCGGGAGGGACGCCGTGCCGGCGTAAGTGTTTAGCGTAGCGGCAGTCATCCTGGCTGCCGTTGAGGGCGGCATCTGCTGCCGCGAAACGGCAAGTGCACACTCCAGTTCTGATTTCCCGCACGGAAAGAACGCCCGGTTGTTCGGCCATTGACAAATAGCCGGACGCTTTGGGTATGCGTGGGCTTGTTCCGCCGGGCAGGATGCCCGGCTTACGGCAGGCGAGACGCCCGCCGCTACATGCCGTCCCTCCCGCCTCCCGCATTCGCGTTCATTCGCGTGATTCGCGGATTTCACCTTTGTCTGTTTTGGAAAATAATGTTGGCCAGGCAGCGCGTTTTCCACGACTAATCAGTCGTCTCCGCTGAGATCATGAAACTGGGAATTCAAATCTCCGCCGAAGAAGGCGCGGCTCCGCAGGAATTGGTGCTGCCGTTCAAACGCGTCGGTAACGAGTGGAAAATCGACCTTAAGCTGTTTTGACGGACCGCTGGCTTTGGCGGGTTTAGTTAGCTCAGAGTTCGGATGAATTCCGGTTTGGTTTTCAACGTGGCAGCCAGCTCCAGTCCGGTGGTCCGGTGCGGGATCATCACGTCGGTCAGCAGCAGATCGATCTGAAGATTGAATCGTTCCCAGATTTCCAACGCCTGCGCCTCGGACTCGGCGGTGAGAACCTGGTAGCAGGCGTTGAGTAAAATCTTGCGCATCAACTCGCGTACCGCGGGATCGTCTTCCACGAGCAGAATGGTAGCCGAACAATCGCGGCGTCGGACGATGCTCGGAAGATTGAGCGCGCCACGATCGGTGCGCTGCGCGACCGCCGCCGGTTTGCTTCGGATGGCCTTCCTGGCCGCGCGCGACGGCTCAAGACCGCCATGGGCTGCAACAGTGTCTTTCACAAGATGGATTCTTTACGGTCGTCAAAACAAATCGGCGCGTCATGCAGCGGTGTCCATAAAATGAACTCTAATGTCGGATGTCTCACCGACGAGCGCGCTGAGGACAGCCCACAATCAGGACATAGCCCCGTCATTGTCGTTCGGGAAAGTTCCCTCGTGCTCGCACCGCGTGCCTCGGTTGAGCAGGTCGGATGCCGCCTCAGTTTTGCAATAAAAATGATTTGACAGTTGCGCGATTAAAAATCAATCTATCCGCATCCGTTGATGGAACGGGTCTCATTCAGAGTGGTCGAGGGACTGGCCCGATGACACCACGGCAACCGGTTGCAGCGCGATCTGCAATGACCAGGTGCCAATTCCAGCTCAAGCGATTGGCTTGGGAAAGATGAGAAGAGCGCGCGTTTTTCACCTCTTCTCGACCTGATGAGAAGGGGTTTTTTATTGACTCGAAGAGTAGCAGGGACGCACGGCTGGCTGTCCCTCTAAAAAGACCGGGACGCGCCGCGGCGCATCCCTGCCAAACGACAATGTTATGGAAAAGAACGCAGGTTTCATGAAGGCGCTCAAGTGCCGGGAGTGCGGACGCGAATATCCGCTCACCGCCACGCACGTGTGCGAATTTGACTTCGGGCCGCTCGAAGTTGTCTATGACTACAACCGAATCAAGCAATCCCTGATTCGGTCGGTCATCCAATCGCGACCGCAAACGATGTGGCGCTACCGCGAACTGCTGCCGGTGGCGGGCGAACCGACCGTCGGGTTTCAAGTCGGGTTCACGCCGCTCATCAGAGCCGACCGGCTCGCACGACGACTCGGCGTGCGCGAGCTCTGGGTGAAGAACGACACGGTCAATTATCCGTCGCTGTCGTTCAAAGACCGCGTCGTCAGTGTGGCGTTAAGTCGCGCGCGCGAGTTGGGTTTCACGACCGTCGCCTGCGCTTCGACCGGCAATCTCGCCAACTCCGTCGCCGCGAACGCCGCCGCGGCGGGACTGAAAGCCTACGTATTCATCCCGGCCGACCTTGAGCAAGGCAAGGTGGTGAATTCGCTGGTTTACGGCGCGGAAGTCATCGGGATCAAAGGCCACTACGACGAAGTGAACCGGCTCTGCGCGGAAATCGCGGGCAAATACGGCTGGGCCTTTGTGAACGTCAACATGCGGCCTTATTACGCCGAAGGCTCGAAGAGCATGGGCTTTGAAATCATCGAGCAACTCGGCTGGCGAGTGCCGCAGCACACCGTGGTGCCGATGGCCTCCGGTTCGTTGCTCACCAAAGTCCAGAAGAGCTACCAGGAATTCACAAAACTCGGCCTCGCGCCCGAAACGACGTATCACGTGCACGGCGCGCAGGCGACCGGCTGCGCGCCGATTTCGACCGCGCAAAAGGCCGGCCTCGATTTCTTCAAGCCGGTTAAGCCGAACACGATTGCCAAGTCCCTCGCCATCGGCACGCCGGCGGATGGTTTCTACGCGCTCAAAGTCATGAAGGAGACCGGCGGCGCGGCGGACGACGTCACCGATGACGAGGTGCGCGAGGGCATCCGGTTATTGGCCGAGTGCGAAGGTATTTTCGCCGAGACCGCGGGCGGCGTGACGGTCGGCGTCGCGAAGAAACTGATTGTCTCCGGCAGAATTCCGGCGAATGATTCGGTGGTGCTCTGCGTCACCGGCAACGGTTTAAAGACGCTCGACGCCGTGGTCGGCCAGGTGGGCCGCACTCGCGAGATCAAGCCGAGCCTGCGCGAGTTCGAAGCGTTGCTGGCGCATGAAGACAGGGTCACCGCATAAGAATGTTTGTGCGAACACGATTTGAAATGGGGAGCGCACGCGCCTCGCGTGCTGCCAACGACGCCCTCGTCGTTGGCTTGTCGGCGTGCAGGACCCAAACAATATAATTTATGCCAAAGAAAGTCCGCATCCCGACGCCGCTCCGCAAGTTGACCAACAACGAGGAGCTGGTCGAAGTCAACGCCGCCACCATCGGCGAGGCGATTGCCGAGTTGCAGAGGCGCTTTCCTGGCATTCAGGAACGGCTGCTCGACGACACGGGCGCGGTGCGTCGCTTTGTGAATGTCTATCTGAACGAAGAGGACATCCGCTTCCTGCAAAACCAGCAAACGCCGGTGAAGGATGGCGACGAAATCAGCATCATCCCGGCGATTGCCGGAGGCTAGCGTGGTTATTTCATACTCCGCATGAAATCATTACAGCCTGTAGCCACCGACGTCAGGAGGTGGACCGCCGGTGATCCTCATTTCTATCCGCCTCCTTACGTCGGCGGCTACGCGGCTGCGAAATATCGAGGCTAGGATCATGCCACCCCGCGCAAAAAGATCCAAATCCGCCGCTGGCTTGGACGATGCCCGATCGCAAAAAACGCGTTTGTGGCTGATGTATCCGCCGAAGCTGATCAAGAATCCGGTGATTTGGGAAGTGGGCCACAAATTCAACGTCGTCACCAACGTTCGACAGGCCAGCGTAACCGATGAAATCGGTGTCGTTTGCCTCGAACTGGAAGGCGCGCGCAACGAAATCAAAACCGCCATCAAATGGTTGGAGAAAATGGGCATCAACGTGGAGCCGGTCGAAATCAACGTGATCGAGAGCTAGGATTACTGGCTTGACCGTTGAGTTAGCGTGGGTTATACCGATGCCATCGTCAGCCCAGCAGCGAAACAACCAACCTTAATAAAGGTCCTATGACAAAGCGTGACTTGGTCATCCGCATCAGCAACGAGACCGGCCTGGTTCAGCAAAGCGTCCTCGACGTCGTCCAGAAGACTCTCGATTACATCGCCGAAGCTGTTGCTCAGGGGAAAAAAGTTGAACTGCGAAACTTTGGGGTATTCGAAGTCAAAGTGCGCAAGGCCCGCATTGGCCGCAATCCGAACGCTCCGGCAAACGACGTCCGCATCCCGCCGCGCGCGGTGGTCAAGTTCAAGCCCGGCAAAGAAATGCGCGAAGCGGTGCTCAAACTCACGCCCGACGGAGGCGCGCAACCTCCCGCTCCGGCACCCAAACTCTGAGTCCTTCTTTCCGGGCGCTTTTCTGAAAAGGTGAGCGCCCGCGTCGGGCGGGCTGGGGTCGGCGTCCCCCTGAACACTCTCTTGCCTGCTTCCCTCCGCACGACTATCTCGAACGGTTTTGTTTTCCTGCCCAAATTCTCCCCGTCGTAGTGGCACGGGCGTCTCGCCCGTGTGTTTCAGAAAAGCCAGAGCCTCACGGGGCGGGACGCCCGTGCCACTACGTTTGGTTGCGGCCTTGCCGCGCCAGGTTCATCCGTGAAACTCGCGTCTCATTTTTCTTCCTTGTGCTTTTTGCCCTGCTTTGTGGCTAAATAGCCGCATGGAACGTTTGCCGGGTTTCCGCGACTTTTATCCCGAACCGCTCCCGCACCAGGATGTCTGGAGCGCCGACCTGCGGAATTACATTTTTGAGACGTGGCGCAACGTCGCGCGGCGCTACGGCTTTCGCGAATACGACGGCCCGCCCCTCGAATCGCTGGAGCTTTACACGACCAAAAGCGGCGACGAAATCGTCGGCCAACTCTACAACTTCGCGGACAAAGGCGACCGGGCGGTGGCGTTGCGGCCGGAAATGACGCCCACGCTTGCCCGCATGGTCGCCGCGCACGCGCGCAACTACAAAAAGCCGATCAAATGGTTCGCTATTCCACAACTCTTCCGCTACGAGCGCCAGCAGAAAGGCCGGCTGCGCGAACACTTCCAGTTCAACGCCGACATCTTCGGCGAGACCGATCCGGCCGCCGACGCGGAATTGATCGCGCTACTCATTGATTCACTCCGCGCATTAAAACTTACTGCCGACGATTTCGTCATTCGCCTCAGCAGTCGCAACGCGTGGCACGAGTTTTTCCAACGCGGAACGCACTCTCCAGACCCCAAACCCCAGACCCGAGACGCCAGACGCCAGACCCCAAACCCCAAACCCCAGACGCCAGACGCCGCTGAATACGAGTTTTACCAGATCATCGACAAACTGGAGCGCGAAGAACCGGCCCAAAGCGACGCCAAACTGAAGGCGCTCGGCTTTTCGCTCGACGTACTGAGGGAGTTTATCACCGCGGCGAAACCAACCGCTGAACTCGACGCGATCCTTCAGAACCTCGCGGCGCGCGGCCTCGGCGACTTCGTGAAGATCGACTACAACGTCATTCGCGGCCTGGCTTATTACACCGGGCCGGTCTTCGAGGCGTTTGACAAAAAGGGCGAGTTCCGCGCCATTGCCGGCGGCGGCCGCTATGACAACCTGGTGAAACTCATCTCGGGGGGCAAAGTGGAGTTGCCCGGGCTCGGCTTCGGCATGGGCGATGTGGTGCTGACGGAGTTGCTCGAAGAGCGCGGGCTAATCCCTGAGTTCGGGCCAGGGACAGATCTTTACGTGATGATCGAAGAGGAATCATTACGGGGCGAGACACTCAGTCTGGTCCAAAAACTAAGAGAAACTTGGAATGTCGATTATCCTTTGAGACCAGAGAAGCCTGACAAACAGTTCAAGCGAGCGGTCGAATTGAAAGCCGCGTTCACTGCCAAGCTGGATAAAAACGAACAAGGCAACCGGGTGATTAGATTCAAAAATCTTTCATCGCGTGAGGAGGTTGTTGTGTCATCGGTGGACGAATTGTACGAGCGGGAGCATCTCAAGAAATTCTGGATTGAGATTTCGAAACACAAACGAACAGGCCACACGCAGTAACACTCGCGCACTCCTGTTCGACAGCCGCAGGCGGTCCGCCCGCGGTCTGGTCGCGGACGGAAGAATGCGAGGACGAAGTTGCGCTACTCAATGACGCCGCCGCCCAGACAATACTCTCGATCGTAAAACACGGCTGATTGTCCGGAGGCGATCCCCTGGTCCGGCTCGGTCAGCGTGACTTCCCAGCGACCGTCGTCGAGCGGGCGGAGCCGGCAATCGGTGAGGCGCGGGCCGTGCCGAACCTTGGCCTGCAATTGCAGTCGCTGCGGCTCGCCTCCGATCCAATTCATCGAACTTACGTTAAACTGTCGCCGGGCGTGATCGAGAAATCGGTCGGAGTGCGACACGTAAACGCGGTTGGCAGCAACATCCTTCTTAACGACATACCAGGGACCGCCCGCCAGACCGATGCCTTTGCGCTGGCCGATGGTGTAAAACCAGAAACCGCGATGTCCAGCGAGGGTTCGCCCCGTCTCCAGCTCGACGATTTCACCCGCGCGTTCGCCGAGGTGATGACGCACGAACTCCGGATACTTGATTTTGCCGAGAAAGCAAATCCCCTGGCTGTCCTTGCGGTCGCGATTGGGCAGATCGTACTCACGCGCCAGCCGGCGCACGCCGTCCTTGCGCAGGTGGCCGATGGGGAACCAAAGCCGGCCAAGTTGTTTCTGGTTGAGCGCGCAGAGGAAATAAGTCTGGTCCTTGACCGGGTCCGGTGAACGTTTGAGCAGGCGAAGGTCGCCGCGCTCCTCGACTTGCGCGTAATGGCCGCTCACGATTTTGTCGAAACCAGCGTCGATCTTCTCGAAGAACAGTCCGAACTTTATCCGCTGGTTGCACCAGATATCGGGACTTGGAGTGCGTCCGGCGCGAAGTTCCTCCACCGCGGCAGAGACGACGCGTTCCTGGTACTCGGCCTGGAGCGAAATGACGTTGAGCGGGACGCCGGCTTGCTCACAAACAGAGCGGGCGTACTTGAGGTCCTCCTCCCACGGACAATTCCCCAGGTAGGCCAGTTCGTCTTCGAGCCAGATCTTCAGATAAAAAGCGGCAATGTCCCGGTGCCCGGCCTGTTTCACCAACCGCAGGGCCACGGAACTGTCCACGCCGCCCGATATTAGCACCGCAATCTTCACGTTCGCTCGTCGGAGCAAGCGAGCGTCCTTGAGGATGCGGCAGGTGTCAAGGGAGCGAGTACCGCGGTAGGGTCCTGATTTGCTTCAGGTGGGTGCGCCGCTGCCGCGGCGCACGGCGGTGCCGCAGCACCGCCGCCACCAAACTAGGACGCTACCAGTAGCCCAGCCGTCTAGGCTGCGAGTTGTGCGGGTCTCTGCGCCCGCAGCGCATCCGGCGGGCCGGATGCCGCCTTGACTCGCAGGCGGGAACGCCTGCGCTACTTTTTGCGAGTTGTCCGAATCCCTCAGTTCAGATTGGACAGCCGGAAATCTCCTCGCCATTCTCACAGCCATTCAAGCGGAAGAATTCTATGCGAACACTTTTGATCGGCATCGACAGCGGCACGCAATCCACCAAAGTCCTCGTCGTGAACGCGAAGAACGGCAAGGTCATCGCCGCGGCTTCGCAGACTTACGATTTGATTCCCAACCTTCCGCCCGGCGCGAAGGAGCAGCATCCACACACCTGGCGGGACGCCACCGCCAGAGCCATCAGGCAGGCGCTCAAGGCGGCGAAAGCCGGCGCTGCGGAGGTCAAAGCCATCGGCGTGAGCGGCCAGCAGCACGGGTTCGTGGCGCTCGACAAAGCCGGCCAAGTCATCCGTCCGGCCAAACTCTGGTGCGACACTTCGACGGCCGCCGAGTGCGAGGAGATTACCACCAGACTGGGGGGTCTCCAGGGCGCGATTCGCGCGGTGGGCAACGCGATTTTGCCGGGTTATACGGCTCCCAAGATTCTTTGGCTCAAAAAACGCGAGCCGAAGAATTACGCGCGTTTGGCCACTGTGCTGTTACCGCACGATTACCTGAACTTCTGGCTCACGGGCGAGAAGGTGATGGAATATGGCGACGCCAGCGGCACGGTGTTGCTCGAGGTGCGAACAGGCCGGTGGTCGGACGCGGCCATCGGCGCCATTGATCCCGGATTGCGCGAAAAGCTGCCTCCGTTGATTTCCAGCGACCAACCCGCGGGGTCTTTGCAGGCGGCCACCGCCAGGGCGTTGGGTTTGAATTCCGGCACACTCGTGAGCGCGGGCGGTGGCGACAACATGATGGGCGCCATCGGGACAGGCAATACGCGACAAGGTGTCATCACCGCCAGCTTCGGCACCAGCGGCACCATCTACGCCTGCTCGGAAAAACCGGTGATCGATCCGCAGGGCGAAATCGGCGCGTTCTGCGACTCGACCAATCGCTGGCTGCCGCTGCTCTGCACGATGAACGTGACGGTCGCGACGGAGATGGTGCGGCAGGATTTCGGCATGGACGTGAAGACGTTTGACGCCACCGTGGCGAAAGCCAAGCCTGGCGCGGACGGTTTGATTCTGCTGCCGTATCTGGAAGGCGAACGCACACCGAACGTGCCGGACGGCACCGGCGTTTACCTGGGTGTGACGCCGAAAACCTTCACCGCGGAGCATTTTGCCCGCGCGGCGATGGAAGGCGTGACGCTTGGCATGAATTACGGTTTGCGCCGGCTGGCCGAACTGGGCGTGAAGCCGAAGCAGATTCGCGCGACCGGTGGCGGCGCGAAGTCCAAAGTCTGGCGGCAGATCATCGCAGACATTTTCAACTCGGAGGTGGTGACACTGAAGGTCAGCGAAGGCGCCGCTTACGGCGCGGCGCTACAGGCCCTCTGGTGCTGGAGACTGCAGCGGAGCGAAAAAGTCTCCATCAATGATATCACGGATGAATTCGTTCAGTTGAACCGCGCCGAGACAACGCAGCCGAAGGCGAAGAGCGTCGCTGTTTACCGCGAGCTGCAGGTTTTGCAGGATGAGTTGTCGCGGTCGCTGCGCAAGGTGTTCGCGCAGCACCGGCAGTTTGTGTTGCGGTAAGAACCACGAATCAATGAACGCCGAGACAACGCAGCCGAACGCGAAGAGGGTCGCCGTTTACCGCAAGCTGCAGGTTTTGCAGGATGAGTTGTCGCGGTCGCTGCGCAAGGTGTTCACGCAGCACCGACAGTTTGTGTTGCGGTAAGAACCACGAATCAATGAAACTGGTTTGACTGGATTTTCCGGGTGCGTCGGCGCAACATGCCGCCATGAAATTGATTCTCTCGACGCACAATGTGACGCTCACGAAAGCCATCGAGGATCACATCATAACCCGCATCAACAAGTTTGACCACCTTGACCGTTTCGCCATCGATGCGCGCGTGACGCTGGAGCACGACCACCGAAAGGCCCCCGAAAAACAGTTTTCCTGCTCCATGCGACTGGCCGTGCCGGGGCCGGACTTGTTCGCTGAAGATTGCGAAAGAGACCTCTACGCGGCGATTGATCTTGTCACCAAAAAGATTGAGCAGCAGATCCGCAAGCGGCACAACAAATACAAAGCCCGCAAACACACCGAGGCCGCCCGCGTCAAGCGCAAGCGCCAGGAATCGGGTATCTAGCGCCGCGGCGAGGGCGTAGTGGAGTGTTGGAGTATCGCCTTTTCTCATCACTCCCTTGCGCCAGGACTCCATTCTGTCCATGTTTCTTCGCGCTCGCGTCGTTTTGCCGGTTGCGCAGCCGCCCATTGACGATGGCGCGGTTTTGGTTTCCGGCCAACGGATCGAGGCCGTCGGACGCTGGAAGGATTTACGGTCGCGCGGCGTTGGGCCGGTCGTCCATCTGGACGGGACTATCCTCATGCCCGGCCTGGTCAACGCTCATTGTCATCTCGATTACACCGACATGGCCGGTGAAATTGCGCCGACGAAACGCTTCACCGACTGGATCAAAACCATTACCATGACCAAAGCCGGCAGGATTTACGCCGACTTTGCCCAGTCCTGGGTGCGCGGCGCGCAGATGCTCCTCCGCACGGGCACGACAACCGTCGCCGACATCGAAGCCGTTCCTGAATTGCTGCCGGAAGTCTGGCAGGCGACGCCGTTGCGCGTGTTTTCATTTCTCGAGCTGACCGGGGTAAAGAGCCGGCGGGAACCGGAAACGATCCTGCACGAGGCCATTGAGAAAATTGAATCTCTGCCGACACGGGGCGCCGCGGGACTTTCACCGCACGCGCCCTATTCAACGGCGCCGGGACTGCTGCGGCTCAGCGCGGCCACGGTGCGGGAAAAGGGCTGGCGGCTGGTGACGCACGTGGCGGAGTCTGATTCGGAGTTTGAAATGTTCCTGCACGCCCGAGGCGAGATGTTCGACTGGCTCAAACGAAATGAACGCGATATGGCCGATTGCGGCCTTGGCTCGCCGGTGCAGCACCTCGAACGCAATGGCTGTCTCTCCGACAATCTGCTCGCGGTCCATGCGAATTATCTGGCGCCTGGCGACGCGGCGTTGCTGGGCCGGCGGAGCGTCAGCGTGGTCCATTGTCCGCGCAGTCACACTTTCTTCCAACACCGACGCTTCCCGCGAGAAGAGCTTGCCCGCGCCCGCGTGAACATTTGCCTCGGTACCGACAGTCTCGCCAGCGTGACCAAAGTGCGCGGTCAGGCGCCGGAATTGAATCTCTTTGCGGAAATGCAGGCTTTCGCCGCATCGCATCCTGACGTGCCGTCGGAGGTTATTTTGCAAATGAGCACCGTCCGCGGCGCGCGCGCGCTTGGCCTGCAAGGGAAAATCGGCGAGCTTTCCGAAAACGCCTGGGCCGACATGATTGCCGTTCCGTACACCGGCAAGTTGACGGAGGCCTATGACGCCGTCGTGCATCGTGAGGGCGATGTGTCCGCCTCGATGATTGACGGCGTGTGGGCGATGACCCCGGCCGCATGAGAGCCATCCATACGCGGACCACAGGGGCGCGGGGCGGCTCGTCCCCGCGTAACGAAAAGAGTACATGCTTCTGCGGAAGCGTTCGTGAGTTCACTATTGATCAGGTTTGGGTTTATACTTCCCAGGGTATATTTTGCTTTCTTGAAATTCGTTTTATACGGCTGGCATGACATCCGACCTGAACAACGACTTATGTGATCGGCTCCAATCACTGCGCGAGCAGGGATTGTATCGCGAACTGCGCCGCATCAATTCGCCCCAGTTGCCGCACACTCAAGTGGACGGCAGAACGCTTTTGAACTTTTCTTCCAACGATTATCTCGGACTCGCCAATGATCCGGTGCTGAAGGAGGCCGCGATCAAAGGGATCGAGCGCTATGGCGCAGGTTCAGGCGCGTCGCGGCTGGTCTGCGGTTCGCTTGCGCCGCACCACGAGCTGGAGCAAGCCATCGCTGCTTTCAAAGGCGCGGAGGCGGCGCTCGCATTTTCCAGCGGTTATGCTTCTGCGGTAGGGACCATTTGCGCCCTGCTGGACGCCCATGACGTGATTGTCATCGACAAGCGGGTGCACGCCTGCATCGTTGATGGCGCCCGCCTTTGCGGCGCAGAACTGCGCGTCTTTGCACACAACGATCTCGATCACCTGGCAAAGGTTCTTCGCTGGGCCGACCGGCGCAACTCCGGATTGAGCGGCAAACGCCGTCCGCGCACGCTCATCGTGACGGAATCGGTTTTCTCGATGGATGGCGACTTCGCGTTGCTGCGCGATCTGGTCGAACTCAAAGAAAAACACGGCGCCTGGCTGATGGTTGACGAGGCCCACGCGACGGGACTTTACGGCGAAAAACGCCGCGGCCTGGCTGAAGAGTTTGGCGTTGCCGGCCAAATCGAAGTTCAAATGGGCACCCTCGGCAAAGCGCTCGGCTCGGCGGGCGGCTACATCTGCGGCTCGCGCACATTAATTGATTACCTGGTCAACCGGGCGCGCAGTTTTATTTTTTCCACAGCGCCGGTTCCTGCCGCCGTCGCCGCGGCCACAGCAGCGGTTCAGCTCATCCAGTCTTATGAAGGCGAACTGCGCCGCAACCAGCTCTGGGCTCGGGTTGACCAGGTCAAGAACGGCCTCATTGCCGCCGGTTTTGTCCTCCCGCCGGTTCGCAGCGCCATCATTCCTCTGGTGATCGGCGACGAGGCGAAGGCCGTCGAGGCTGCGGCTGTGCTGCGCGAACAAGGTGTTCTCATTCCCGCCGTCCGTTACCCGACGGTGGCGCGCGGACAGGCCCGATTGCGGTTGACCGTCAGCGCCGCGCATGCCGCGGCTGATGCAGCTCGGCTCGTGGCCGTTCTCTCCACTCTCAAGTCGAAGATTTGAAGGTTCGCCTCGCCGTGCACAAGCTGGCTCAACTCGACCGCCGATATGTCTGGCACCCGTTCACGCAGATGCGCGACTGGCTCAGACGCGAGCCGATTGTCATTGTTTCAGGCCAAGGCGCGGTGCTGCGTGACACGCATGGCCGCGAATATCTCGATGCCAACGCGTCTGTTTGGACGAACCTCCACGGGCACAATCATCCGAAAATCAACGCGGCGATTCGGCGGCAGCTCAAAAAGATCGCGCATTCGTCCGCGCTCGGTTTGGCGAATGAACCGGCGAGCCTGCTGGCGGCGGAACTGGTCCACGCCGCCAATGCGGTCTGTGAGAAAAGGGGAAGGGGGGAAAGGGAGCATGGGAAAATGCGTACTGCCGTCTCCTTTTCTCCTCTTCCCCCTTTCCCCCTCTCCAAAGTCTTTTTCTCCGACGACGGTTCGACCGCGATGGAAGTCGCCCTCAAGCTCGCGCACGAATTTGCTCGTCGCACCGCTCGCGGCAAGAAGCCGAAGTTCCTTTCGCTGGCCGGGGCGTATCACGGTGACACCGTGGGCGCCGTCAGTCTTGGCCACATTGATTTGTTTCACCAGGCCTACGCTGGACTGCTGTTCAAATCGGACCGGGTGATGTCGCCGTATTGCTATCGCTGCCCGTTCAATCGGGCGAAACCAGCGCGCGCGGACGCGCGCGACTATCGCCGGTGCAATTGGGAGTGCGTCGGCAAGGTGGAGACGAAATTTGCGGCGCAAAAAAAGCGCGGTAATCCGTATGCCGCGATGGTCGTGGAACCGCTCATTCAAGGCGCGGCCGGAATGATTCCGCAACCCGCGGGATGGCTGCGCCGCGTGGCCGAAATTGTTCGAGGCAACGGCGCGCAGTTGATTGCAGATGAAGTGATGACCGGGTTTGGCAGAGTAGGACAGGCTTCCAGCCTGTCTCCGGTTACTGGAAACGAGCGCTCGCGCAAGCATTCCACAGACAGGCTGGAAGCCTGTCCTACTCTGTTCGCCTGCCACCAGGAAGGCATTCAGCCTGACTTCCTTTGCCTCGCGAAGGGCCTGAGCGGTGGTTACGCCCCAACGGCTGCGACGTTGACCACACAGGAGGTTTTCGATGCGTTCCTCGGGGAATACGAAGAATTCAAAACTTTCTTCCACGGCCACAGTTATACGGCGAACCAACTCGGCGCGGCGGCGGCACTGGCGAGCCTCCAGATTTTGCAGAGCCCCGCCTCGGTTCGCGCGAGACAGCGGCTCGAACAAACGTTGCGCGAGGAACTGAAGACGCTGTGGTCCTCGCCGAACGTCGGCGATATCCGGCAGGTCGGTCTGATCGTCGGCGTCGAACTCGTGCGCGATTGGCGGACACGTGAGCCGTTTGGTTTGCGGGAGCGCGCCGGCGTTCGCGTCTGCGAAGCGATGGCGCGGCGCGGAGTGTTGACCCGCCCCATCGGCGACGTGATTGTGCTGATGCCGCCGTACTGCACCACACCCGTCCAGGTCCGGCGGATCATGGGAGCCCTGCGTGATGCGTTGCGCGAAGTTTTTGGGAAGCCGACGGCTCCTTCAGCAACGTAAACCGCGCCGGCCTCCGCTCCGGCGCAGAAGTGGGTGCGTGGACGGCATGTTCGCGCGATGTCAAAACGATTCAGCGAAATCAGACCCTCGCCCTCACCCTGGGCCTCTCCAAGAACCTGCTCTTCGTAGCCACCGTGAGACTCACTTTTCAAATGCGGAGTGCGGAGTGCGGAACGCGGAATTGAGCCAGAGCCTCCTCACGTCGGCTGCTACGGTTCAGGGGTTCAATACGCTAATCGTTTCGGGGAAGCTCCCCCCAGGAGAGAACACCGCGAACTTTTTGCGCGCATTGCGCCCTTGAACCCCGAGAGGCCCCCTCACCCGGCCTCCGGCCACCCTCTCCCCCACTGGGGGAGAGGGACGGGGTGAGGGGGTTCATGGGCAGCTTCCACGACCTCACAATCGCGCATCTGAACCATGAACTGGCCAGGACAATTCTGTGTTGCACCTGCAACAAGCAATTGTCCCGGTGGAGACGCGGTTCATGGAAGGGAGAACGGTTCCTGTCGAGAAATGCTCATGGCCCCAGTGATTCTTCAAAAGCGCGGTCGAAGTGAGCTCCCTCGCACGATGTTTCTGGCATCGAGCCTGACGTGTCGATAGACTTCCATCAACCAACGACTCATCATGAAACAAAAAGTTTGGAGAATTGCCGGCCTCAACTTCGATCATTTCCACATGGGCGACCTGTTGCGGATGGCCATGGAGCATCCGCGCGTCAAGCTGGTGGGGATCAGTGATGAAAAGCCCGACCGGATGGAGGAAGCCATTCGCAAACTGGGCGTCCCGCGAGAGCGCAGCTTCGCCGACTACCGCAAATGCCTGGAGCAGACGAAGCCCGACGTGGTGATCCTTTGTCCTGCCGCGTCCAAGCATGGCGAGTGGGTGAAGAAGGTCGCTCCGTACGGCGCGCACATCATGGTTGAGAAACCGTTTGCGGCGTCGCTCAAGGAAGCCGACGCGATGATCAAAGCGATGCCGAAGGGAAGAACACTCATGGTCAACTGGCCGCTGCAATGGGTGCGTTCGCATCGCAAGGCTTATGAACTCATCGAGGCCGGCGTCATCGGGGACGTGCTCAATGTCTGGCATTTCGGCGGCAATCGCGGCCCGCTCTGGCACGGCGCGGACAAGGACGTGAAAACGCCCGAACAGGTTGCAAAAGAGAAGCCGCACTCGTGGTTTTACCAGAAGGCGCGCGGGGGCGGTTCGTTGTTGGATTACCTCGGTTACGGCACCACGCTCGGCACGTGGTATCAGGGAGGGCGGCGGCCCATCGAAGTGAGTGCGACCGTGGACGAGCCAAAGGGCCTCGAGGTGGACGAGCACAGCATCGTCATAGCGCGTTACGCGCACGGGTTGTCCAAGTTCGAGACCCGCTGGGGCACGTTCACGGATCCCTGGACCCTTCAGCCGCAACCGAAGTGCGGTTTTGTCATCGCTGGTACCGACGGAACTGTCAGCAGCTACGACTACGACGACTACGTCACAGTGCAAACACGAAAGAAGCCTGTCGCGCACCGTGTCGCCGCGCCTGCGACCCAAGCGCCGAATCGGAACCCGGTGCAGTATCTTATCCACTGCTTGGAGACGGGCAAGCCGCTTGAAGGCCCGGTGAGCATCCGCATCAGCCGCATCGGACAGGAGATCGTGGATGCTGCGGTGCGCAGCGCGAAGTTGAAGCGGTCGGTGAAGCTAACCGGTTGAAACGCTCGATTCGGCCTTTGCTGCCGCGTAGGTTTCCCAGCCCGTTTCGCTCGGAACAACCGGGAAGAGATCAAATGTTACCTCCGGCCAGTCGGCCGTGTAACGCAGGATCGCTTTGGCATCGTCGGTTTCGAAGTGGACGACGGCTCGGCCGCCTTGCACATCGAGGTAGCTTTGCACGTTGATGAACGCGGCCGGATACCGATACGAGCGGCGTCGCGCCGCGATTTCGATGAGGCTTTTCGAGTCCTTCGGGAAATGGGCGAGGGCAATGTAGTGCATAGGGTCAAGGGCTGTTGCCGGGGAGCCTACGCAAATGGAAGGATTCGACAAGACGGAATTTGTACTCGATCTCGACTTAAGCGTGGTTGCCAAAACTTAATTTCCGATCATCGTCGTGTGCGGCAACTCCCTCACCCGGCTAAAGCCACCTTCTCCCCTCATCGGATGAGGGGAGAAGGAAGGGTGAGGGGAGGTTGTGCGCCTTCGACCATCGGTTTCATTTCGGAAATTTCTTTGGGATTTGGAATTTCGCGCGTCAGCGCGCCTGGTGATCCTGAATGTATTCCTGTTTCAAACCGAGTTTCTCCGGCGCGTGGAGCACGAGCATCTTCATGCGGATGTCAGCCGGCACTTCCGCGCGGGTTAACTTCGAAACCATAACCATGAGGAGAATTGCCACCGGCAACGCCCAGATCGCCGGTTGCTCGGCCAGGATTCGGAGCAGTGGATGACCGGCATAAAAGTCAGCCAGGCCTTTGGCCCAAGGCGCCTGGTCGGCGAACATGGTGCTGGCAATGGCGACCAGGCTGAACATGCCGCCGACCAACATGCCGGTGGCCGCGCCCTTCATCGTCATGCCGCGCCACCAGGTGCTCAGGAACAAGAGCGGGAAATAACTCGTCGCCGCGATGGCAAACGCCCAGCCGACCATTTTGTTTATCTCGAATTTCTCGACGAAGAAACCGAGCAGGATCGCGCCGCTGCCGCACAGAACGGCGCAGACTTTGAACATGCGCATCCGTTGGTCCGGCGTTGATTTTGGATTAAGCATCCGGCCATAGACATCGTGAGCCAGCGCCCCGGTCAGGGAGACGAGCAGGCCGGAGAAGGTGCTCATGAACGCCGCAAATGCGCCGGCACAGGTGATGCCGCTCAGGAGTGAGCCCCAGGGGAATTGCTTCGCATGTCCCGGTGCATTCATGGTAGCAGGTGAGAAAGTGGGAGAGTGGGCAGGTGATACGTTGGTGGTCTCTCCCACTTTCTCACTTTCCCCCTTTCCCACCTGCTTATTCAGAATCCGCGGCAGCTCCAGCACCACCTTGTCCGTCCCTTTCGCGCCGGTGGCGGCGTAGAGGTCGGGCATCAGGTTGCGGCCGAGCACGCCGAACACGGGCGGGAACAAATAAAACACGCCGATGAGAATCATCACCCACATGGTGGTGCGCTTGGCGGCGACGCCGTCAGGGTTGGTGTAGAAGCGCACCAGGATGTGCGGCAACCCCGCCGTGCCGCAGACCAGCGCGATGATGAGCGAGTAGGTGTAGAGCAGAGCGTATGGGCGGATTTGGTCCCCGGACAACACCGTGGTCTGAGATGTGGATTCAACCATCGCGGCGGGAACCGCCTTCACGAGATGCTCTTCCTCGTGGAGCAGAACCACACCGTTGGTCGCCAGCACTTTTTCGATCATCTCGCCAAACTCGCCCTGCGGATACGCGTTCGTCGGTACACGAATGATCGTGTCGGGAAGATCGGCCGCGCGCAGGACGGTGCACCAATGATCCTGCGCGTAAGCATACAAAGCCCGGTAAACGTTGTTGGTTTCGCTGCCAAAGGCGGCGCCCGCACCGGTTCCTCGACGCTTGGTCACCTTTTCGTCCCAGGCCCCTTTGACCTTATCCTTCAGGCGATTCACCTGCGTCGGGCCTTGAAACACAGTCACGAAATCCACTTTCACTCCTGATTTCAGTCGCGCGATCGCAGGCTGATTATTGCTGATGGGCCGCTGCCTTGGCGGCCTTGGTCGTGAGTGGGCCGAAGGGATTGAGCCAGGTGGAGTCGGCTGGGGCTTTTTCCGACGGTAGTTTTCGCAAGTCACTTCGACTTCCAGGCATTGTCAAGCCGACCAGTCCGCTCGAATCAAAAATGGTCTGTAACTCCGGCAGACGATTGGTGGCCACAATGACAACTTCCTTGTATCCTTTTAGCACGCCGAAGCCCCTCCCAAGCCAAACGCGTTCGTAGCGTTCCTGTAACTCAGATGGACCATAGGCAGGTGGATTGGTTAGGATCAAGAACTCTGCCGCGGTTGGTGTTTGGTCGAAAGGAAAGGTGACTTCAAAGTAAACTGCTTTGTCAGGAAAAATAGATGATCGTGCATAATCGGTATCCGCGAACGACAGAGGAACCTTAACCGCGTATTCGGTTTCCAAATGGCGTTGTAAAGTTTCAAAAACATTTCGATTTGTTTTCGCTGGGCCATGGTCGCGAACGAGCTTCAGTCCCGCGCCGGACGAGTTCTGATTTAGCTGCTTTCCATAATGCCCATACACCGCCATGAGCGCGAAGATGGGCACGGAGATGGCGAACATCTTGAGCCAGTATTGAAACGCCTGCACCAGCGTGATGCCTTTCATGCCGCCGAGCGCGACGTTGAGCGTGATCACCGCGCCCACCAGCACCACGCCCGCCCAATACGGCAGTCCGGGAAAAATGTAGGCCAGTGTCGTCCCGGCGCCTTTCATCTGCGGCATGGTGTAGAAGAACCCGATGAACAGCACGAACACCACGGCGATTTTACGGAACAACGGCGAGTCGAATCGGCCCTCGGCAAAGTCCGGAATGGTATAGGCGCCGAACCGTCGCAGCGGTCCCGCGATGAACAGCAGCAGGAACAAATACCCGCAGGCGTAACAGACCGGATACCAGAGCGCGTCGTAGCCGCTCGACATCACCATGCCCGCCACACCCATGAACGACGCGGCGCTGAGGTACTCGCCGGAGATGGCGCTGGCGTTCCACCCGACGCTCACGCTGCGCCCGGCCACGAAGAAGTCGCCGGCGGTCCTGGACCGTTTCGCCGACCAGAAGCCCATCCAGACGGTGGCAATGACCGTGAGGGCGCTAAAGGCTAATATCCAGAGATCGATTTGCATGGTTGGTTGAGAAAGTGACCCGGTGAGCGGGTGTGAAAGTGGGATTAACAGTATCAGACAGTTCGGGTCCTCTGTAGTAGCCAAGGCATCGGGTTATTCCCCATGGAAACCAGTTTGCCGAGGACACGGTCGTAAAGCCGATAGAGTTCACGGGCATCACGTTTTGAGAGGTAATCGCAGTCCACAGCATGCATGATCCAGACTTGCGTTTCTGCGGCTTCGCCCTCGGCTTCGTTCAGTTTGTTGACGAAGACGGCCTCGTACTTGCGTCGGCGCCACGCTTCGGCGATCTGCGCGCCGACCGACCGCGACGACCTCCGACCTTGATCAGTCAGAGAATATGTCTCCTCCTTTGGAAATCGCTTCGACAGTTCGAAGAAGCGCTTTGCGCCTTCCCGGGCCAATTTGAAGACGTCAAGTTGCCAATGATGTTGAATCTTCCGCGATGTTGTCATACGCCTCTCACTTTCTCACCCTCCCACTTTCCTACTTTCTTGGGTCGCTTCGCTCGCCGCTGCCGCCTCCTCCTCTTCCAGGAAGATCGAGCGCTTGATAAAGATATAAGAAATGATCCACACAAAGGGAAAGAACAGCACCCCCAGGATGAACCAGGTGAGGGTGAAGCCGAAGACGCGCGTCGCCATCGCCTCAGGGAAAAAGTAGTTCAGCAACGGAAGTGCAAGCAGGGCGATCAGGAACGTGACGGCGCAGGCGATGGAAAGGCGAAGTTGGCGGCGCATGAGTTGGCGCAAGAACGCGTCGCTGTGCGTGTCCATCTCGCCGCCTTCAGGGTATTGCATAGCCGAAGGTCATAACAAATGCGGAAGAGTGGAGCAACGCGGGATTTCACAAGCTCCAAGCACCAAACCCCAAATTCCAAAGAAATCCCAAACTCCAAGCTCCAATTTGCCAACAGCATTCAGGCAACGACCCGGTGCCGATTGGGATTTGAACTTTGGAACTTCTTTGGAGCTTGGAACTTGAGAATTGGGATTATCTTTAGAACTTTCCAAACCCCGCGCCGGTAGCGTAATTTCACCGCGCTTTCATGCCGAGTGTCTATATTAAAACCTACGGTTGCCAGATGAACGAGCGCGACAGCGAAGCCGTCGCCGCCCAGCTCGTCGCCAAGGGCTACACGCTGGCGCCATCGGAACACGTCGCGGACGTGATTCTGCTGAACACGTGCAGCGTGCGCGACCTGGCGGAACAAAAAGCGCTCAACAAGATGGAAAATCTGGCTTTCCTCGACGACATCTTGACGGGGCGGCGCGACAAGGTTGTTGAGGTCGAAGAGGAGAAGGGCAGCGAAGCGACGATCAAGGAGCATTTGCTCCACGGCGCGGGTGCCGCGAACGGCGTCCATAGACCGCCGCTACAGGTCACTGCGTTCGTCAGCATCATGCAAGGGTGCAACCAGTATTGCACTTTCTGCATCGTGCCGTACACGCGGGGAGCAGAACGAAGCCGGACGATTCCTGATATCGTCGAGGAATGCCGCGAACTGGTGTCGCGCGGTGTGAAGGAAGTCACCTTGCTCGGCCAGATCGTGACGAGCTACGGTCGCCGAAGATCCCCTCGCCCTTCCCTCTCCCCATCGGATGGGGAGAGCCTCGCGAAGCCGGTCGGGCGATTCTTGCCAGGAAGAGGACCGGGTGACGGCCAGGTTCCGATCCAGGATGGAAAATCTCCTTTCGTCCGGCTCCTCGAAGCCGTTCACGAAATCGACGGGCTGGAACGCATCCGTTTCACTTCGCCGCATCCGAAGGGTTACGGCGATGATCTGGTCGCGGCTTACGGTCGGCTGCCGAAACTGTGCGAGAGCGCGCACTTGCCGGTGCAGAGCGGCAGCGATCGGATTTTGAAATCGATGCACCGCGGCTACACCCGGGAACGGTTCCTTGGCATCATCGACAAGCTGCGCCGGGTGAAACCGGAGATGGGAATCACCACGGACATCATCGTCGGCTTTCCCGGCGAAACCGAGGCGGACTTCGCGGAAACGTTGTCGCTGGTGCGGGAAGTCGAGTTTGACAACGCCTTTGTCTTCAAATATTCGCCGCGCAAGGACACGCCGGCGGCCTCAATGCCGGACCCGATTCCGCAGGAGGTGATTGAAGAACGTCACGGCCGGCTGCTTGATTTGGTGAACGAAATCGGAAAGAAGAAATTTCAGGACTGCGTCGGCCGGCGCGCGCAGATTCTCGTTGAAGGGCCGAGCCGAAAGAATCCGGAACGATGCGAAGGCCGGACTCGCGCCAACAAGATCGTTGTCTTCGAAGGCTCGGACCGACATCACGGCCAATTGCTCGACTTGAGAATCACTCGCGCCGGCTCGTTTACGCTTTACGGCGACCCGGCCATCGTCAATCTGGAAGAGTCGAACCACGAATGAACACAAATGAACACGCATCATGCTGTTTCAGCACGCGTGCGTGCTCACCGGCCCCGGCGCCAAACCGTCGTGGGCCCGTAAATTTTTGGCTCGTTGGCAGCTCGTGGATCGCCGCGAACGTTGACATTCCTATTCGTGCCAATTCGTGTCCATTCGTGGTCAACTCTTTTTTGAAATGAAACTTTCCACGTTATCCATTCTTCTGGGTCTGGGCATGGGGTTGCCGCAGGTTTATGGCCTGATGAACCCGGCAAAGTTTCGTGAAGGGGTGCGCAAATTCCCGCGCTCAGAACCGATCGGTTACGCGCTGATTCTGATCGGGACGGTGTGGTTTCTTTGGAATCTCAACCAGGAAAACATCTCCGACTTTGCGGCTTACAAGAAGGCGATGCTGATCGGCTTTGCTGCCGTCGGCGTCGCGACGTGCATTTACGTGCGTGATTTTCTGGCCGTGCGCGGGCTGGCAATCGTTCTTTTGCTTTTGGCAAAGGTGATGGTCGATACCGGCAGACCCAGCCTGGGGGAGACGCCTTGGGTTCTCGTTATCCAGACGTGGGCTTACCTGCTGGTCGTCGCGGGGATATGGTTCACCATCTCACCGTGGCGACTGCGCGATTTGCTGAACTGGGCAACCGCGACTGACACGCGGGTCCGCGTCGGCAGCGGCATCCGGCTGGCCTTCGGCTTGTTTGTCGCTGTTCTCGGTCTGACCGTGTTCCGGCAGGTGGAGGCGCAAGCCGCGTCGCAAGGCGCAGAGGCCGTCGCGCCGCCCGCGACCGAACGCTCTCCCGGCCCGTGAGGCAAGGCCGCGGCAAAATCCTCGTCATCCGCGGCGGAGCGATTGGAGACTTTATTGTGACGCTGCCGGTGTTCGCGGCGTTGCGGCGACAGTTTCCCGGAACGCACCTGGAGGTGCTGGGCTATCCACACATCGCGGGTCTGGCTGCGGCGGGCCGACTGGTGGATACAGTTTGTTCCATCGAAGCGCGAGCGCTCGCTGGTTTCTTCGCGCGCGGCGGCGGACTCGATGAACGCCTGGCAAATTATTTTGCCGGGTTCGCTTTAATCATTTCCTTTCTCTTCGATCCCGACGGTATCTTTCAGGAAAACGTCACGCGCTGCTCTAAAGCGCAATTCATCGCCGGCCCGCACCGGCCGGATGAAAAATTGAATTTGCACGCGACGGAGGCCCTGCTGAAACCGCTGGAGCGATTGACGATCTTCGATGCCGATCCGGTGCCGCGGCTCAAGCTCGTAGCGCCCGCTGCCGGCGGGCACGTCGCGCGTCAACCTGGCCGCGAGGCAGCGCGAGGCTCGGAAGCCTCGGAACCTGCCGACCAGGATGTCGGCGCTACAGGCCGCTGGCTTGCCCTCCATCCGGGCAGCGGCAGTGAAAGGAAAAATTGGCCGGAGGAAAACTGGATATGCCTCCTGCAGCATCTGCACCGAGCGACGAAGTTCAATTTTCTGCTGGTGGGTGGCGAAGCGGAAGGCGACCGGTTGCAACGGTTGTCGACTGTCTTGCCGACGACCCGAATTCAACTCGCGCAGAGTTTGCCACTGGTCGAGTTGGCGTGGCAGTTGCGCCAGTGCGCGGGTTTCATCGGGCACGACTCTGGAATCTCGCATCTCGCCGCGGCGCTCGGCTTGCCCGGACTGGTGTTGTGGGGCGAGACGAACCAGGCGATCTGGTGTCCGCGCGGTGACCGGATTACCGTCCTCACCTCAAACGGAGGGATCGCCGGAGTCACTGTCGGCGATGTCGTCGCCGGAGTGCGCAGCCGGTTTTAAAGCAGGAGTCTGTTGCTTACGAGGGGTTCGCCTCCTTCGCTTTTTCCCGCAATTTGTTGATCCGCTTGTTCCGCTGGTGCACCCGCCAGGCGTCAAAACAGAGGTAGCCGATAAACAGCGCAGCGATTATCGCGATTCCCCATAGCCACGCACCGTTGAAATCAGGACGGTTCGGCTTCACACCAACCAGCGGGTTGAGCGGGTCCACGTTGACCGAATGCAGAATCATGTTTCGAACTGATTGAAATACTCCAAAACTTCAGGTCAGACGGACACTGGAACCAAAGAATCCAACCGGTCAGCAAAGTTAATGAATTCGCGCGGCGGCTCAAGAGAAAATTTCACTTGTGCGTTGTGCCTGGAGGTTTAGTATCACTTATCCCTGACCACCAGGAGCCTGACCAAACCATCAACAACAGGAGCAAACTATGTTCAACAAAAACAATTCCGTGATCGTGCCTGCGATTATCGTCGCGTTGGCCTTGAGTTCATCAACGGCGGGTCGCGCGGAAGACGAACAACAGGACCGGAATATTTCCAAAGATCTGCCTGGTCACGCTCAGTTGACAGCGGCGCTGAAAGCGGTCGTGGACGTCGGAGGGACGAAAAACGCCGGCTTTGGTTTGAATATGTGGGCGACCGTTGTAAACCGGGATGGAATCGTCTGCGCAGTAACCTTCTCGGGAAATGATCGCGGCGATCAGTGGCCGGGCAGCCGTGTCATTTCCGCGCAAAAGGCGAACACTGCAAACGCATTCAGTCTGCCAGGCCTCGCGCTATCGACGGCCAACCTTTACTCCGCCGTGCAGCCGGGCGGCACTCTGTTCGGATTGCAGGAAAGCAATCCGGTGGACACATCGGTCGCCTACCAAGGGCCTTCGCAGAATTACGGCCAGGCGAACGATCCCATGCTCGGACACAAGATCGGCGGCGTCAATGTGTTCGGGGGCGGCCTGGCGCTCTACAACAAGGAAGGCAAACTCGTCGGCGCGATCGGTCTCAGTGGCGACACTTCCTGCACGGATCATATCATCGCCTGGAAGGTGCGCCACAAGCTGAACCTCGACAATGTTCCCGCCGGCGTCAGCCCGACCGGTGACGACAATATCATTCATGATATCGCGCCTGACGCGCATGGTCATCCCGTCAGCGCCAGCGGCTTCGGTCATCCTGACCTGGGGGATTCTGAGAAGGCGATTGCAGCAGCGCTCCCGACCAAGTATCCGGTCGGGCCGAATCCGTAATCGTCGTTTCGCGTTGCGAGGGACGGCGTGTCGCCGTCCCTGACCCTTCCCAAAGCGCCGGGAAAAGGGACGCGCTGTCTTTTCGGAAACGATTTCTGACAACCCTCCTATATGTTGGAATCGCCGTGGGCATAAGATTTGAGCGCGGTGAGCTGGTTTTCTGCGGTCAGGGTCAGCATGCAGAAATTCGCCGGCTGACCAACCTCCAAACTGGAATTCAGCCCGAGACATTTCGCCGGGCGAACTGAGAATCCATCCCAGACCTCGCGCCAACCGCAACGCAGCATCTGCGCTGCGCGGAACACGCCATCGATAGGTCTGAGCGCCGAGCCGGCGTAGTTGCTCCTGCCCGGCTGGCGCACGATCTGATCGGCGCCCACCTCGAGTTCCAGCGCGCCAATGGTGTAAGCACCGGGCGGCGCGCCCGCAGCCGCCATCGCATCGGTCGTGTAATAAATCGATTCCTTGCCCAGCGCGCGGTGTACCAGCCGAAAGAGTTGAGGGGAGACATGAATTTGATCGGGAATCAGACTGACGGTCAAACCGGGCGTGTCGAGCGCGCGCCAGAGGATGTTGTCGTGGCGGTCGAGTTGTTGCGGGCAGGCGTTGCCGAGATGCGTGAAACACGTCGCGCCCGCCGCCACTGCCCGAAGTAAAACTTCCGTCGATGCGTTTGTGTGGCCGAGGCTGACTTTGATTCCGAGCGAAGTCGCCAGCGCGATTGCTTCCAACGCATTTTTGCGTTCGGGCGCGAGAGTCAGCAGCAGCGGGTCCTTTTCCGTGAGCGATCGCAGTTGGCGAATTTTTTCCGGCGTCGGATCGAGCATCAGCGCCGGATCATGCGCGCCGTGGAAGCCTGGTTCCGACGACAGGAAAGGGCCTTCGACATGCCAACCCGCAATCGCATGTTCGAGCTCCGTTGATTTGGAGCGAAGCACCCGCAAATGTCGCAGGCGCGCCGTCAACTTTGTCCACTCGTCGGTGACCAGTGTCAGCAGAAAGCGGCAGCAGCCTGCGGCGCGCAACGCCCGCGTCGCCGTCAGCAACGGATCGACAGTCAAATCATCCCGCTGAAAATCAACGCCTGCGAACCCATTCACTTGCAGGTCCACCAGCGTTGGCGCGATCCACTTTTCATTCGCGACAGCCTTGGTTGTAGCTCGCAGGTTGGTGATGACGCCGTCTTGCCACTCCAGGGCAACCGGCTTGCCGGTCCCGTAGTGGCGCGCGCAGATTTCGCCCTGCTGCATGGCCTTATCTCGGTTTGCCGGTCGCGCATTGGCAAGCAGAATATCCTTGTCATCACTCACCTCGAATTGCAATTTCAGCAAAAAGTTATGAAAGTCGAGTTTTACGGCCACGTCCGCCAATATCGCAACGTCCAGAAGGAGATTGACGCCAATCTCCAGCAGGTGCTCCTGAGCGGCCAATATGTCATGGGGCCGATGCTCAAGCGGTTCGAGGAGGAATTGGCCCGC
>QHNT01000007.1 GCA_003218515.1 Verrucomicrobiota bacterium | reverse complement strand
GCTGCGCCGGCCTTGTCGTCGAGGAGGGCGTTGACGAGGACGGTGATGGTCTGCAAGACCCGGTCGAAGATCAGAAACTGATCGGCGATGAGGAAATAAATCGTGGGCGTGCGCAAATCGTCGCGCGGCGGTCGCGGCACAACCGGCTCCACGTCGTGGATGAACTCATAACCGATGAAACCGACGGCGCCGCCGGTGAAACGCGGCAGGCCCGGAAGCGACACGGCCTGATATTTTTTCAGAACGCGCTCGACGACTTCGAGGCCGTCGCTGACTTGGTAGGGCGCGTCACTCCGTGCGCGCTGTGCTTCGTCATCACGGGGAGCGGCGGGCAGAGGACTGCCCGCCCCACCGTCGCGAACGAATTCCCCCTCACCCCGTCCCTCTCCCCCAGCGGGGGAGAGGGTGGCGAAGCCGGGTGAGGGGGCAACGGTGAACCTCTCTACCACCCTCCCGCCCTCAAGCACCTCAACACGGTTGCCCGTTTGCTTGATGACCGCGCGCGGGTTGCAACCGACGAACGAATAGCGGCCCAGATGTTCGCCGCCTTCGACCGACTCGAACAGAAACGATTCGCCTTGTCCGCGAATTTTGCGATAAGCGGAAAGGGGCGTCTCGAAATCGGCCAGCAGACGGCGCGCGACCGGGATGAGGTTCCCTTGCGCCGCCAGTTTCAGAAACTCGTCCCTCGTCGGAAAATACATAGCCGAGCGAATTGAACACAATCGCGTCAGCTTCATCAATCACGTAGTCAGACGCCAGTGGCGCAAGCTGCCGGCCTGCGAGTTCGGGGCAAACTGTTCGTGCGGCCGAGGCTGTCCGCGTTCCGTCGACCGTTCATGGAACGCCCCGAACTTTGTGCGCGCCTTGCGCCCTTGAACCAACCCACGGTCCCCTCGCCCCGTCCCTCTCCCCCTCCGAGGGGGAGAGGGTGCCCGAAGGGCGGCAGAGGAGGAGGTTCATGGGCAGGGAACACCTCCAAAAATTGGACGTGAGTTTGGGCCATGAACCGTAGCAGCCGACGTAAGGAGGCTCTGGCTCAATTCCGCACTCCGCGCTCCGCACTCCGCACTCCGCACTCCGCATTTTAAAAGTGAGCCTCCTTACGTCGGCTGCTACGAAGTTTATGGTTCGCGGCCGCTGAGGGTGGGGACCGTCCGCGCCCCGGAAACGGGCGGATTGCCACGCAAGCGCGCGCAAACTACAATCCCGAGCCATGACGAAGCCCCGGTTCTCGAGTCAACTTGCCGCGCTGATTGTTTTACTGCTCCCGATTTCGCTTCAGATGACTGCGAGGGACAGTTCGGCGAACCAGGCCACGAAAGCGCTTCAGGCCCTGTTCGACGCCGAATGGGACTACACGATGGAGCAAAATCCGACCTGGGCATCGCAGTTGGGCGACCGTCGCTGGAACGACCGCTGGGAGGACACGAGTCTCGCCGCCATCGAGCAGCGACACGGACACGCCAGCGATGTTCTGGCGCGCTTGAAAAAAATTGACCGCCGTAAGCTGTCGCCGAAGGACCAGCTCAATTATGACCTGTTCCAGAAGCACTACGAGACCGCCACCGAGGAGCATGCCTATCACTGGTATCTCGCGCCGCTCAATCAGCGCGAAGGCATTCAAACCGCTGACGAACTGGCCGACGCGCTCCGCTTCGAGACGGTGAAGGACTACGAGGACTGGATCGCGCGGCTGCGGTCGTTTCCGGTCTATCTGGACCAGACAATTGCGCTGATGCGCGAGGGCATTCGCGAACGGATCGTGCAGCCGAAAATCGTCATGCAGCGTGTCCCAAGGCAGATTGACAACCAAATCGTGGCGGCGCCCGAAAAGAGCCCGTTTTACAAGCCGTTCCAAAATTTCGCAGCGCCGGTTCCGGACGCAGACCGCAAGCGGTTGGCCAGGGCCGCCAGCGAAGCTATCGCCGCGGATGTCATCCCCGCGTATCGCCGACTGAAAGACTTTTTCGTCGGTGAGTATTTGCCGGCGTGCTTCGAGCAGGTCGGCGCGTGGCAACTGCCGAACGGCGACGCGATGTATGCCTTTTTCGCCCGCAAATACACGACCACGAGGCTCAGCCCGCCGCAGATCCACGAGATCGGCCTGCGCGAAGTCAAACGCATCCGTGATGAGATGCAGGCGGTCATGGACCAGGTCGTCTTCAAAGGAACGCGACAGGAGTTTTTCAAGTTCCTCCGCGCCGACTCGCAGTTTTATTACCAGTCGCCGGAAGAATTGCTGACCGCCTACCGGGCCCTGACCAGGCGGATTGATCCGAACCTGGTCAAAATTTTCAGAACGCTCCCGCGCATACCGTACGGCGTCGAGCCGATCCCCGATAAAATCGCGCCGGACACGACGACGGCCTACTATCGTCAGCCCGCCGCTGATGGTTCGCGCGCCGGGACGTACTTCGTGAATCTCTACAAGCCGGAAACACGGCCGAAGTGGGAGATGATGGCGCTGTCGCTCCACGAGTCCGTGCCGGGTCACCATCTGCAAATCGCTTTGGCTTACGAGCAGGGCGAACTGCCGAAATTCCGTCGCTTTGGCGAATACACGGCGTTTGTCGAGGGCTGGGGACTGTATGCGGAATCGCTCGGTGAGGACATGGGTCTTTACGATGATCCTTACTCAAAGTTCGGCCAGCTCACTTACGAAATGTGGCGCGCGGTGCGGCTGGTCGTCGATACCGGAATGCACGCGATGCGCTGGGACCGGCAAAAGGCGATTGATTTCTTCCTCGATAACGCGGCGAAGTCCGAACTCGACGTCGTCAACGAAGTGGATCGCTACATCGCCTGGCCTGGCCAGGCGCTGGCCTATAAAATCGGTGAACTGAAAATCAAGGAGCTGCGCGCGCGGGCCAAACAGGCGTTGGGCGATAAATTCGATCTGCGCGAGTTCCACGATGTGGTGTTGAAGCACGGCGCTGTGCCGCTCGATATTCTCGAGCGCAACGTGGAGGAGTGGGTTGGGCGGAAATGAAGCCGCATCGAGAGGGTCAGGGCTGGGTCGGTTCAAGGGAAGCATCGCCCACCAAACTGTGCCAGTACCGGACGGCTTGTCAGCGCTCCGTTTTCCATCTTCCCACCAAGGTCCGCCATCCGGTACACTCGCATGGTGCTGCAACAATTGGTTGAACAACTCGCGCACGGCCTTGCGTTGTCGGACGAACAAGTAACCGCCGCCGTCGGCCAGCTCATTGACGAGCGTATGTCCGCCGAAACGAAAGCGGATTTTCTCACGGCGCTGGCGCGTAAAGGCGAGACCACCGGGGAGATTGCTGCCTTCGCGCGCGAACTGCGCGACAGATCCATCCAGCCGCCGCTCGACGCCGCGACGCGCGCACGCGAAGTCCTCGATGTCTGCGGCACCGGCGGTGATCGTCTCGGCACGTTTAACATTTCCACGACCGTCTCGATTATTGTCGCGTCGGCAGGCGTCACGGTGGCCAAACATGGCAACCGTGCCATTACTTCGCAGGCCGGCAGCGCAGATGTACAAACGCGGCCGGCGCACCATTTTCAATTTCCTCGGCCCGCTGTTGAACCCGGCTCGGCCCAGCGCGCAACTCATCGGCGTGCCGCGCGCCGAACTGTGCGAACCGATTGCGCGCGTGCTCCAGTCGCTCGGTGTCCGGCGCGGCATGGTCGTCAGCGGAGAAGTTTCGAATTCAGCGACGGACGTGGCAGATTCGACGGCTTTTTTGGACGAGCTTTCAACTTTGGGCAAAACCCGCATCGCTGAGTTTTATCAGGATCGCGGATTCGTCACTTCGGTGATGTCGCCCGACGGTTTTCCGATTCAGCCCGCAACGCTGGCTGACCTTGCGGGAAGCGACTGCGCCGCAAATGCCCGGATCGTCCGACGCTTGCTGTGCGGGGAGGAGCGCGGCCCCAAACGCGACGCCGTGTTGCTTAATGCGGCGGCGGCGCTGTTCGTCGCGGGCAAAACCAAATCATTGGTCGCGGGTTGGGAACTGGGGGCCGAATTGATCGATAGTGGAAAAGCCGGGGCCAAATTGAAGGAGTTGATTGCGGTGACGGCCCGTTGATGTATGTCAGCGGTTACGGTCAGTCTCTTGAAACCCTGTTTTGGGCCAGGGCCATTGACAAAGTGCTGGCTCATGCGGACTGCCAGTCCGCGATACAGCCGATTGACAATCGGCGCTACAACGTAGCGCAGACTGGTAGTCTGCTGTATCGCCGGTTGTTAACCGGCTACGGCTGCGCAGCCACTTGCGCGGACTTTGTCAATGGCCCTGGTTTTGGGCAGGCTTGCGCGTTTGCTGGTTGACTGTTTCGCCAGGCAAGCCCAGCCTCTGGAGGCGAACCCGTGAACAAAGCAAAAGGCTGTGACAACGAGCCAAACCAGACAGCGATGGCGGGACTCGGAGTTGGTTTCCGGCGCATTCACTTTGATTGAGTTGCTGGTGGTGATTGCCATCATCGGCATCCTGGCCAGCATGCTTTTGCCGGCTCTGGCCCGGGCGAAAGAGACGGCGCTGCGCACCAGATGCTTCAACAACCAAAGGCAGTTGCTGTTGGCACACCTGATGTATGCGGGAGAGAATAATGACGGGATCGAGCCGCCTAATTGCGGCGGCGCGAGCGGCTCGGTGAATCCGGCGCTGCCCGCCGGCTGGCTTTACAAACCTGGCGAAGCGCTTCCCAGGGCAGGAACCTACTACGGTCCGGAGCACGGGCTGTTCTATCCCGTCATGCGAAGTTGGAAGATGTACATGTGCCCGCTCCATCGGACGAACACGCTCGCTTGGAAACAAAGCAACATAAAATTTACCAGTTATCTGATGAATGGCGCCGTGATCAATGGCAGCAGAAGTTTCGACTGGGACGCCGGCGCGCGCGGGAGGACGTTCAAAAACTCCGCATTCAGCGCGACGGATATGCTGTTCTGGGAAACCGACGAGAGCGACCCGGGCTATTTCAACGACGGAGCCAGCGACCCAGGCGAGGGCTTCTCGAAGAGGCATGCCATTGGCGCAATCGTCGGGCTGTTCGGCGGACACGTGCAGTATCTTAAATGGAAAAAGTATTACGAGATTCTGGCGGACCCCAACAAGAACAGCCTCTGGTGCTACCCGAACTCACGGGATGGTCGCTAACGAACCACGCAACGGTCCATGAGACCATTTTTACTGGCGCTTTGCGGCGCGGCGCTATTGACCTTCAGCGCCTGCGGCAAAAAGGCCGACGTAAAGACTCAGGTCTCCGAGTTGGAGAAGGCGTTTCAAACGGCGCCAGCCGGCACGCCGGTCCAGGCCGGAAGACCGGCGTCCAATCCGGCTCCATTGGCTGACGCAAATGCATGGGTAGCTCTGGCCCTTTCCGCCGTTCGCACCAACGATTTTGCCGGCGGTGTCATTTCGCTGCAGGCCGTGCAACGAATGCCCGTGTTGACCACAGAACAGCTTATCTCGGTCCAGAGAGCGATGGAGGCCATGACTGCCGATTTGCTGGTTCGCGCTTCAAAGGGTGACGCCAAGGCCAAAGCTGATCTTGCCGCCATCGAGCGAACGCGTTCGCAATAATTGGCGTCAGTCTTTCAAGGCTGAGGGCACTTTCCTGCAACTTCACCGTCCACGTTCGTGTTCTGCGGTTAATTCAGGACGCGTATGTATAAAATCATCGGCGCAGACCAGAAGGAGTACGGCCCGGTCCCGTCGGATCAGGTGCGCAAATGGATCGCCGAAGGCCGGGCCAACGCGCAGACCAAGGCGCGGGCCGAAGGGGGCAACGATTGGAAATCATTGTCGGATTTTACGGAATTTGCCGAGTCGCTGGCGGCCCAAGCCCCCGCCGCGCGACCGTCGCCGCCAAAAATCGGCGCGTTGGCTGCCGAGAAGTTCGCGGCGGAAATCATGGCCCGCGATTACCGCGTGGACATCGGCGATTGCTTCAGTCGGAGCTGGAACCTGGTCAAAGACAATTTCTGGCTGTTGGTCGGCGCGACGGCGTTGATTTCGGTGATTTCGTTGGGAATGCAATTCATCCCCGTCCTCGGCCACGCTGCCGGTGTTTTGTTCGCCTTTCTCTTGTGGGGAGGATTGGACCTGCTCTTTTTGAAGCGGCTGCGCGGCCAACCGGCGGAAGCGGGCGACGTGTTCGCCGGTTTCGGGCTGGCGTTTGGGCAACTGATGCTCGGGAGCGTGGTTGCGCACGTGCTGACCGGCATCGGCCTGCTGCTCTGCATCCTGCCGGGCATTTACCTACTGGTGGCCTGGTGGATGTTCGCGCCGCTCCTGATCATCGACAAGGGCCTCGAGTTTTGGCCCGCGATGGAACTGAGTCGCAAAGTGGTCAACAAACACTGGTGGCCGTGCTTCGGACTTTTTGTCCTGACTTTGTTCGTTGGATGCGCCGGTGTGTTGGCGTTTGTTGTCGGGGTATTTGTCACCCTGCCCATCGCCCTCGGCGCCACGGTGTGCGCCTACCAGGACATCTTCGGCACCCGACCCGCGCCGAGTGAATTGCCACCACCAGCGCTCACGCCGCCAGTTCCTTCGCCAGTGCCGACAACACCGGCGGACGCCGGTGCGCCTCCTTTGACGCAGCCCGATGTCGAATCATCGGCCCTGTCGCCCGACATTGTGCTGAGTCCCGCGCCTCCGCCGGAAACCAATCCAACTCCGGAAGCGCCGCCACCACAGCCCAGAGCTGAATAGGCGAAGCCAATCACGCGCGGAAGGCTGGCATGCTTGACGGACCAAACATTTCCAGCGACCCTCGGCCCATGTACAGGATCCTCGGGGCCGACCGAAAGGAGTATGGACCCGTCTCCGCTGACGACATTCGCGTGTGGATCAGAGACGGCCGAGCCAACGGACAGACATTGGCATGCAGCGAAGGCGGCGCCTGGCAGCCACTCTCCTCTTTTC
>QHNT01000006.1 GCA_003218515.1 Verrucomicrobiota bacterium | reverse complement strand
CGGTTTTGGCGGTTTGCGAATGATCAAACTGAAGAACTACGGCTTGTGCATCGCGGCCTCGGTCATTGCTTTGGTCCCTTGCTTGTCTCCTTGCTGCTGCCTCGGATTGCCCGCGGGCATCTGGGCTTTAATCGTGTTGTCCCGGCCGGAAGTCAAAGCGGCTTTTGAGAGTCGCTTGTAGTAAACTGATTCTCCTTGCGGCAAACTTGAGTTGAACCAGAAGATGGCCTGAAAGCGGGTAAACTCGCGGCTAACCGAAAGGATCGACATGTATAAAATCATCGGTGCGGATCGGAAGGAGTATGGCCCGGTCACCACCGATCAAATCAACACCTGGATTCTCGAAGGCCGCGCCAACGGCCAGACGTTGGTCCAGGCCCAAGGCAGCACCGAATGGAAACCGCTTTCCACTTGCCCTGAATTTGCCGGAGTGCTGGCAGCTAAAGGCGCGTCGGCCGCGCCACTTTCAGCGGACATTTTCACCCGCGACTACGACCTCGAGATCGGCGGTTGCGTCCGTCGCGGCTGGGACCTGTTGAAAAAGAAATTTTGCCTCATTTTTGGCGGCACGGCTGTGTTCGCGGCGATTCAATTTGGAATCTCGTTGCTGGGGCAAATCCCCGTTCTGGGCATTCTGATTTCGTTGGGCAGTATCATTATCGGCGGGCCATTGATGGGAGGATTGTATCACTTCTTTCTGAAGAATATCCGTGGCCAGACAACGGAAATCGCGGATATTTTTGAGGGCTTTCGCTCGCACTTCGTGGAGTTGATGTTGGGGTATATCGTGAGCCTGCTCATCACAGGCGTGACGGCGATTCCGGGCGCGGCAATTCTAGGCTTTTCTTTTGTTCCGATCGTCCGCACTCATCAAATCAGCCCGGGTGCGATCGCCCTGGCAGTCGCAGGATTCGTGGTGGTGTTGGTCCCTGCGATATTCCTCACCGTGACGTGGCTGTTTTCGCTTCCCTTGATTATCGACAAGCGCCTCGACTTCTGGACCGGCATGGAAACCAGCCGCAAGGTCGTCTGGAAACACTGGTGGCAGGTGTTCGCTCTTGTGCTGGTTTGTGGCCTGGTCAACTTGGGTGGGGCGTTGGCCTGCTGCATTGGCGCGCTTGTGACCATGCCAATCACCTTTGGCGCGATGATGTACGCCTATGAAGATCTCTTTGGCACTCGGCCAGCGCAAGCCGCTTGACCGGACGACGGCATGGGGTTGCCTGACGGCCAACCTGGCGGTGCCCGGCTGCGGTTCGCTGGTTGCGGGACGCGTGTCCGGTTACTTTCAGTTGCTGCTGGCGATCGCCGGTGTGACGCTGACCACGTTGTTCGGTTTGAAGTTCATCGTCTGGTACGTACATAACTGGGCGCAACTGCAGCAAATTGACACTGACCCGGCGGCCAACTTCCAGGAATTATGGTCGCGTTTGCGCTGGGCATTGCTGGGAATGCTGGTGTTCCTGTTCGGATTGCTCTGGGCGCTGGCCAGCAGCTTCGGCATACTGCTTGAATCGAAGAAATCGCAATCTTACGCGCCGCCCGTCCTGAGCGGAGAAAAACGATGAACGCGCCGCCGGTCATTGCTGCGCCGGGAGAGTGCTCGACCGATCCCGACGCGAACCCATCGTTGCGGGAAAGGTCGGGCATTTCCGCGCCGGTCCTGGCTTTCGTTGGACTGTTGCTGCTGCTCGTGGTCGCCCGCGTTGCCGTGCAGTGGAACCTTCCGACGCCGTTCTGCGGCCTGAAGAGATTGACAGGTATTCCGTGCCCCTTCTGTGGCAGCACGCGCTGTCTCCAGGCTTGTTCCAGTTTCGACTTCGCCGAGGCCATGCGATGGAACCCGCTCACGTTCCTCGCGTGCGGCGGTGTTGTGCTCTGGTTCGTTCTGTGGGTAGCCTCCACGATTTCAGAATCACGCATCGGGACCATGAACCAGCGACGGACAGGAACGCGGACAGCCTTGTCCGCGAGTGCCTCGGACTTGATTCGTGCGGACATGGCTGTCCGCGCTCCGATAGCCGGTTCATGGAAAGCCTCCATTCGCTTTTGCGCACGCATTGGGACCATGAACCGCTGCGCCTCACAGAGGCGCGGTCCGGACCGCGGGTCTGCGACCCGCAGCTTGCTCGGTTCATGGAGAGCGGACCGGGTTTTCAATCGGCGCTGCGCTGCGACTGTCCGTTTCGCCGCGCCCGCACTCAAGCCCGCGCTGATCGCTGCCGTCTTGCTCAACTGGATTTACCTCTGTCTCACGCTGCCGTGATAGTTTCGACGTGACCAGGGGCATCGCTGCGCGATAAGCTGAAGCCATGCCCAAATTGACTCGTGCCCAAATCAATACGGCGTTGAAGTCTGTGTCAGGCTGGAAAGAGAGTTCATCTGTGGTTTCATAAATCATCACGTTTAGGTTCCTTGGACGCCTCCGCAGTCAAAAATTTCTTCAAGAAACATTTCGGTTACACCCCGGCGCACGTTGTCCGGGCGCCGGGCCGATTGGAAGTGCTCGGCAACCACACCGATTACAACGAAGGGCTGGTTCTGTCCGTCGCAGTGGACAAATACGTGTCCATCGCCGCGTCGCCGCGCACCGACGGCAGAGTCGAGCTCGTCTCCGCTGCCTTTCCGCAACGGGAGACATTCTGGATCAGCGAATTGAAACATAATTCCGCCGCGCCCTGGGCGGATTACGTGAAGGGTGTGCTCGTCCAGTTGCGCAAACGCGGCGTGCACTTCAGCGGTTTCAGCGCGGCCATCCACAGCACCATTCCCATCGGCGCTGGCATGAGCAGTTCAGCCGCGCTGGAGGTCGCCACGGCGCTGATCGTTCGCCAGTTGTTCCCGTACTCGCTCACCGAACTCGGCGCCTCGGTTCCGCCTCCGCGCGACAATCGGGGCCGGTTGCCGCCGCTGGAAGCAAAGGAGAAAATTCATCTGGCCAAACTCTGCCAGGCGGCTGAGATCGAGTTCGTCGGCGTGAACTGCGGATTGCTCGACCAGCTCTCCTGCCTGTTCGGCCGGGCATATCATGTGATGAACATCGATTGTCGGTTCCACAGCGTGCACCACACGCCGATGCCGGGCGAAGCGATGGTCGTGTGCGACTCGGGCGTCAAGCACCGGCTTGCCAGCGGCGAATACAACGAGCTGCGGGAACATTGCGAATCCGCCGCGCGCGCGCTGGCCGCGAAATCGCTTCGCTCGGTCGAACTCCCCTGGCTCAAAACGAATCGGGGCAACCTCAACCAGCGCCAATACGAGTGCGCTTACCACGTCGTCGGCGAAATCCAGCGGGTGGTTTTTGCGGAAAAGGCATTGAACGACGACGACCACCGGCAATTCGGCCAATACCTGTTTCTCAGCCACGAAAGCTCACGCGATTTTCTCAAAAACAGTTGTCCCGAACTCGATTTGCTGGTGGAGCTGGCCCGCGCCCATCCGGGTTGTCTCGGGGCGCGACTGACCGGGGGCGGCTTTGGCGGCGCCACCATCAACCTCGTGGCGTATCACCAGGCCGATGACTTCATGAAGACGATCGCCGAACAATACGAACAGCGGACCGGCCGGAAAACCAAGCCGGTGGTCTGCCAGATTGTGGATGGAGCGGGCTAGCGACTACAACACCGGTGCAGCATGGGCGCTCCATTCAAATCAGGCGCCGAAGTTCTGCCGACGCACACGCCGGCGCTATTGAAGGCGGCGGTGGCGCGGGCGGCCGAGCTATTGCGCGCCGGCGAACCAGTCGCGCTGCCGACCGAGACGGTTTACGGTCTCGCGGCCAATGCGCTTGACGCGCAGGCCGTCGCGAAGATTTTTAACGTCAAAGGCCGTCCGGCGCGCAATCCGATCATCGTTCACGTCGCCGGCGTGGCGATGGCGCGGCGTTGCGTGACGGAGTGGCCGGCGCTGGCGGATCGACTCGCCAAAGCATTCTGGCCGGGGCCGCTGACTTTGGTGCTGCCGCGTTCGCGTGAGATACCGGACATTGTGGCGGCGGGCGGCGCGACCGTGGGCGTGCGCTGGCCGAGTCACCCGTTCATTCAAGCCGTGATTCGCGCGTGCGATTTTCCGCTCGCGGCGCCGAGCGCGAACTTATCGAACCGGGTTTCACCCACGAACGCTCACCACGTCTTCAAGAATCTCGGAGACAAAATCTGTTTGATCGTTGACGGCGGACCGTCGCAGGTCGGAATCGAATCCACCGTGCTGGACCTGACCGCGCAACCGCCGCGTGTGTTGCGTTCGGGCATGATTCACGCTGAATCGCTCGCGGCGGTGACAGGTGAGTTGGCAAACGCAGAACGCGGAGCGCGGAATGCGGAACTGTTGCGCAGCCCTGGACTGCTACCGAAGCATTACGCGCCGCAGGCGAAGCTGGTGGTTTTGAGCTGGCGCGACGAGACTGAGCTTCGGCGTCAACTCTCGACGTTCAATCTTGCACCCCGGAAAACATGCGTCATCGCCCACACACGCATTCCGGCGGGCAAACGCGTGGGCCGCGTCAGCGTCATTGCGCGTGACGCCGGGGCTTTTGCCCGTGCCATCTACGCGGAGTTGCATCGGTGCGACGAGGCGGGCGCCCAGTTGATTGTTGTCGAAGCGCTGCCGGAAGCGGCGGAATGGCAGGCGATCAAGGATCGGTTGCGGCGCGCCGCAGCCTGATATCGACCGCTCAAGCTAAAGCTTGCGGGCGTTGCGGTCCGCTGGCACATACTCCATCCGTGGTCCAATCCGACGCCCGTATCTTGATTGCCGATGACCAGGCCGATGTGCTGGAGGCGCTCCGTCTTTTGTTGAAAGGAGAAGGTTACCGGACAGCAACGGTAAGTTCGCCGGCCAAAGTCCTCGCCGCATTGCAGCAGGACGAATTCGATGTCGTGCTGATGGACCTCAATTACGCCCGCGACACGACTTCGGGCCAGGAGGGACTCGATTTGCTCGCGCGCATTCAGGCGCTCGACAGCGCGTTGCCCGTGGTGGTCATGACGGCCTGGGCCAACATCGAGCTGGCTGTCGAGGCAATGCGCCGCGGCGCGCGCGACTTCATCCAGAAGCCCTGGGACAACGCCCGGCTCGCCGCCATCATCCGCAACCAGGTCGAACTCGGCAAAGCATTGCGCAAAGGCCAGCGGCTCGAAGCGGAAAACGAACTGCTTCGCGTCGGCGGTAAAGGCCCGGCGCTCATCGCCGAATCGCCCGCCATGCGGCCCATCCTCGAACTGATCAATCGCGTCGGTCCGTCGGATGCCAACGTGCTCATCACCGGTGAAAACGGCACGGGCAAAGGCGTCGTCGCCCGCGGCTTGCACTCCGTTTCGGTTCGCGCGGGCAAACCGCTCGTCGTCGTCAATATGGGCGGCCTGTCCGAGGGCGTTTTCGAAAGCGAACTGTTCGGTCATGTGAAGGGCGCGTTCACCGACGCGAAGACCGATCGCGCGGGCCGGTTCGAGCTGGCCGACGGCGGCACGCTGTTCATGGATGAAATCGCCAACATCCCGCTCAATCAGCAGACGAAACTGTTGCGCGTGCTCGAGACCGGCGAGTTCGAGCGCGTCGGTTCGTCGAAAACCAGACGCGGCAATGTCCGGTTCATTTCCGCGACCAATGCCGATGTGCACGCGGAAGTCGCGGCGGGGCGGTTTCGACGGGACTTATTGTTCCGGTTGAACACAGTCGAGATTCATCTGCCGCCGCTGCGTGAGCGGCGCGAAGACATTCCACCGCTGGCCGCGCATTTCCTGCGGCTCCACGCGCAACGCTATCGCAAAAACGTCACCGCCCATGATCCGGCGGCGATGCGATTCCTCCAGGAACATGGCTGGCCGGGCAACGTGCGCGAACTGGACCATGCCATCGAACGCGCCGTGCTCATGGCGCAAGGCAACCTGGTGAAAGCTTCCGACCTCGCTTTACGCGCCGGCGGCGAAATCGCGTCGCGGTTGGACGAGATGAGCCTCGAAGAGGTGGAGCGTCATCTCATCAAAAAGACGCTGGCCCGATGTGACGGCAACGCAATGAAAGCCGCCGAAGCCCTCGGCCTGAGCCGCAGCGCGTTTTATCGCCGCTTGGAAAAGTATGGGTTGTGACTCGAAATCCGAAATCCCAGATCCGAAATCCGAAATGGACGCACGACCGCCGCATCCTGTTGTTGGCGCTGCTCTCCGGCCTGCCGGCGGTGATGCTTGCGCTGGTGCTCCTCTGGCGCGGCGACTACTCGTCGAAGACACAATGGACGTTGACGGTGCTGGTGGTGGGAACCTGGTGCAGTTTCGCTTTTGCCGCGCGCGAGCGCGTGGTTCACCCGCTGCAAACTGTTTCCAATTTGTTGTCCGCCTTGCGTGAGGAGGATTTTTCCGTGCGCGCCCGCGGCGCCCGGCGCGACGACCCGCTCGGCGACGTGATGTTCGAGGTGAATGCGCTGAGCGAAATGTTGCGCGAACAACGACTCGGCGCGCTCGAAGCCACGGCTTTGCTGCGCACCGTGATGGAAGAGATCAATCTCGCCGTGTTCGCCTTCGACGAGGCGCAACGACTGCGGCTGGTCAATCGCGCCGGCGAACGATTGCTCGCCCAGCCGATCGAACGGTTGCTGGGCCGCACCGCCGGGGAACTGGGTCTGGCGGATTGTTTACAAGGCGAGCCGACGCGCACGTTGCAAATGACCTTTCCGGGGAGCATTGGGCGCTGGGGTATGCGGCGCAGTTCGTTTCGTCAGGGCGGCAAGCCGCATCAATTGCTCGTGCTGGCGGACTTGAGCCAGGCGCTGCGCGAAGAGGAACGACAGGCCTGGCAACGACTGCTGCGCGTGCTCGGCCACGAGCTGAATAATTCCCTTGCGCCGATCAAATCCATCGCGGGCAGTCTGGGCAGTCTGCTCGGCAAGGAACCGCCGCCGGCCGATTGGAAAGAGGACATGCAACGGGGCCTGGGCGTGATCACGGCCCGCGCCGATGCGCTCAGCCGCTTCATGGAAGCTTACTCGCGCCTGGCGCGGTTGCCGCAGCCTAAGTTGCAGGCCATCGAAATTGAGCCGCTCATTCGCCGGGTGGCTGGTTTGGAAACGAGAGTGCCGGTTGTTCTGGTGCACGGCCCCAACGTCATGGTTCACGCCGATGGCGATCAATTGGAGCAATTGCTCATTAATCTGCTCCGCAACGCCGCCGACGCGTCGCTCGAAACCCAGGGCAACGTCAAGATCGGCTGGGCCAGGATCGCCGTTCAATTGCAAATCTGGGTTGAGGATGAAGGCGCCGGTCTTTCCAACACCGGAAACTTGTTCGTGCCGTTCTTCACCACAAAACCGGGCGGCTCTGGTATTGGCCTGGTGTTGA
>QHNT01000005.1 GCA_003218515.1 Verrucomicrobiota bacterium | reverse complement strand
TTCCGATTTGGAGGCGCCCGCAGGGCGCAGGGAGATTTTCATGGCTTCTCCTGAGCTGGGGCCACTGCCTGAAAAGTGAACAGCGGTCGAACCAGAGGTTTCTTCCTGCCGGCGCTGAGTTCCACTTCCCAACGCCACGCCGTGACTCGCTCGCGCCTGTCCCGGTCCATGCGCGACACTTTCACTCCGGCGAGCACTTCCATCCAGCGCGCGTCCGGGCCGGCGCGCCGCAACACATTTGTTCCGGTGAAAAAGTAAACCGTTTCACCGGGCCGTTGCGGAACGTGAAACGCCTGTTCAACCACGCCTTGGCTGCTCACGAGTCGGAGCGGTCCCGTCGCCCGATGAATGTCTTCGCGCCAACGCTCGCCGGCCTGCAAGACACGCGCAATGTCCGCTGCGTTTCTTCTCAAGCCTTTCGCGTTCTCCATGACCCGGTAAAACGCGGCGAACGCCAGTCCCAGCAGGACGGACGAAACAGCGATGTAAACCAGACATTCCTCGAGCAGGAAGGCAGCCCGGCTTCGCCTGGGACCAGACGCGGCGGTTTTCATGGCAGCGTCACCTCCCGTGACACGCGGCCGCCTCTGCCGCGTTTGGCCGGCAACCACTCGAGGCGCAGGCGCTTTCCCGCGCGCGTCAGCACGAAACGCCCCGCCGGCAGATTCGCGGCCGATTCGGCCCGCACTGAATACGGCTGGGAACCTTCGCCGAACGCCCGCCATTCGCCGCCCTGCAACACTTCCATTTCGCCATCGACAATCTCCATCGCCACCGCGCGGTAGTAGCAGGCGCGGCTCAGTTGTCGCTCGCGCAAAAAGTCGTAACTCAACGGGAACACCGCCACGAGCAGGATCGCCATGGCGACCACCAGTTCAACGGTCAGAAACCCGCGCTTCCGCTCCGGGCGATTGATGAACATTCGATTGATCACCACATGACTCCGGTGTTGACGATGGCAATCAGCGCCTGAAATGTGCCGACCACGAGCGAACCGACCAGCGTGCCGTTTACCAGGACGAGCGCCGTCGTGATGACCTGCGCGGCCGCTTGCTGCTGCTGAAACGCTTTGGCGTCCAACGCCTCGATCCAGCCGTTCAGCGCCGCGCGAAAGCCGCTCGTCGAGCGGCTGGCATTGGTCAAACGCCAGTGGAACTCGCCGTCGTCGTCCAGCCGACGCATCGCCTCCGGTAACTTCCGACCGGCGCGAAGATCGGTCAGCGCCCGCGTGGCCCGTGTTTTGAAAATCGTGTTGGCCGTCGCCGCGGCGGCCAGCGCAACGGCGCGTTCTTCCGGCACGTCCGCGTCGAGCAAAACGCCGAGCATCGACGCAAAGTCGCGCTGCATCTGCTTTCGCCGCCAGGGAAGCCGAAGGGCCAGCCAGTCGCAGATCGGAAGCACGCCCGACTGGAGCCATCCGGCTAGTCGCGGTCCACCGATGTAAACAATGCCCGCGACATAGATCATCGCCGCGCCGGCGGACATGATCGCGGCGAGGAAATCCGCCTGATGAACGATGTAATCGGTAAACGCCGGTGGCGGAATCTCCATGTCCTGGAGGAGTTGCAGGAACCTTGGAAAGACGAACCGGGCCAGAACTTGAAAGATCGCCGGCGCCACGGGCGTCAGGGCCAGCGCGATCAGGATCAGGTAGTTCATCGCTCCGCGGGTCTGAGACAGGCCGTCTGTGAGCCGATGACGACAGGCGGGGAGCACCTTGCGCACGTCGCCGATTTCTTCACCGGATTTGAGCATCGCAGCGGTCTGGAGTGGGAGCAGGCGCGGCACCCTGTCGAGCGCCTGGCCGAGGTGCAAACCGGTTTCCAGGTACGCGGCCAGCAGGTGAAACCGCGCGCCTCAGGAGCGCCAGCGGCGCCAGCCATAACACCAGCCAGATCAAGAGCCACAACAGGAACGCAATCATGGTCAGGGACCTCCCATACCTCCTCCCAGCCCGTCGATCATCGAGGTGAGCGCTCGGAACAACGGCAGGAACTGTCCGAGGATCATCATTCCCAACACCAACACCGACACCGGCAGCGTGACGTAGAGCAGGAGTTCGATGCGGTACAGCGCGCGCGCGGAATAGATTTCCACAGCTTTTTTGAATCCCGCGGCAAGATCCTCCCCGCCTTGCGCCAACAGCCACACGAACAATGGCGGAAAGACTTTGGAGTCCTTCGCGATGTCGGCGATTTTCGCGTTTCCTTCGGCCAGGCGGCTTTTCCACCGCAGCAGTTCCGGGCCCGCCGGCGTGCCGCTCTCCAGGCGGCCAGCCAGGTCCAGCGCCTCGCCCAGATGACTGCCGCTTGACAACATCAGGTTCATGCTCGAGGCGAGATTCGTCAGCGAGCTTTCCCGGAATCCAGGCAGCCACCAGCGCAGGAACCGGCGGAACGCGGGCACCAGCAAGGCAATCACCACCGCCAAGGTGATCAACAGCAATGCGACGGGAGCGGTCCACATCGCGAAGAGTGTGCTCCGCAATTCAAATTCCGACGTCGATCCCCCTGTCTGGAGCGCGTCGAACAGCCCGGCGTCGCCGCCTATGACGGTGGTGCAAATCACCGCCACGAACGCCGCCAGTCCCAGTGACGTGACCAGCACGATCGCCGGGTAAACCATCAGTCCCTTCAGCCGCGTCCAGCCGAGGTGCGCCCGCTGATAATAATCCGCCACCAAGGTCAGCACGCCGGGTAGGTCATTGGACTGCGCGCCGAGCTGGATCATCCTGACGTAAAACTCCGGCAGTTTACGCGCGGCCAGCGCTTCCTTGAGCGGCACGCCTTTGGCCAGGTCCTTTTCCAACGCGTCCAACTCCGTGCGATATTTGCCGCGCCGCATGTTGGCGCATAACTGCCGCAGCGCGCCTTCGAGCGGAATGCCGGATTTGAGCATCCCGGCCAACTGATGATTCACAAATGCCAGCTCCTCGTATTTCATGGATTAAAAATCCGGTCGAATTCCGTTTGGTTGGTGATTCCCTGCTGCAGGACCCGGCGAGCGGCGAACTCCAGCGGTTGCGCCGGCACAATGCTGTCGAGACCCTGTTCGCGCACCTTCCTCCTCAGCGCGTCGTCCACCCTCAGCCATTCCACCGCCGGCACCCGACCCCGATAACCGGTTTGCAGACAGTCGGCGCATCCGGCGCCGTTGCACGCGTGGCAAACGCGACGAACCAACCGCTGGTTCAACACCAGTTCCACCGCCGACCAGACGGCGTAGTGGTCGCGGCACATGACGAGCAACCGTTCAAAGACACCTTTGCAAGAACCGGCGTGGAGCGTTGAGATCACGAGGTGACCGGTCAGTCCGGCGCGGATGGCGAGATTCGCCGTTTGGTCGTCGCGAATCTCCCCGATGACCAGCACTTGCGGGTCCTGCCGCAACAAATGGCGCGCGGCGCAGGCGAAATCGAGACCGCGCGCTTCATTCACCTCCGTTTGCATGATGCCCGGAATGATTTGTTCGACCGGGTCTTCGACCGTGATCATGTGTCGCCCGCCCAGTTCCGTCAGGTAGCGCAAGCAGGAGTAAATCGTGGTGGTCTTGCCGCTGCCAGCCGGGCCGGTCAGCAGCAGGAGACCGGAGGTGCCGCGCAAAAAATGTTCCAACTCGACGCAGACGCCTTCCGGCAATTCCAGCTCGCGCAGCACGGGTGCGTTCGACTGCGCGAACAGTCGCAGCACAATCTTTTCCCCGGTAACCGTCGGATAAGTCGCGACGCGAATGTCGTTTTGCGCGCCCACGAACGATTTGTCGATGCGCCCGTCCTGGGGCAACGACTCCTGATAGGTTTTCAGCCGGGCGAGAAATTTGATGCGACCGAACACTCGTTCGGCGACCGCTTCAGGCAGTTCCATGGCGGGAGTCATCAAACCGTCGAGCCGAAAGGCGACTCGCGCTGTTTCACCGATCATCTGCAGGTGAATGTCGCTGGCGTTGGCGCGTTCAGCCTGGTGAATCAAATCCTCCAATACCCGCGGTGCCGAATCCGCCGCGGTGTCGGGCGCCTTGGTTATGCCGGTCTTCATCATGATTCCGAGCCATGGATTTGACCAATCATCTCCGCCTGCGTCACGCCCATAATTGCCGATGCCGCGTCGAGGGGCGCATCGGACACGGGCCCCGCTCGTAGCGTCAGGCGTCCCGCCGGACGTAGAGGGCGGCATCCTGCCGCCCGGAAGGAAAGCGTGGACCTTTCTGCGAGTGGTGGAGTTCTTGAGCGGTTGCGGTCGCAAAGGATTTTTTCCGCCGGGCAAGATGCACGGCTCTACGGCAGGCCGGAGGCCCGCCGCTACAGGGGCGGTGCCCGGAAGGAGCGCCGGATTCCAATTCGGCCTGTTGCTGTCGCATTGGCCAATCCGCGCCGGGCTGGACCGGCGCTCCATTTCAGAAATCTATCCCGGCAAAGGCGCTATCTCTCAAAATCTCGCGGCGAGTTGGCATTGACGTTTGCGCGCCGGGGCGGGTGACGCAAATGGCGGCAGCGGCAATGGCGAAGCGAATCGCCTGTTCGATGGATTTGCCGTCGGCGACCGTCGCGGCAAGTGTTCCGGAAAAACAGTCGCCGGCGCCGACGGTGTCAACGGCTTTGACTTTCCATGCCGGGAACCAGCGCGTGCCGGCCGCGCTGCTCCAGCAGACACCACGCGCGCCGCAGGTCGCCAGGACCTGCTTCACGCCGAGCGCGTGCAGACGGCGCGCCGCGGCTTCGACTTCTGATTTTCGCTTCGTCGGCAAGCCGGTCAACGCGGCCAGCTCGCTCTCGTTTGGCGTCAGAAACGTGGCCTGTCGAAGCAAGCTGATGGGCACACGCCGCGCCGGAGCGGGATTGAGCAGCACGGGAATGGCGTGCCGAACCGCCAGTTCGACAGCGCGGCGAACGGTGGTGAGGGAAATTTCGAGTTGCACAACGACGCAGCGCGCAGCGCGAATCGCGGGCTGGGCCGCGTCGATATGCCTGGGCAGCAGTTCGTCATTCGAGCCGCGCGCGACCGCAATGAGATTTTCGCCGCGAGCATCCACCAGGATGAGCGCCACGCCGCTCGCGCGGGTCTTGCTCCGCACCACGTAGCGCGCGTTGATTCCCTCGCGTCGCAAGCCTCTCAACGCCGCGTCGCCAAAGCTGTCCTGGCCTATGTTGGCAATGAAAGTCACTCGCGCGCCCGCCCGCACCGCGGCCACAGCCTGGTTTGCGCCTTTGCCCCCGGCCACGATTTGAAATTGCTCACCGGTGATCGTCTCCCCGGAACGAGGCAGTTTCGGGACGCGAACCACCAGGTCGGTGTTCGCGCTGCCGATGACGATGATGTGAGGTTTCAAGGTTCGGCGCGGGAGAGGAATGACGAATGTCGAATGTCGAATGACGAACGAATGCCAAAGGTCGAAGGACAAAAACAGAACCGGTCGGTCAGGGAGCCATTTCGGATCTGGTCATTCGTCATTCTTTCGGATTTCGTCATTCGGGCTTCGGAATTTGGTGGAAGCACGATGTACCGCGCGCGGGTCACGGCTCGCGAGGACGCTCGCCCCACCGGATTCTGGTCACTTTTTGCCTGGCGGTTTTTTCTTTGATTTGCCCTCGGCCGGTTTCCTTCCCGCGACTTCGACCTGTTTTTTCAAATCATCCAGCTCTTTGCGGAGTTCGCGGTTCTGCTTCTGCAATTCGAGCACCTCGTCGCGCAGGTTTTTGAAATCATCCACTGGCTTTCGCCCGGCGCGCAGATCAGCCACAGCGCGCTCGGCGGCAGTCCGTTCCGGGCTTTCCTTTGAAGCGGTGGCAAATTTTTCAAGCACCGCGATGGCTTTGGGATCGCCGAGAGCGCCGAGCGCGTTGATCGCGGCCAGATGAATGTTCCGCTTCTGATGGTTCAAATAACCCATCAGGAATTCGCGGACGTTATCCTTCTTCTCCTCGTTGCGCGCCAGATAAGCCAGCGTGCGGAGTCCTTGCCCGAAGCCGCGACTGGTGAACCCGGCTTCCCGCTTCGACAGCGCATCCAGCAACGGCGCCAGGTAAGCCGGATCATCCTGCAATCGCATCGCGCTAATGGCCGCGTCGGCCAGTTCGTTGCGATAGGATTCCGAGTTCAGGAACTGGAGCAGCGCCTCATGCACTTCCGGCTTCGCGTAACCGCCGATGCCCCGGATGGCTTCGCTGAGGATGTCCGGGTTCTTGTCCGCATCCAGGGTCTGGCGCGCCGCGGCGTAAGCCGTGTCGCGATAAAAGCCGCCGACGTCGTCCACGACCTGGCGGCGGACGCGCGCGTCCGATTGCCGGGTCGAAGCCAGGAGCGCCTCCAGCGCTTCGTCGGTGTGGATCGAGCGCAGCGCTCGCGAGGCTTCGACGCGCACGCCGTAAAACGGGTCCTGGTTCAATCGCTCTTTGAGTCGGGCGACCGTTTCCTTGTCCTTCTTCGCGCTCAGTTGTTCGACGGCCAACAGTCGCCCGACCGCGTCGTTCGCGTCGGCCAGTTGCGCGGGAAGCATGGCGTTCGGCGGGTTGAACGTGATTTTGGCCAGCAACGTGTAATCGGGATCGAGGCGGACTATTTCCGGCGCGGATTCAAGCGGGAAATAAAAGTCCTCTTCTTTTTCCTTCACCTGAATCGGGCGGTCGGCCGTGCCGAATTTGCCCTTGAAACGAACCGTGAGCGGAAAGTTGAACAGCGAAACGTTGTCGCCGAGTTTCTGCGCTTGTCGAACGGAGACCTTCGCGAGCCGGGTCTTTTCCTCCCAATTGTAGTTCACCTCCAGTTCCGGGTGGTGGGCGTGATAGACCCATTGGTCGAAGAACTGGTCATAAGAGCGCCCCGAAAGCTCCTCGATGACGGCGCGCAAATCCTCCGTCACGACATTGCCGTATCGGTGTCGCTCCAGGTACGTCCTGATGCAACGTCGGTAAAGTTCCTCGCCCAATTGCGAGCGGAGCATGTGTAGCACCCAGCCGCCCTTCGGGTAGGCCAGGTAACCGAACATTTCGCCGGGCGAATCGTAAGTTCGGCGGACAATCGCGTTGGTGTCATTCGTCATGCCCGTGATCTGCCGGGCGCGCTGATAAAGCTCGTACAGCATCGGATCGCGCCCGTTTTTGTGGCCGTGGTAGAGCGACTCGTAGTACGTGGCGAAACCTTCGTTGAGCCAGATGTCGCTCCAATCCTTGCACGTGACAAGGTCGCCGAACCATTGGTGCGCCATCTCGTGCGAAACCAGGCCTTCGCTGTCGCGAATGTTCTCCGTTGCCTCGGTAAAAAGCGTGTTGTCGGTCAGCGTCGTGCAACTGGTGTTCTCCATGCCGCCGGCCACAAAATCATTCACGCAAACCTGATCATACTTGGGCCAAGGATACGGCACGCCGATTTCCTGCTCGAAAAACGCCATGATGTCTTTGGTGTCGCGGAACGAGCTGGCCGCTTGGTTGATCTCCGAAGGGGGCGTGTAAAATGCCAGCGGGATGTTGTTGTGTTTGTCCTCGATTTTTTTGAAAAAGCCGGCGACGAGCGTGATCAGGTAGTTGGCATGGGGTTTGTCCTGCGACCAGTGAACCGCCACCAGCCCCGTCACAGGGTCCTTCTCCTCTGAAACCAGCCTTCCGTTCGACAGCACCGTCATTCCTTCGGACACGCGGCAGGTGATTTCCGAAGTGAACTTTTCGTTCGGCGAATCAAAGCACGGATACCAGTGCCGCGCCTCGATCTCTTCGCCTTGCGTAAACAGGTGCGTGTCGCCTTCCTTGTAGCCCATCTCCGGAGTGCGAAAGTAAAGCCCCTGTTTCGGCTCCGCGTGGTAGGCGATGGTCACCTCCGCTTCCTTGTCCGGTGGAATCGGCTCGGCGAAAGTGACGATCACTTTTTCGTCGGTCACTTGATAGGTTTGGATTTTTTCCGTGGCAGTGACCGAATGGACCTCCAGGTCCACGGCGTCGAGTTTCAATTCCTCGACCGGTCTGGCGATGGGTTTGAATCGAATGGTCGCCTTGCCCTCGACGGTGCGCTGCTTGAAGTCCGGCGTCACGTCCAGCGCCAGGTTCAGAGCGTCAACCTCGCGATCGGGCGCGTATTTCCGGTGCGCGGACGAGTCGATCGGCGCGAGAAAGGTGGCGGACTTGAGGCACTCGATGGCGGTCGCTTCCGTCTCGGCGCGGGTGACGAACGCAAACCAACAAACAACAACGATGACAAGGCGAATAATTTTATTCATAGCTGGATAGAAGTGCCAGTTGGGTTATCACGAAGCCGGCGGGCAAGCAAAGTCATTCCCTCGCGGGCATAGGTCCAAAGCCACGAAAAATCATCGTTGACACCCACTCGTCGAGGCGCAAAGTGCCGAGCGTTGGCTCCGGAGCAAAAGCAATTCTTCCCGAACCGCGCGGCGTGCCTGATTTTAGCATTATGCACGGCTTGTCTCCTAGCTTTCGCCCTGCGGTCAGTTGCAAGTTCACCTCTTGGCCAGGCAGTCGGTTGGGGTGATGTCGTCCCGGCGTCTGCTCCGCCAGGGACTGCGTTCACCAAGATCGCTGCGGGATGGGATCAGAATCTAGCGCTCGCGAGTGACGGCACAATGATTGCATGGGGAGACAATCTTTATCTACAAGCACTTGTGCCCCCCGGATTGAGCAACGTGATTGCGGTTGCCGCAGGACAGCAGCACAGTCTTGCTCTTAGGAGCGACGGAACAACGGTAGCTTGGGGAAGAAACAACTATGGCCAAACAACTGTTCCTGCTGGATTGAGTAACCTAGTGGCGATTGCCGCTGGCAATAGTTATTGTGTGGGTCTTCGAGACGACGGCACTGTCATTACCTGGGGACTTCCAGGCTCTATTCAAACCACGGTGCCCCCGGGCTTAAGTAACGTCGTCGCCATTGCTTCGAAAGGTAATCACACTCTGGCGCTCAAGAATGACGGCACAGTAGTCGGATGGGGATTTAATACTTATGGCCAGACAGGGTTGAGCAACGTTGTAGCCATCGCCGCGGGCTTGAGTCACAGCATGGCGCTCCGAAACGACGGTACGGTGGTCGCGTGGGGTCGCAATAACTTCGGCCAAACGAACGTACCTGTGGGTTTGAGCAATATCGTGGCAATTTCTGGGGGAGTGGATCACAGTTTAGCATTACGGAACGATGGTACGTTAACGGGCTGGGGCGACAACCGCTACGCGCAAACAACTGCGCCACACGTTTTAGGCCGATGTATTGCGGTCGCCGTGGGGTTGGGTCACAACTTGGCGGTGAAGAACGATGGCACTGTCGTTGGTTGGGGTGACGATACGTTTGGTCAGGCGACTCCTCCAGTGGCGTTGAGTAATGTTGTGGCCGTTGCTGCCGGATGGAGCAACAGCCTGGCACTTCGGGGAGATGGCACTGTCGTTGGTTGGGGCAACAATAGTTACGGCCAGACGAATGTTCCTGCTGACTTAGCCGACGTTGTGGCGATCTCGGCAGGTCCATTTCACTGTCTTGCGCTCAGGACTAATGGTTCGGTGGTGGCTTGGGGAGATAATGGATCGGGCCAAACCAATGTACCGATAGGAGTGACCGATGCGATCGCCATTGCTGCGGGCTCGCAATATAACTTGGCTCTCAGAAGCGGTGGTACGGTGATTGCATGGGGTTCAGGGAGTCAGACGAATGTGCCTGCGGGGTTGAGTAACGTGGTGGCCATCGCGGCGGGCTACATCCATAGTCTTGCGCTCCAACAAAACGGCACGGTAGTTAAGTGGGGTGACGCATTCATACCTGCGGGATTGAGCAACTTCGTGGCTATTGCTACAGCGGTGGGGTCTAGTCACGGCCACAATGTTGCCCTGAAGAACGATGGTACAGTCGCCGCTTGGGGTTGGGACACCTCCCACGCTCAAACAAATTTGCCCGCCGGATTGAACAACGTTGTGACCATTGCTGCAGGCGGCTACCGCAGTCTCGCAATTACAGCGAAGCTCCGGATCAGTTCTGTTGAGAGCAGCGGTCAAAACCAATTGCTCCATTTCCGCACATTCTCTGGCCAACTGTATACGGTCGAATACTCGCCCGATTTGACGCCTGGCAGTTGGACCGAGTTGCCCGGTGGCAGCGTCCCGGGTGACGGTTACGATGCCACGGTGGTGGACACCAATGCGCTTTCCGGAGCCCAGAAGCGATTTTACCGCACAAAAGCCTCGCCACCCTGAAATGAACCGCACTTTCGCGTTCAGCCTCGAAACGTTGCGCCTTCGAAAGCATTAAAGGATCCGGCTCTTGGGCTACTTAGAGCCTGTTCATGGGGGGGGAACACCTCCAAAATCCGGACGTGAATCGAGGCCATGAACCGGTCGGAATCCTCTAACTAAACCGCCCTCCGGGCAGCTTCTCCCCCACTGGGGGAGAAGGCCGGATGAGGGGTACGGTTCATGGAGGGAAAGGTGAGGGGAGACCTCTGGACATTCGACAAATCGGTTCGGAAATTTCTTTTAGCAACTGTCCCAGCTTCGTGTTCGAGCGGGTCTCACGCCAAATTCACCGGATCAACGTCCACCGTGAGCGAAACATCCTCCGGCAAGGTCAGAGTCTCCCGCAGGTTCGCCAGCGACCGGCTGAGTTTGCTCATCTGCCGCGTGCGGAGCATGAGTTGATAGCGATAATAAGTTTCCGCGCGCAGCAACGGCGCGGGCGCGGGCCCGGCGATGATCAGGTCGGGAAGCGCGTGGAAAGCCGGCAGTTGGGAAAGTGGGAAAGTGGGAAAGTGAGCAGACATGGCGCCGGACTTGACCGGTTCAGCGCTCTCACTTTCCCGCTTTCCCACTTTCTGACTTCCCCGCCCGGCCAGCTTCTCAATCTCCTTTCGGACGTGATCTGCCGAAAGCCGGACTTTCTCCTCATTGCGGCCTTTCAACGTCAGCAGCGCCGCGCGCGAGATGGGCGGGTATTTGAGTTGTTCGCGAAATTCAATCTCCTGTTCGTAAAACCCGGCGAAGTCGTGCCGGCGCGCGTATTGAATCGCCGGGTGAAACGGCGTGAACGCCTGCACTACCACTTCGCCTTCCACCTCGCCGCGGCCCGCGCGTCCCGCGACCTGCGTCAGCAGTTGAAACGTCCGTTCGCCGGCGCGAAAAT
>QHNT01000004.1 GCA_003218515.1 Verrucomicrobiota bacterium | reverse complement strand
ATTTTTTCAAGGCCGGAATGACTTCGCCCGCACGGTGCTTGCCCAGCTCAATTTTGGCGCGTGTGCGCGCGTTGTTTTCCGGTTCCTTGAGCAAGTCGAGCAGCTTGTCCACCGGCTGGCCGTCGATCCTTGCCGGTTTGAGCAGCGGGCGACCCTCGTGCGTGATGCGATAAATCCGGCCATGCGCGTGGTCGCGGTGCGGATCGCGAATGTGATGCTGCATGTGCCCGATGAGTTGATTGGACCAATCGAGGAAATAAATCGAGCCGTCCGGTGCGACGTCCACCGCAACCGGGCGGAAATTCGGATCGTCTGACTTGACCAGGTCCTCGAGCGACTCGCCTTTCAGACCCGAGCCGTCCTCGTTGACCTTCACGCGGAAGATGCCTTGAAAGCCAATGACGTTGCAGTCCAGAAAATTTCCCTGCCAATCGTCCGGGAAATGCCGGCTGTAAATCAGGCCCGTGCCGGGGCAGGGACGCGAGGGCCGTTCCCAGAATTCCTTCATGTGCGCGTGCTTCGCCGGGTATTCGAGGTGGCCGCTGAAGGCGGGAGCGAAATAGCTGTTGTTGCCGGTCGCGTCGGTGATGATGTCAGTGCCCCAATAATCAAACACGCGCCCGTGCGTGCGATGGAACACGCCGTCGCTGAGATAGGTCGCGCCGCCGGGATCGAGCACCATCGAGTTGGCCGTGTGGTGCGAATCGGCGGAGTCCATGCCCATGAGCACCCGCTCCTTCCAATCGGCGTGATCGTCGCCGTTCGTGTCGCGCACGAACCACAGGTCGGGCGCCTGCATGACGAGCACGCCGTCCTTGTAGAACTGGAACCCGGTCGGGCAATTCAAACCGTCGAGGAAATGGATGACCTTGTCCGCCTTGCCGTCGCCGTTCGTATCTTCAAAAATCAGCAGACTGTCGCCGACCTTGCTGGTCGGTGTGCGTTCGGGATAATTGGGCCACACGGCGACCCAGAGGCGTCCCTTGGTGTCGAACGCCATTTGCACCGGTTTGACGAGCTCGGGGAACTGCTTTTCGCTCGCGAAGAGGCTCGCTTTACAGCCCTTGGCCAAGGTCATGTGTTTGATGGCCTCTTCGGGATCAAGATACGGACTGACATCCTGCTTGTTCGATTCCAATGTATCCACGAGCGGAAGCACCGAATCATCCACTTTCATGTCGCCGCCCTGCGCCACGGCCCAGATGCGTTTGTCCCGATTTTCGGTCTTCACATCGCGTTGCGCCATTTCCTCCTGCATCACGTCGTAATTGGAAATCATCGGGCTTTCCTTGCCGGCGCGCGGGAAGGTCAGCTTGGAACGGCCGCCATAAACGTTGTAACCGTCCACGGTGCGATAGCGCGCATGCCACTCGTTGCATTTGTCCGTCACCGCGGCGCGGAGCTTTTCAAGATGGTCTTTCGGCGCGGGTTCGTTGAAGAGCGCTTTGAAGATTTCCGGCGCCAGCGCCTGGTTGCCTGACTCGGTGAGAAGGAACGTGTTGAACGTGAGCGAATGTCCCTGCTTCGCCGCTTCCGCGTAAAGCCGCTGCGACACGGTGAAGAGGTCCACAAAGAGCACGTCATTCGCCTTGGCCACTTCGGCCATGGCCGCCGTGTAGAGCTCCAGGTTGGAGTTGTTCGCCTTCGGATCGGGCAGGTCCGGATCATTGATCTTTTCGTTGGCGATGGGCGAGAAGAGCACGACGCGCGGCGCGCCTTTGCTGCTGTAATTCTTCGTCCTGGCATCTTTGAGAAACTTGTCGAGGTCGCTCTTGAATTTGTCGATCCCTCCCGGTCCCTTGAACGATTCGTTGAAGCCGTAAAAGGCGAAGATCACGTCGGCCTTGGTCCTGGTCAGCCAATCGTCGCGCGAGCCGAAGTTTTCAGAGCGGTGCCACGTCGCCACCTCATCGCCCGAGGCGGCGAGGTTGCGGAAAACGAGGTCGAGCCGGGGAAACTTCGCGTAGAGGAGCGTCTCGAGCCAGGCGTCGTGCTGCATCCGGTCGGCCAGCGCGTTGCCGAGGTAACAGATGTGGTCGCCCTTGTTCAATGTGAGCAGTTGCGCGCCGAATGCATTGGCGCAGAGCGAAACGAGAAGGACGAGCAGGCCGGTCAGGTTTTTCATGGGTAACTGGACTTCGCGTTTGGGGTGTTTCTTCATTTCGTGACGTGATCGAGGCTTTGCCGTTTTAGAAGCCGTGTGTTCATGAAGGCAATTGTTAACCGCCGAGCGTGTCTTTGGAAACCATTTTGCGGGCCAATGCTTCCCGCCAGCCGCGCAGAACGCCGATAATGACCGCGTCGGCGCGACGATTGAAAACACCGGCAACCGAATGGCCCAGGCGCGCGCCAAGCCACAACGTCCAGCAGAAGAGCGCGGCAGAGAGCAGCCGGTTCGGCCAGGCATCGAGCGCCCATTGCCCCTTCCAAATCCACATGGGGTCAAGCTGGCGAACAGATGCCTGACCGGGGACATCGCGCGCGAACGTATTTCCGATTCGGAAAAGTATCCACCCATTTTTCATCGACTCCGCCTGCCTGCCCGCTAGAACTTCTTTATGCCCTTCTACGCGGACCTTCATGTGCATTCCAAATACGCGCGGGCGACGAGCGGCGATTCCGACCTCGAGCACATGGCGCTCTGGGCGGCCAAGAAAGGCGTGGCTGTTCTCGGCACCGGCGACTTCACGCATCCGGCCTGGTTTAAAGAAATCCAGGAGAAACTCGTGCCGGCGGAACCGGGCCTGTTCCGGCTGAAAGCGGATCTGGAGCGCTGGTGCGCGGAGCAGTTCCCGGCGTTTGCGCAACACGCAACCAGATTTCTATTGGAAGTCGAGATCTCCACGATTTACAAAAAAGGCGACCGGACACGAAAAGTCCACCACCTTCACTACGTTCCTGATCTCCCCGCGGCGGAGCGCTTCATCGCGCGTCTTTCCGGTATCGGCAACCTCAACGCCGATGGCCGCCCTATCCTGGGCCTCGACTCGCGCGATCTGCTCGAAATCACGCTCGAAGCCGGCGACGGCGCTTACCTCATTCCGGCGCACATCTGGACGCCTTGGTTCGCCGTGCTCGGATCGAAGAGCGGCTTCGATTCCATCGAGCAATGCTACGGCGATCTGGCGTCGCGCATCTTCGCGCTGGAGACCGGCCTGTCGTCCGACCCGCCAATGAACTGGCGGCTGTCGCAACTCGACCGCTTCCAACTCGTCTCGAACTCCGACGCTCATTCGCCGGGAAAGATCGGCCGCGAGGCGTGCAGGTTCGATTGCGCTCTCGACTACTGGGCCATCCGTCACGCGTTGGAGACCGGCCACGGCTACGGCGGCACGGTGGAGTTTTTTCCCGAAGAAGGCAAATATCACCTGGACGGCCATCGCGCTTGCCGTGTGCGCCTGGAACCGGAGGAAACGAACAGGCACGGCGGCCTTTGTCCGGCTTGCGGCAAGGAACTCACCGTCGGCGTCATGCACCGCGTGGACGAGCTCGCCGACCGTCCCGATGGCGCGAAACGCGAGAAACGCACTCCATTCCGCAGTCTGGTGCCACTGCCCGAAGTGCTGGCAGAAATCCACCGGGTCGGCGTCGGCAGCCGAAAGGTGGCCGACAGCTACGAGCGACTCATTGCTTCGCTCGGCTCGGAGCTGTTCATCCTCGAACGCGCGCCGTTGGACGAGCTGCGCAAGGCCGGTTCAACACTGCTCGCCGAAGGCATTGATCGCATGCGCAAGGGTCGCGTCACGCGCCAGGCCGGCTACGATGGCGAATATGGCATCATCCGCCTGTTTAGCGATGATGAACTGACACGGGGCAACTCGGTGAGCCTGTTGTTTGATTTGCCACGCGCCGCCGCCGTCCAGTCTGCCAACGTGGGACAGGCTTCCAGCCTGTTCAACTCACCAGCCGAGGAGCGGACATCTGAGAAGGACAGGCAAGATGCCTGTTCCACTTTGCCCTCTCTCTCGTTACATGAAGCGCCCGCTGTTTCCTTCCCTCTTTGCTCCGATCCTCTTGCAGGGCTTGACTCCGAGCAACGCGCTGCCGCAGAAATCACGGCCGGCCCGTTGCTCATCATCGCCGGACCCGGCACCGGCAAGACCCGCACGCTGACGCATCGCGTCGCGCACCTCGTGACGAACCAAGGCGTCGCCGCAGAGCAAATCCTTGCTGTCACCTTCACCAACCGCGCGGCCAATGAAATGCGCGAACGCCTGGAGAAGCTCATCCCCGCGTCCACAGACCGGGTGCTGGTTACCACTTTCCACGGACTGAGCTACGGCATCCTCCGCGAGCACGGACGGCTCGTTGGTTTGGCTGAACACTTTCGGATCGCCGGCGAAGCGGAACGGCGAGCATTACTGGGCGAAAAACTCAAACTTTCCGAGCGCAAGGCGGCACAGTGGCTGAAACGCATCTTCGAACTGAAGCGGGGAGCGCGCGCCGCTGGCGTGCCGTTCGCGGCGGTCCGCCGCGAACAAGAGGCGGCGCGAGCGCAACCAGCCGATGCTTTCGGCGAGCCGCCGCCAGCCGCACGCGGGCCGCGTGCGCTCCCCAACGGGGAAGATCAGCTCGTCCTTGACGCTTACGACCGCGCCATGCGCGAGCGCGGCTGGCTGGATTTCGACGACCTCATCCGTCTCGCCGTCGAACTGCTCGAAAACTGCACGGATGTGCTCGCTCAATACTGCGACCGTTTCCACCACGTCTCGGTGGACGAATTTCAAGACATCGACGCGCGGCAGTATCGTCTGGTGAAGCTGCTTGTTCCCCCGGGAGGCAACCTTTGCGTCATTGGCGATCCCGACCAGGCCATCTACAGCTTCCGTGGAGCGGAGCCGCGTTTCTTTCAGCAACTCGCCGCCGATTACCCGACCGTGCGCGCCGTGCAACTCCGACGCAACTACCGCTCCAGTCGTGCCATTGTGCGCGGCGCCCTCCAGGCCATCACGCCCGCGACTCTCGTCGAAGGCCGCGTGCTTGAAGCACTCAACGCCGACGCGACCAGGATTGTCGTCCACGAATCGCCGTCCGACAAAGCCGAGGCGGAGTTCGTCGTGCATACGATTGAACAGCTCATTGGCGGTCACACATTTTTCTCGCTCGATTCGGCCAGGGTGGAAACCGGCGAAGCGCGCAGCGACTATTCGTTCAGCGATTTCGCCGTTCTCTACCGAACCGACGCGCAGGCTGATTTGTTTTGCGAAGCACTGGCCCGCTCGGGGATTCCGTTTCAGCGTCATTCGCACGAACCACTGACCGAGCGCGAAGCTGTGCGCACCTTGCTGGCGGTCGCGCGGGAACTTGCCGGGGAACTGACGGTGGCGGACCGCTTGAAAACCGCGCTCGACAATCGGAAGGCCGACTTGCGCAATCCGAAAGAAGCCCGAAAGGTGAAATCGGAACGCGACCCCCGTCCGTCTCCTTCAGCATTCGGGGATTCGGAATTCGGATTTCTTTCGGATTTCGTGTTTCGGATTTCGGAATTTGCACAAAGCTGCGGCCACGACTTCGCCCGCTTCGAGTCCGAGTCAGCATTGTGCTCCGACGAGGATTTGTGGGACCCGCGCGCCGACCGCGTGTCTCTGCTCACCCTGCACGCCAGCAAAGGACTCGAATTCGCGGTCGTCTTCATCGTCGGCTGCGAAGACGGCTTGCTGCCACTGCGCTTTGGCTCTGACGACCAAGGCGCCCATCTCGACGAGGAACGGCGTCTCTTCTTCGTCGGCATGACGCGCGCCCGCGAGCGCCTTTTCCTGTCGCGCGCGACGAAGCGGCTCTGGCGCGGTCAGCTCCGTCAACAGGTCGTTTCTCCTTTCGTGAACGCCATCGAGCAGGAGTTCCTGGAGCGGAGCAAAACCCTGCTCACTCCCCGGACGAAACCCGATGCGGAACAGTTGGATTTGTTTAATCCGTCCCGGAGGAGCGGCAACCGCGCAGCCGCGGACGTCAGTCCGCGCACTCTCAGATAGTCCGTGCCGACTCAGTCATGAACCTCCGAAAATGGTAGGGCGCGGTGTCCTCACGCGCCGCGGCTCGGCGGGTTGGGCCCAGCCCGCCCCACCCGGTTGAGGTAGTGTTCCTGACTCGAACTTTACACGCCTTGCCGGCGACTCGGACTCTCCTGCAGATCCGCGAGAAACGGAAGTTCTCGCCGGTATTCCAGCAGGGGGGCGAGCTCCAACCTGGCGTTGATGCAGCCCTCGCGATCGCATGCGTCCGCGAGGATTTCGCCGTGATAATCAACGATGACGGAACGCCCCGTATAAACGTGTTGCGGGTCGCGCCCGATGCGGTTGACACCGACGACGCAAGCCTGGTTTTCGATGGCGCGCGCCTGCAAAAGACGCACCCAATGATGAATTCGTTTCACCGGCCAGTTGGCAATGACCGTAAACAAATGAGGTTGATGCGCTGCGGTCGCTTCACGGAATATTTCCGGGAATCGCAGGTCATAACAAACGAATGGCGAAATCGTCCAGTCCTGCCAGCGGAACACGACCGGATGCGCGCCGGCCGCGTAGTGCTCTGACTCGCCACCGGGCGTGAACGGTCGCATCTTCGCGTAAAAAGCCAGCAACTCGCCTGACGGAGAGAACACCAGTGCCTTGTTTCGCGCCCGGCCGTCGCGTCCGCGCGTCGGCGCGCCGGCAACCAGGCAAACACCGAACTCTTTGGCCGCACTCGCGAGAAACTGTTCTGTCTCTCCACCGTGCGGATCGGCCATCGCTGACGTGTTCATGGTGAATCCGGTGGCGAACATCTCTGGCAAGACGACCAGTGAACCTGTCTCAGGCTGCGCCTCCTTCAACAGACGGCGGACCTTGTCGAAGTTTGCCGTTTTGTTCTCCCACGCGATGTCGAGTTGAAGGGCGATGACGTTCATGAACTGAGCATAAGCTAGGGCGAACAACCGCGCGAGCGCGTTCTCGCCCTCACCCCGGCCCTCTCCCCCAAGGAGAGGGAGAGCGCGGCTGCGGCGCTGGAAAATTCACAAGCACGGTCGCAACCGCCGGTGCTCTGAGGTTCACTCCAAAGTGCGCACGCACGCCCGTGGCGTTCGCATCGCGAGAGAGCGGCGGATGGTTCACCCTCTCCTTCGGTTCCCCTCTCCCATCCGATGGGAGAGGGGTCAGGGGTGAGGGCAACGGGAGAGCGGGGAGAGGGCCGGGGTGAGGGCGGGCGTTCATCAAGTCTCCTCCAGCGCTTCGACGCGACACTCGCGGTCGAGTGCTTTGTGCTTCAGCCCAGCCTTTGGCAATTTGCCTAATTTCCGACCGTGGCGCCGGGCTTGTGAGCGCCGCAGCGCGCGTGTTACGCTCGGCGCATGGAAGCCGCCGATTGGGCCAACCTCAGCGACGAAGAGTTGCTGGAGAAACGGATCTCCCAGCTTGGCCTGAAGCTGGATGGCACTGACCGCCAGCCGCTCATTCAACAGCTTTACGACGAGCTTTCGCAGAAGGGCCTCGTCTTCCGTCCGCCCTGCCACCTGGGCGACGAATGGTTTGTGCCGGTCGGTATCCCGGCGATTTTCATTCCGTTCTTTCTCGCGCACGACCGGCTGCGCAAGCTGGAGCGCAAGATGATGCTCGAAGTGGAGGGCGAAACTCCGGAATGGTTTATGAGGTTGATGCGACACGAGGCCGCGCACGCCTACGCCTACGCTTATCAGCTCTACAAAAAGAAGAAATGGCAGCGGACATTCGGACTGAGTTCCACGGACGAAACTCCGGAATTTTACCGGCCGCGTCCCTACAGCCGCTCCTACGTGGTGCATCTCGACGACTGGTACGCACAAAGCCATCCGGACGAGGATTTCGCCGAGACATTCGCTGTCTGGCTTACGCCGGGATTTGACTGGCGCGAGCGTTACCGGGGCTGGAAGGCGTTGCAAAAACTCGCCTACCTCGATGAACTGATGCGGTCTCTGGCCGGCAAACCGCCCGTCCACCAGCCCGAGTATCGCTCCGCCGACCACGATTGCCTCAACATCAAACTCAAGACCTACTACGCGCGGAAGCGCAAGCTCTACGAGGATTCGTATCCTGACTTCTACGACAACGACCTGAAGGAACTTTTCGCGGCGGGACCGGACGTCGCCGGACGGCTGAAAGCGTCGGCGTTCCTGCGCGCCCATCGACGGCGGCTGATGAATTCGGTCTGCCAATGGACCAATGAGAAGAAATACCGCGTCAACAAGCTGCTCGCGCGGCTCATCGACCGTTGTGACCAGCTCGATCTCCACATCAAATCGGACGACGCCCAGCAAAACCTGCAAGTCTCGGCGTACATCACCACGCTGGTCATGAACTACCTGTTCACCGGCAAGTTCAAACGGACGAAATAGAACGCGAAGCGAGTGAAAAAGAAGCTCAAAATCCTCGCGTTGTTCGATGCCATCGCCCCAACGACCATCGACCAGGACCTGAGCGCGGAGTTGAAGACCGAGGATTGGAAGACCGAAGCAAACGTCCTCAAGGCGCTGGGCGAACTGGGCCATACCGCCGAGCACCTCGCAATTTTCGACGACCTCGACCTGTTGCGCCAGAAACTCCTGAGCTTTGGGCCGGACCTCATCTTCAACCTCGCTGACCAGTTCAAGAACAACCGCGCCTTCGACCGGAACATCGTGTCCTTCCTCGAAATGCAGGGATTGCCGTTCACCGGCTGCGGGCCCACCGGACTTACCCTTTGCAAGCACAAGGGCATTTCCAAGAAGGTCCTCAGTTACCACCGCATCCACACACCGGACTTTGTGACCATCGCCCGCGGAAAACGCATCGCTCGTCCCCGGCGGCTTAAGTTCCCCATCCTCGTAAAACCGTTGAAAGAGGAGGCGTCCTACGGCATTTCGCAGGCGTCGTTCGTTGAGGCGGACGAACAATTCAAGGAACGCGTCCAGTTCATCCACGAGAAATACGACAACGACGCCATCGCCGAGGAATACATCGAGGGCCGCGAACTCTATGTGAGCATCCTCGGCAACGACCGGCTTCAGGTTTTTCCGATTCGCGAACTCGTATTCAAGGAAGTGCCACCCGACGAGCCGAAGATCGCCACCTACAAAGCCAAGTGGGACGAGGAATACCGGAAACGCTGGGGATTGCAGAACCGGTTCGCCGAAGGAATTGATCCGGCCGTCGCCGCCCGGATCGAACAGATCTGCAAGCGCATCTACCGTCTCCTTACGATTGACGGCTACGCGCGTCTTGATCTGCGCCTCACGTCGAACAACGGGGTTTATTTTATTGAAGCCAACCCGAATCCTATCCTCGCCGAGGACGAAGATTTCGCGCAGGCCGCTCTCAAAGCGAGTCTTCCCTACCCGCAATTGATCGACCGGATCGTCCGCCTTGGATTGAACACGGTGCGGGATTGAACGCGAGACCGAACAGCGGGCGTCGAGGCCAGCCGTGAGCAACGCGCCTCAGGCTGGCGCCACATGATGCGGCCTGCCAAAAATAATTTCCGTGCGATTCGGGCCGATTGCGTTACGACAGGGCTTCGATGAAATGGCGTATTTCGGCCGCGACATCGCCAGGATCGTTGACGGTCTGGGCAATCTCCGCCTTGGCCAACTCGCGAAAACGGCGGCGAAGGCGATGAATCGCCACCCGCATCGCTCCTTCGTTCATGCCCAGTTCGCGGGCGGCATCGGCCTGCGGCTGGCCCGTGCCTTCTCCGGTCAGCCACGGTTTCAGGGTTTCAAACTCGCGCAAGGTGCCGCTCTGTTCGCACTCCCGTTTCAGGACTCGAAAGGCGCGCTCCAAAACGTTCAACGCCCACTCGCGGTCATAGACGGTGTCGGGCGACAGCGCGGATGGGTCGGCAATCTCTGGGCCGAGTGAACTGTCTGTCTCGGTGGGAAGCGGTTGGTGGACGACACGTCCGCCCCGTTTCTCGCGCAGATCGTGAACGCGCTGGTTCGCCAGAAAATGTTTCAGCGCGCCCAGCAGATAGGAACGAAACCGTCCGCGTTGCGGGTCCGCGCCGTCGAACGACTGCCGTTCCAGCACGCGCGCAAAGAACTCGTGCGCCAATTCACGCGCGGTGTCGTCATCGCGCCCTTCGCGCCGGAGAAAGGCCACCACCGGCCCGTAGTAAGCGGCGCACAGATCGCTCAACGCCTGCCGCGCCTGCGCCGAATCGCCGCGCGAGACGAGCACTTGCGTCCAGCGCATCGTGGCGAACGTATCGCCCGGCGCGTCTGCGTCACCAGTGGTTTCATGATTGCTCAATACAAGTCGAAAACTGAAGTCATAGCCGCACGGGCTCGTCTCACTTGTTCTTTGTCTGGAACACGAGCAGGTAAGGGACGGCTGAATGCCCTTGCCGGTCCTTGAAGTTCTTGAACTTCTCGCTGTTCAGCCAGTAGGCGTAGGTATTGTTCGGTTCCAGCTTGACCTTCAGCACGCACGTTTTCCGGTCGGCCTCATACTTCGGTTTTCCGAGCGTTTCCGGCGTGGAGCCTTGCCAGGCGGTGGACCAACTCCAGGAGTTATCGGCCATTTCCTTGCTGAAGGTGACCTTGATTTCGACGGTACCCGGGCCACGTCCCTGGCGCCTGATTCGGGCACGGTCTTCACGACGACCGGCGGCATGGATTCGATATCCCCTCCCTCCAGTGTCGAGTCCTTGAATGCGACGCGGAAGACCTTAGTCTTCGGATCCCGTTCGAGACGGAGATGATTCGCTCATGACACCTGTTCCTGACACGTCAGAGAAACGACGTTACAGGAAATCGAGCAAGCTTGACGAGCAAAGCGCCGCCCGCCAGTTCATCGATTCATCAGCAGGGCGATCAGACCGGCGGCTACCAGGGCTGCCAGCGCCGCCAGTGTAATTTTGATCCAGCTCTTCGGATATCGGCCCGCGATGGTTCCCGTGTAACCGTTGATCACCACTTGAAATGCCCGCCGGCCATAGTCGTAACTCAGCAGCCAGACAGGCACGAGGATATGCTTGAAGGTCTGGCCCGAGTAATTCGCATCAACCTGCAGATTGCGCTGCGTGTCGCCCGGCACTTGCGACGCGCACAGGCTTCTCAGCTTGGCGTCCATCTGCTCGCGCGAATTGCGCGCCGCGGCGAGAAGATCAATTTGGTACCGCTCCACCACCCAGCCGGACAGGAATCCCGGCTGGTAACCGACCAGCTCCGTCGTGGGGAACGGCTCGACACCGCTCAGCAGGTCGGGCTGCACCCCGCGGGAAGCCGCCACGAGCTCGTCGTCAAAGAAATGGTCGAGCGAACCTGAGCTTGGCACCCAACGCACCCGCTGGACCTGCCGCGTCTGCGTCCGGCCGTTCGCGTCGGTGTAGGTTTCGGTCTCGTAATAGTAATAGCCGGACTCGGCGGTCCACTCGGCATGTACCTGGGCGTCGAACGTCCAATAGGGAACATACAGACCGCGCACCGTGTCAGTGAGCGCCCTGGTCTTGAGCGTGTTCGGCGCGAACCAGCGGGTGCGATACCATTGACGAATGGAATCGCGCACCTGCGGCTCGGCCAGTTTCATCGGCAACAGACTTTCGGGCCGGAACGCCTCCTTGATTTCCTCGTAGGGCACGAGGGCGGTCGATCCGCAGAAATCGCAGCGCTGGCTGACGTGTTCGGGATCAAACACCGAAATGGCCTGGCAGCTCTGGCACTTCACCGAGATTCTCTTTACCTGCCAGCCGCGCTGATCGTCGGGGATGTTGCGCAACGCGGAGACAAGATCGTGCTCCTTGATGACCTCCTCGCCGGTGGCGGTCAATTCGAGTTGCGCCGGCGACGTCGCGCCACAATACGGACAGATAAGCGCCTGTTTGGCGGGGTTCCATTGCGCCTCGCCGCCGCAGGCGGGACAGGAGAATTTTTTTCGGGCGGTGGCTTCAGGCATAAGGCAATGGAGTTAACTGTTCATTTTGAGAATGGGGAGCACAGCCGCCCCGGCTGTGGTTCGGCGCGCCCTCGCGCCGAACCTTTGACATGATGCAAGCTCTTCGTGTGAATGTCCCCACCCGTGCCAACGGCGAGGGCGCCGTTGGCTGCGCCCGAGGCGGGCGCGCTCCCCCAAAAGCCTCGCCTCGATAGCGCACCGCCGCAGTACTGGCAGGAGAATTTGTTTAGGGCGGTGGCTTCGGACATTGCAATCGCTATCCAATAGCGGTACGTAACGAAAGGTCGCGCGGAAAAAGACCAACCGCAGCATCAAGCGTCGGTGTTTGATTCATGAGTCTGTTTAACCGCCTTACGATTGAGTGTTTTAAGCCTGCCCCAAAGGACGGTCGAAAAGCCGAAAGAAGAAACAACCGAGCTAGACAAGATTAGGGCAGACACGACCATGAATTCCTGTTGTCCGAGATGGTGACTGAAGTTTCTCCTGTAAACGTTGAGCAATCCAACCATTTGATCATCGGAAATTTTTGCGATTGTGAGAGCAGTTTTCATGTCTTCCATCTCCCTTTCGAGGCTTGCCTTACTGTGGTTCGCTATTTTTTCTGAGAAGGCGAAGCTGACACCTGCGATGGCGAACGCGAAGCCAGCCCAAACGCATAACCAACCACACAGCTCGACGAGTGGGAGCCTCCGAAGGACGTTAAAGACGCTTGTCATGAAGGGGAACTGCCGCCCAGCTCCCTAGTAGCCGGCAACGATCAGCTCTTCAAAAACTCCTCCAAAGCCGCCCGTGTGATGCGCCACTGGCTGCCGATCTTCTTGCCTTTCAACTCGCCCTTCTCAAGCGTTGCGATCACATCAGTTTCGGACACGTTCAAAGCGCGGGCAGCTTCGGCGGGGCCGAGCAATTCAGGGACGCCGCCAACGGGCGGTGGCGCCAGCGGAGGAGGCGTTGATCCAATCACCGGCGGAACGGCGGGGGGCGTTCCTTGCGGGGCGGACATCGCCGACATCATTTGCTGGCCCATCGCCAGACCCGCGCCGAGGCCCGCGGCGGTGCTGGCCATGCCGCCGCCTTCGCCGCCGCCTTTGGTCATGGACTCGGCCATCTGGAACTTCACGTAGTCGTTGAGATTGCCGATGGCCGCCATGCTGCTGCGTTTGTCGATAGCCTGTTCGACTTCGGGCGGCACTGATATGTTTTCGACAATGAAGCTCGTGATTTCGATTCCGTATTTCGCCGTGGTCTGCGGATTGATGAGCGGCAACAACGCCTCGCCCAGTTCCTTGTACCGCGAGGCGACATCGAGCACGGGCACTTTCGCCGACGCGAGCGCGTCGGTGAACACGCTGACGATGCGCGAACGCATGGTGTCCTGGAACTCGTCGAGGCGGAAATGATCGTCCGTGCCGGCGACTTCCTTCAGAAAGGTGTTCACGTCGGTGACGTGAAAATCAAAGATGCCATAGGCGCGCGCGCGAACGATGCCGAAATCGGCGTCGCGCAGCATGACCGGGTTGGCGGTGCCCCATTTGTTGCCGGTAAACAGGCGGGTGTTGACGTAGTAGAGGTCGGCTTTGAACGGCGAGTGCAGCCCATATTTCCAGCCTTTCAGCGTGGACAGGATCGGGATGTTGTCGGTGGTGAGCGTATGTTTGCCCGGTCCGAAGGCATCGCCGAACTGGCCGAGATACACGAACTGCGCGACCTGTGATTCGCGGACGATGAGTTGCGCGCCGTTCTTGATTTCCTTGTCCATATCCGGGTAGCGGAAGGAAAGCGTGTCGCGGGAATCGTCCTGCCACTCGATGATTTCGAGGAATTGCGTTTTGAGGTAGTCTATGAGGCCCATAATTCAATCTTTCGTTTGTGACGAATCATCGGCGCGAGAAGGGAATTCGGGAAGTACAAATTCAGGCGGGCTGTGTAATCCCTCACTCGTCGAATCACCGCGGCATTTTGTAATTGTGCAAGCCGCCAGCCTGTTGTCTAAATTCGCCAAAGTGAATTTCAGCCGTCCATTCAACCCGTTCTCGCACTGGTGAACCAAAGCTACGATTGTCCAAAAACGAGCGCTCGCAGCGCGCCGCATTTCGAGAAGATTTTTTTATCGCGGGCATCTGTTACAGAATCCTTCCGACATCAAAAAAGCATCAAGACCTTTCCTGCGAAGACCCTGATGGTTCGAATCGGATTTCTGTAACCCGCGCCTTGCGGTCGATGTCATTTCCGTAACCATGAATATGCAAAGAGTTAAAATCTCGTTTATCGGCGCGGTGTT
>QHNT01000003.1 GCA_003218515.1 Verrucomicrobiota bacterium | reverse complement strand
TCCTGTGCTGGGGAATTGGTCTGGTTACGGTATCGCATCTTTGCTCGGCAACATTGCTCGGCTATTTCCAGAACTATCCGAACGGCTTGAATGCGGAGGAAATCACAGCCGTTTTCGGAACCGAATCCATGCCGCCCATGCCGCTGTTTCTCCTGTCCGGCCTCGGCGCCGCAATAACGGTGATCGCGTTGAGCTTCGTGATCGTCGAGCAGTGGGGCTCTGCCAAGCTGGTCCAATCACTGGTCGCGACCGGACAAATGGCTTTCACCTGGTATGTCGCGCACCTGGTCATCGGGCTCGGAACGGTCTTCGCCTTGGGATGGACCGGGACAGTGCCGCTCTGGATTGCGTTCACGACCGGCACTGGTTTTTTCTTGTTGGCCATGTGGCTTTCGTCCGCCTGGAAGCGCCATTTCAGAAACGGTCCTTTGGAAACGCTGCTGCGCTGGTGGTCGGACGCCGCCAGATTGTCACCAACCCGTACTCCCCTCATACTCTGCCTCTTAATCGTAATCTTCCTCGTAATCGTAATCAGCACACCGCCAAACTCCCTCTTGTCGGAGCCAACTAATTCTGTACTCTCCCTTACGCATGACTCCCAACGGCCAGATCCGCGCCAACTCATGGAGCCGGAGGTATCCGGTTAGCGTAGCGGCGGGCGTCCCGCCTGCCGTCGAGCCGGGCATCATGCCCGGCGGATCGTCGCGCGGCCGGCGGCGTCAGTTCACTTTCAGAGGCGCCGTTCCGGGCGGCAAGATGCCGTCCTCTACGGCAGCCAAGATGGCTGCCGCCACAGCCACAAGCGAGCCGCTAAACACGTACCATCGGCGGTTTCCTAATATGAAAACCAAACATCCCGGCCTCCGCCTCGCCTACCTCGAGCTCTCAGCCATTCTTTGCACCACACTGGCCGCCTTCGCCGACGGACCGAAGCTTCCCGGCATCGGCGCGGCAATGCAGGAGATGATCGCGAAAAACGAAATTGCCGGCGCCGTCACCGTCGTTGTTGCAAAAGACAAACTCCTCCATCTCGAAAGCACCGGCTTCTCCGACGTTGCCGCGAAAAAGCCGATGACGCCCGACACGCTTTTCTGGATTGCTTCGATGACGAAACCGATCACCGGCACGGCGATTCTCATGTTGCAGGATGAGGGCAAGCTGAACGTCGCCGATCCCGTGGCGAAATATCTGCCCGGGTTTGCCAATCTGAAGACCCCTTCGGGCAGGCCCGCCAATCTCACGATCACGCAAATCCTCACTCACACTTCCGGCCTGGGCGAAGCGGGCGGTCCGGACGCGCAAAAGGCCAAGACGCTCGCCGATCTCGTCCCGCTCTGGCTCGCGGCGCCGATGCAATATGAGCCCGGCGAAAAGTGGAAATACACGCAAAGCGGCATCAACGCCGCCGCGCGCATCGTTGAAGTGGTGAGCGGCATGACCTTTGACGCCTTTCTCCAGAAACGGCTCTTTGATCCACTGGGAATGAAACACACGACCTTTTACCTGACGCCCGAACTGCAGCTGGTCACCGCCTACGCGAAAAACAAAGGGACCGGTTTGCTCGAACCGGTGCCGCCGCGTCCCGAATTCGGCCCGCGCGACCGCCCGCCGCAGGGCAATGGCGGACTCTACTCGACCGGGCCTGATTACGCGCGATTCTGCCAGATGCTCCTCAACGGCGGCACACTCGAAGGCCGCCGTTACCTGAGCGCCGCCGCGATGAAATTCTTCACCACACCGCAGACCGGCGGCCTGCCGACGGGATTTTTCCAAAACGATACCTACGGCAATCGAGGCGCGAACTACGGGTGGGGCATTAGCACGTGCATCTTGCGCGCGCCGCACGACGGCGTGGCCGCGATGCTCTCGCCCGGCACCTACGGCCACGGCGGCGCGTGGGGCACGCAGGCGTGGATCGATCCCGTGAAAGGCGTCGCTTATGTCCTGATGGTGCAGCGCTCGAATTTCCCGAACAGCGACGCCAGCGACGTCCGCCGCAATTTCCAGCAGGCCGCCGCAAACGCGCTCGCGAAACAATAAGGCCAAGGCTCGTTCCGTGGATGGCCAAATGGCTTAACATTTCGATCAATCCGTCGATAGCTCGGTCCAGGCCCGTCCCCGGCACAACCCTTTTCATCTCGCTTGGCAAACCCGTTCACGGTCGTGGGGCAGTGAAGTTCTTCGCGCCGAGCCGTTCCTGTTCGCGGCGGGTAAGGAGGTTGTCCCTGAACTGTTACGTGGAGTCTGCGAGTGAATTGGCAAATGGCAACGCTTCTCACGGCATTACTCCGCGCATCCCAACGCGCGAACGGCGTGCTTCCGCGCCTGAAGCGGCTTGGAATCGGTGGTGTCGCTGAGGCCTCTCGAATGTCACGGACGTCCGCGCCGGCTCACCGGTCGCCCTTGTCCGTCCATTCCCCTGTCCGATCAGCGCATCCGTCAGCGGTTCACCGTGCCGCGGCCGGAAGGTTTGAAACCGAATCCGGCCCGGATGACTTTCACCCGTCCATTCCTTGACGGGCAGTTCAGAAAGTTCAAGTCCTTCGCCCTGGATGATCGCCAGTTGTCTCCACGCGCCAGCAATCCACACGTTCCACGAAATGTGTCCGGGCGCGCGTCGCATGCTGCCGTCCTTCTCGATGGCATGGAAACGGTCGTCGAAAGGGTCATCGATCTCGCCTTTGATCAGCCGGCTGCGAACCCAAAGTCACGCAGTTCACTGTGCCAGCGATTTGGCATAGATCCCCCGGGGAATCTGATGTGCTTCGAAACCCTTCTCCCAGGGGAGACCAGTGTCTGACACAATCAGTTCCTTCTTTACGATCAGTCGATCGACCTCAAGCTGCTTCTTGAGTTTTGCCGTTTTCTTCCTCCAGCGCGGTGACTCTTCTCTTCAAATGAAGCACGAAGGATTCAACCACGGATTACACGGATGACACGGATTGGAAGAATTTGAATCTGTGAAATCCGTGCAATCCGTGGTAAAAAATGGCGTTGAGAAAAAATCCGTTTCATCGGTGAAATCCGTGGTCAATATCCTTGCATGAAACACGAAGAAATCACCCAAGCCATCATCGGTGCAGCTATGGCCGTGCTGAACGAACTCAACCCGGGCTTGGACGAGAAGCTTTACGAGAGCGCCCTCGTCATCGAACTGGTGGCACGCGGCCACACCGTGGAGCAGCAGCGGGAGTTCCCCGTCCACTATCGCGGTCATTTCATCGGTAAGCTCGTGCCGGACCTGATCGTGGATGGCAAAGTCATCGCTGACCCGAAGGTGGTGAGCGCGTTCAATGACACGCACATCGCCCGGATGCTGGGCTACCTGAACATCACCGGACTGGAAGTGGCCCGCTGCTCCGTGCTTTCCTCTCTACTCTACTGGTCAAAAAACCTGGAGAAAAAACCACGGAGGATTCAACCACGGATTACGCGGATGGGAAGAAGTTGAATCCGTGAAATCCGCGGTCAAGATTTTGCGTTCTTTGCGCCTTCTTGCGGCAATTTCCCGCGCCAGGCTTGACGTTATAACATATGTGATTACACTGGGGTCATGATTCTTGAACTGAAACTTCGCAAAGTCGGCAACTCCGTCGGCGTCATCCTGCCGAAGGAAGCACTCGCCCACCTCAAGGTGGAGGAAGGCGACTCCGTGTCGGTCACGGAAGGGCCGGACGGCAGCCTGCGGTTGAGTCCGTCCAGGGCCGAGGTCACACGCCAGATGGAAGTGGCGCAGGACGTGATGAAGCGCTATCGCCACACGTTGCGCGAACTGGCGAAATGAAAGAGCCGGTCTGGGTGTTTCGCGAGGTGGTCTTCATCCTGCACGAACAATCGCTGGCGCAGTTCGGCGGTTCGGCGGGCGTCCGCGACGAAGGGTTGCTGGACTCGGCGCTGGGCCGCCCGCAGCACCGTTTTGCTTACGGCAAGCCCACCCTGTTCGACCTCGCGGCGAGCTACGCTTTTGGATTGGTGAAGAATCACCCGTTTATAGATGGCAACAAGCGGACGGGTTTCATCGTCGCGGTGACGTTTCTCGAACTCAACGGACTGCGCTTTGGCGCGAGCGAGGTGGACGCAACCGTGCGCACGCTCGCACTTGCCGCCGGAGAAATGACTGAAACAGCTTACTCGGCATGGTTGAAGGCCAACTCAAAGCGCGCCTGAGCGCTGGACGGCAGGAACAAGAACCACGGATTACGCGGTTGGCGCGGATGGGAAGAAAGTTAATCCGTGAAAATCCGAGGTCAAGATTTTGAGTTCTTTGCGCCTTCTTGCGGCAATTCTCCGTGCCGACTTGTTGAAGGGTCTGGCTGATGACGTTTGAAAACCCATTCTCTGCACGCGAAATTGCTGCGGCTCACAGAGCCGCGCTCCGCGTCGGCCTCGTGAATTTGGCGGATGACAATCCCGCTGTCGGCAACTAAATTCCCGAAATGAGCGTAACAGAAATAAAACTCCTCAGGCACAAAATAAATCGCAGGCAGTTTCTCCATCGGGCCGGCGCCGGCGTGGCGCTGTTCAACATTCTTCCGGGAAGTTTGTTGAATGGCGCAGAAAATATTTCCCCGAATGCGAAGCTCAACGTGGCCGGAATCGGCATCGGCAGCCGGGGCGGGGCCGATGTGGGCGAGGTGGCGGGACTGGGTCACAATATCGTCGCCGTGTGCGACGTGGATGAAAAATACGCGGCCAAGGAATTCGCCAAATACCCGGACGCGAAACGGTTCAAGGATTATCGGGTGATGCTCGACAAGATGGGTAAGGAGATCGAGGCGGTGGTGATCGGCACGCCGGATCACACCCACGCGGTCATCGCGCTGGAAGCCATGAGACACGGCAAGCACGTCTATTGTGAAAAGCCGCTGGCTCACTCGGTGGATGAAGTCCGAAAGCTCATGGCGGCGTCCCACCAACACAAGGTGGTCACCCAACTCGGCAATCAGGGTCATTCCAGCGATACCATTCGCCGGGTCTGCGAGTGGGTTTGGGCCGGGGCCATTGGCCACGTTCACACCATTCATGCCGGCTGCGACGCTTTCAAGAATGTCTATTGCCAGATCCTCAACCTGACCAAAGTGAACGAGCCTCATGAGGTGCCCAAAACTCTCGATTACGATCTTTGGGTCGGGCCGGTGCAGTTCCGTCCTTACTCGCCGCTTTGGGTGCCCTGGAACTGGCGCGGCTGGATGCATTTTGGCGGCGGTGTCATCGGCGATTGGATTTGTCACGTGGTCGATCCGGCGTACTGGGCGCTCGATTTGGATGCGCCATCCACGGTGCAGGCGGAGGTGACGGACTATGATCCGGTGAAGCACGGCCTGACCTACCCGCCAGGCTCGAAGATCACCTTCGAGTTTCCGGCCCGGAACGTGCGCGGCCCGGTCAAACTCGTCTGGTATGACGGAAACACCCCCATTCCCAAACCCGAGAATTTCCCGGCCGACGAAAAGGTTCCCGGCACCGGAGCCATCCTTTTTGGCGACAAGGGAATGATTGTCCACGGTTCACACGGCGGCGCCAACTGTCATCTGCTCCCGGAGAACCTCATGGAGCAGCACTCGGGCAAAAATGCGCCGGTGGAAAAAATCCCGCGTGTCAAAGGACACGCCTGGGATTGGATCGAGGCGATTCGCACGGGCCGTCAGGCGGACTCCAACTTTGATTACGGCGGTCCACTCACACAGGTGGCGCTGCTTGGCCTGATTGCCATTCGTTTCCCCGGTCAAACGCTCCGTTGGGACGACCGGGCGATGCGGTTCACCAATAACGAAGCGGCCAACGCCCACCTTCGTTCAGCGTATCGCTCCGGGTGGAGCCTTTGAGAGAATTCCCGGCTCAAACAGGCTGGGCCGCCGCGTCTGTGCTTGTCTGTTCCGCGGACCGGTTCCGCAGGCGCGTCGCAAGCACCCATCCCGTGAATCCCAGAGAACCGACGGCGCAAAGATTCAAGTAAAGCATTTGCCGGCCGGAATCCAACCCTGCCGCGCACGGGTAAAGAATACCGATGATCAGGAATTGCAGGGCCAGCGCTTTGATGGCGACGCCGCCAGTTACTCGTGTCAGCAGCTTTGCCAGCACCAGGAGCAACGGGATCAGTATCAGGGCAGCCGTTACGACAAATCCGAACAGCAAATCACTGAAGTCGCCCAGCAACCCGTAAGCAAATGCTGTCGCCGCTCCGAAGAGAATGCTGAGCAGGACGGCGTGCCTGACTTGCATGAGGGTCAGCGTCATGGCGAGCAACGCGAAGATTAACAGCCATGCGCGCTCGATTTCCCCGAGTACAGCGTGCGTCATTTCCCCTGGCTGCGGCAAGGACGGCAGCGCAACACCCATGCCCTGACTTGAGATGGCGTGGTCGAGACGGAAAGTCAGCACGCAACCCTGGGCGTTGGTGGTGAGTTGGATGTCCGTCGGTGTCATGCAGCCGCCGGGATAGTTGAGCCTGGCTTTCGGCAAGTTGGGCAGCGTGAGTGTAAGCAGGAAATCGCGGACCTCTCGCGCCTCCCTCACTTGAAAATACCAGAAGGACACCCCTCGGCTTTTGAAGGCAATCTTGAAATCCAGCGTCTCGTTCGGTTGCAAGTCGCGCGCGAGCATCAACGTCGCGTCCTTGAGTTGCATCTGCGGGAGCACATCCATGCCATTAAGCGTGGCGGACAGGTCGTCATACATCGCGCGGGCGGCGGGCAGGGGAAAGACCAGATTGCACGTCTGCGGTGTACTCGCAGGGTTGTTAAGTTTCCATGAAAAGCGACAAACCGTTTCGTAACCGCTGTAGTACGCCGAGCCCTTCTTTCGCGCGTTCTGTTTCAACACTATGTCGTGTCGTGTCGAAACGAACGGATTGGCCGTGACCGGATTCCGCACGATCTTCTTTCGCAAAACCGCAGGCTTGCTCAAATCTTCAGGCTCGATGCGTTCCGTGACTTCCTGGTCGGTGTAGATTTCGACTTTCAATTCGCCTTGCTCCTGCTCCGCCCCCCAGATCGTTCGCACCGCGTCGTAGTTTGCCTGAGTGACACGGCCGTGAGTGCGTTGAAAATTCGACACAGTCTGACGAAGGTAGATGCGCAGGACCGAGATCGTTGCCACCAACAACATGACGAGCATCAGTGCCCTCACCAGATGCGTGAAATGTCCGTAGAGCGTCCAGAGCAGGCTGGATTTTCCCGACGGCTCAGTGCGCGATTTGAATTGCAGGAAGGCGGAGTGAAATACCGCGAGCAGTGCCGCTCCCAG
>QHNT01000002.1 GCA_003218515.1 Verrucomicrobiota bacterium | reverse complement strand
ACTGACGTCACCCGATGGTGTGGAGTGGACTAACAGAACCTCCAGGGTCAGCGGGCTCGCTTTTCCTTCGGGACTCATATCCGTCGGCTCGACAAACGTCGTCGTAGGAGGCGACGACGCACGCCGCGAGGGGTTCGTCGTTATTGCAACAAATGGCGTTGATTATGCAACGGTTCCATTGTCTCCCTCACCGGGATCACTCCGAGACATCGCAGTCAACCCGTCAGGAAAGGTTGTTGCAGTCGGCAATGATGGTTCAGTCGTGACGTCCGATGATCTTGTAAACTGGACCAACCGGAATTCAGCAACGTCAGCCGCGCTCTATGGCGTTGCTTACGGGAACAATCAATTCATGGCGGTTGGAACATCCGGAACTATGATCGTTTCCCAAACAGGAAACGTTTGGGCATTGCGCCCCGCAGTCACCACGCGAGACCTGCGCGACGTAACGTATGGCAGCGGCAAATGGCTGTTTGCAGGCGACGGTGGAACCATTTTTTCCTCGGCCAACACCGTGGATTGGGAACCTCAGGACTCTGCCACCCTCGACGATTTGCATAGTGTCGGATACGGCGGTGGACTGTTTGTTGCGGTGGGCAATAACGGTCGTATCACCTCATCATCGGACGCGGTAAACTGGACTTTGCGCAGTTCCGGCGTCACCGCAGACCTGTATTCGATTCAGTATGGTCATGGAGTTTGGCTGGCCGCGGGCTTGAGTGGAACCGTTCTGTCGTCGTTCGACGGCGTTGAGTGGACAAGGAGGTCCGTCGGTACCGCCTTGGATTTCTATGGGACTGGCTTTAGCCAAAGTTCATTCACGTTGTTAGGCCGAAACGGGGCCATTCTTCAATCCGACGGTCTCGACGTTCCCCTGCTCACATTGCCTCGCTTTTCCCAAAGCAACTCCTTTCAGGTTTACTTCACGGGTCCTGTTGGAACTTTTCGACTATTAGGTGCCGACAGAATAGACTCAACGTCGTGGTCCACCGTGCTTACGTTTACGAACGCCTCAGGTTTAACGCGATTGCAAGAAGAGGTTTCCACCTCGTCTCCGGCGCGTTTCTACCGGGTTGTGAATCCGTAACGCCTTAAGACGCAAATCAGGATCATATATGGCTGATATCGCAAACCGATACGCTGAAAACGTCCCGGGCAAGTTTTACGTCGATAACCAGTGCATCGACTGCGACCTTTGTCGCGAAACGGCTCCCAATAATTTCAAGCGCAACGACGACGGCGGATATTCTTTTGTCTATAAGCAGCCCGGCACGCCCGAGGAGGAAGCTCAATGCAAAGAAGCCAAGGAAGGTTGCCCGGTCGAAGCCATCGGTGATAATGGCGACCAGGGCTGAACAGAACAACAGAATCAGAACCCCGCAGGCGAGATAAGCCGGAGCAATTCAGTAGAATCAGACGCTCGCCCTCACCCCAGCCCTCTCCCCCAAGGAGAGGGAGAAGCGGGCGATCACTCCGGGACAACTCATCAGTTGGTGGCTCTTCGGAAGCCCCATTACAATTTCAGCAGCGTCCGCCGCAACAACTCCAGCGCTTGTTGTGAGGTGACATATTTGAACGTCTCGCGGTCGTAGCGATTCAAGGGATTCAAAACCAAAGTGTGCCGGTCCGTCGCCAGCGCGATGAAGACCGTGCCGACCGGTTTGTCCGGCGTTCCGCCCGTCGGACCGGCAATGCCGGTCACCGCAATCGCAAAGTGAGCGCCTGTTTTTTGCCGCGCGCCTTCGGCCATCTCGCGCGCAACGGGTTCGCTGACGGCGCCATGCGACGCCAGAGTTTCGCCACGGACGCCGAGGAACATTTGTTTCGCATCGTTGCTGTAAGTCACCAGTCCCGCGAGCAAGACGGCGGATGCCCCGGGCACATTGGTAATGCGATTCGCGATGTACCCGCCCGTGCACGATTCGGCCAACGCGAGCGTTTCTCTTCGCTCCGTTAACAGCCGAACAATCACCGCTTCGAGCTGGTCGTCGTTTCCGCCGAAAATGTGCCGGCCGATGAGCTGCCGCACCATTTGTTCGGCCTCCAGTACAATTTTCTCCGCGCCGGCTCCGCGAGCCGCGAGTCGCAAATCCACCTCGCCAGTCCGCGCACAATAGCCGATCTCGAGGCCGGCGTCAGTCAGCCGTTTCAATGGCGCGGCAATTCTCTCTTGAACCACCGATTCGCCCAGTCCGGTCGTCTTGAGCGTGCGCGAGACGAACGCGCCGGCCCGGGGAAACCGTTCCAAAATCAACGGGATGACCTGTTCGCTGAACATCGGCTGCAACTCTCGCGGCGGACCGGGCAAGAGGATCAGCCAGCTCGCCTTGCTTTCCTTACGGAATGGATTGGGGTTGAGTTCAATGGCCAGGCCGGGCGCTGTGCCGTGCCGGTTTTGGAGCACGATCGCCCCTTCCGGAACCAGCGCCTGCACGCGCGTCTGCGCTGGCATGGGCCGTTTGCGAATCGCGAAAAAGCTTTCCACATTGGCCAGAGCGACGGCGTCTTCACGCAACTTTTTACCGAGCAGTTCCGCAACCAAATCACGCGTGATGTCGTCCGACGTCGGGCCAAGTCCGCCCGTGGCGATCACCAAATCGGCCTGCGACAACGCCTCGCGAACGACCTGTTGAATGTCGCTGCCGACGTCGCGAACGGAGACCTGGCGAGTCACGACATATCCCCGGTCGGCCAACTGACGGCCGATCCACTGCTGGTGGGTGTTCAGCACCCGGCCGAGCATCAGTTCGCTGCCGGTGTTGATGAGTTCGATCTTCACGGCGAACGGAGTTTTGCCGTCGAGCGTTGAAAGTTCAAAGTTGAAAGTTTGCCTCGATTCGATCCGTTCGATCGGACCATGGAAGCGCCGGGCGCAACTCAGCACCATGACCAAGCTGATGTGACGCACGTATTCCCCTCACCCGGTTCCGCGCTGCGGGACCACCCTCTCCCCATCGGATGGAGAGGGACAGGGTGAGGGGTCTTCGGAAATCTTGACCGGACTCGATGCGTGGTAATGCCAAGTTGCGCCCGGAAGCGCCCGACGAACAAATTGCCGCTTCCTTCGTCAACTGCTTCCTGTTTAACTCCGCCTTATGAATGTCAATCTTGGGATCTGGGACAAGCTCACCAGGCTGATTGTCATGCTCCTGCTGCTGGCTGCGCTGCTCCTGATCGCGCTGTGGTATTTACCGCTCATCCAGCGCAACGAAAGAATGCGCAAGGACAACCTGACTTTGGATGCTGAGGTCAAAAAAGAGGAAGAAACACAAAAGCGACTGAGGACTTCCATCGACGTTATGCGCGATCCCAGGACCGTCGAAAGGCTGGCGAGAGAGAGATTAAGTTACGCTAAAACCGGAGAAACCATCATCCGCTTCGAACTGCCTGCGACCAACACCGCTTCCCTCGCGCTGCCGAGGTGATCAGAACTGGTTCTACACCGTCATGATTTCCTTTTCCTTGTGGGCGAGGTGTTCGTCGATTTTGCCAATATACTGGTCCGTTAGTTTCTGGACTTCCTTCTCAGCGTGCTTCAATTCATCTTCTGTAATCAGCCCTTCCTTGGTCTCTTTTTTCAGGTGCTCGATGGCGTCCCGCCGCACGTGCCGGATCGCCACGCGGCCATCCTCGGCCATTTTCCTGACCACCTTGGTGAATTCCACGCGCCGTTCCTCGCTCAGTTCCGGCAAGACGATGCGAATAAATCTTTTGTCAACGGCCGGGTTCAGCCCCAGGTTGGTCTTCTGAATGGCCTTTTCGATCGGATGAACGGTGCTGGCGTCCCACGGCTGGATCAAAATCATGCGCGGCTCCGGCGTGGTGATGCCGGCCAGCTCGCGGATGCGCATTTGCGAGCCGTAAACGTCCACGATGATGTTCTCGACGAGCGCGGGCGAGGCCTTGCCCGTTCGCACGCCGGCGAACTCCTGCTGCACGATGTGCTCGGTCTTCTGCATCTTGTCTTCGGCTTCCAGCAAAATGTCGTCCGTTGGCATAGGGCACCTGCTTTAACGCGTAACCAGCGTGCCGACCTGTTCGCCGAGCACGACACGCTTAAGATTATGCGGCTTGAACAGGTCGAAAACGATGATCGGCATCTTGTTGTCCATGCAAAGCGAGAAAGCGGTCGAGTCCATCACCCCGAGTTGTTTCACCAGCGCGTCGCCGTAGCTGATTTGATCGTATCGCTTCGCCTGCGGATTTTTCTTCGGGTCGCTGTCGTAGATGCCGTCCACTTTGGTGGCTTTCAAGACCACTTCCGCGCCGATCTCGTTCGCGCGCAGCGCCGCGGCCGTGTCGGTGGAAAAATAAGGATTGCCCGTGCCGCCGCCGAAGATGACCACGCGCCCTTTTTCCAAATGACGCACCGCGCGACGACGAATGAACGGCTCAGCCACTTGCGCCATGGTAATGGCGCTTTGCACGCGAGTCGGCACGCCGTTTTTTTCAAGCCCGTCCTGGAGCGCGAGGGCATTGATGATGGTCGCGAGCATGCCCATGTAATCCCCGGTCGCCCGCTCGATGCCGCGCTCGCTTCCAGTCAGGCCGCGAAAAATATTGCCGCCACCGACGACGATGACGACCTGGACGCCGAGCTCGCGCACCTCGCCAATCTGTCGCGCCATGTCGTGGATCGCTTCCGGGCAGATGCCGACGCCGGCCTCGCCTCCCAGCGCTTCGCCACTCAGCTTGAGCAGGATACGGCGATATTTCGGATTATTCGGCTTGGTCATAAACGGGTGGCAAAGTGTCGAAAAAATGAACGCTGACTGAAGATCGGATGGCCGCTCGGCGACATAAATCACCGGGGTTGTAGCAACCGGCAGTGAAGGAGTCAAATCAAAGCGCTGCGCGTACGCCTGCAGGGGGGCGCCCGGCGTCCTCGCCTGGTGTCGGGCGTCGCGCGCGCGGGCACCGGCGTGAATCGTCGAAACGTGTGTGGCGTCAAGAAGCACTCCTCCGGGTGGCCGTCCTTCAGAGCAGGCGGGACGCCCGCCGCTACGCCGCCGTCTCCCCAACCTGAAAGCGGGTAAAGCGGCGAATGGTGATTTCGTCATCGAGCTTCTTGGCCACGCGAGCCACGTGCTCCTTGACCGAGATTTCCGAATTCTGCTTCACGAAACCCTGGTCAACGAGGCAAACTGTTTGGAAGAATTTGTCCAGCTTGCCTTCGACAATCTTGGCCACGGCTTGCGGCGGCTTGTTCTTCACCTGTTCGGCGGCAATTTCCTTTTCCTTGGCGATCACAGCCGGGTCCACCTGCTCGCGCGAAACGGCGAGGGGATGCGCCGCGGCGATTTGCAGCGTGATGTCACGCACCAGTTGTTTGAATTCGTCGTTGACCACGGTGCTTTCCCTGCCCGCGCCCACTTCCACCAGCACGCCCACTTTCGCGCCAGTGTGAATGTACGCGGCGACCATCCCGTTGCCGCTCACTTCAAAACGCTGGTGGCGCGAAACCTTGATGTTCTCGCCGATTTTCGCGACCGCGGCAACGCGATCCGCTTCGAGGTCCGCCTTGGGATCCATGGCGAGCCTCCTGGCGATCTCATCGCAGAAGGCCTTGAACGTATCGTTCTTGGCCACAAAGTCCGTTTCGCAGTTGATTTCCACCAACACGCCGACACGCGAGCCGGGCAGAATGCATTGAGCGATGATGCCTTCCCTGGCTTCGCGCGACGCCTTTTTGGCCGCAGTAGCGACGCCTTTCTTGCGCAGGATGTCCACCGCCACGTGCAAGTCGCCCTTGGCCTCGGTGAGCGCCCTCTTGCAATCCATCAAACCGGCGTTGGTCATCTCGCGCAATTTGCCGACGGCAGCAGCAGTGATTTCAGCCATATGAATATTGATTCGAGTTGAAAGTTCCGAGTTGAGCCGATGGAAGGGGGCCACTTGCTTCCATCGGGACTGATTCCCTAAGCCGGAGTGGCCGTCACCGTGACCGGAGCAGCAATCAACGGCGCGTCTGGTGCCGCAGCCGCGATGCTCGGTTCAACCGGCGCCGCTTCCTCCGTTGGACTCCGCCGCGCATACTTGGCTTCGTATTCAGCGCGCGCCTGGCTGATCGTCTGGGTGATGATGCTCAGGATGAGGCGCACCGAGCGAATGGCGTCGTCATTGCCGGCAATCGGATAATCCACAAGATCAGGATCGCAGTTTGTATCCACGATGGCGACAATCGGAATTTTCAACCGTCGGGCCTCCGCCACGGCGTTGTGCTCGCGTTTGATGTCCACGACAAACATCGCTTGCGGATAACTATCCATGGCGCGGATGCCGTCGAGGTTCTTGTGCAGCCTGGCCGCTTCCCGTCGAAGCATGGATTGCTCCTGTTTGACGTAATTGTTGATCGAGCCGTCCGCTTCCATCTTTTCAATCTGTTTGAGACGGCCGATGGAACGCTTGATGGTCTTCAAATTGGTAAGCGTGCCGCCGAGCCAGCGCTCAGTCACATAAAACTGGCCGCACTGCTCAGCCGCTTCTTTGACCGCGTGCTGCGCCTGCTTTTTGGTGCCAACGAACAATACCCGGCCGCCTTTGCTGATGGTCTCGTGGAGAAAACTGCACGCGGCTTCGAGCTGAGCGAGGGTTTTGCTGAGGTCGATGATGTAGATACCGTGGCGGGCATCAAAGATGAACGGTCTCATCTTGGGGTTCCAACGACGGGTCTGGTGTCCGAAGTGGACGCCCGCTTCCAACAATTCTTTAACGCCGATACTGATCACAGGTTTCCATTGGTTGTCAGCCCATCCCGCCGCAACGGGACGGACCATCCCGCGGAACACGGGATTGATTTCGATGTTGTTCTGGCCGCCCGGCTCACTCGAACAGGGCTTGATTTTGAGGCCGTTCTGCCTTTCCACGCCGGCCGGATACTTCCCTCCGGAACGAAAAGGCTGAGCAAATTAGCAGACCGGTCCCTCACCGCAATCATTATTTTTCAAGGGAGAAATTCGCGGACCACAGGTCCGCGGCAAGTGGTTTGCTTGGAGCGCAACAGCCCTTCTCCCTCTCCTCCCCAAAAAAGGAGGAGAGGGCCGGGGAGAGGAGGCCGTTTTTCAGGTTCCCCTCTCTCCAGCTCTCTCCCCCCCATGAACCGGTCGCAATCCCCCCTCAACCGCCCTCCGGGCACCTTCTCCTTCTCCCCCCGCTGGGGGAGAAGGACGGGATGAGGGGGTACGGTTCATGGAGAGAGGAAAAACGCCCTCGGCGCTTTTCATGCCGAACACTATTTTGGTCTGCGACCGCAGTTTTTTGACATTCGACAATCGGAACATAGCCGGAGTATGTTTTGACCCAACTCGGCACAGGTGAAGACCTCAGTCCAGCAACCGCCTTCCCTGCGCGAGAGTCACTTTATGGCCAAAGAAGAAAGATTTGCCCAATTCGCTTTGTTGCTCCGTGATACCGACGACGTTGCCGTGATCAAGCGGCCTGTCCGCGCCGGCACGGAGTTGTCCGACGATTCGATTCATCTCATCGCAGGACGCGACATTCCCGCCGGCCACAAGATAGCGGTCAAAGCGATCTCTGACGGCGCGCCCGTCCGAAAATATGGACAGACCATCGGGTTTGCCAAAGGAAACATCGCGCCCGGCGATCACGTGCACACTCACAATCTCGAAATGAGGGATTTTGCCCGCGACTACGATTTTTGCGCCGCTGCCAGGCCGGTGGAGTATTACCCGCCGGAAAAAATGCGCTCCTTCCAGGGCTACGCTCGTCCCGGCGGACGCGTTGGAACGCGGAATTACGTCGCGGTCATTTCCAGCGTGAATTGTTCGGCCTCCGTGTCGCACTACGTCAAAGACCGGTTCAAGATCGAGGAGCTGCGACGCGATTTTCCGAATGTGGACGGTGTCGTCGCGTTCACGCACAAGAGCGGCTGCGGGATCCAGCCGGGCGAACCGCATCAATTGCTCATGCGCGTGCTGGCCGGCATTGCCCGCCACCCGAACATCGCGGGTTATGTGATGATCGGTCTGGGCTGCGAAGTCAATCAGGTCCAGTTCATTCGTCAGGAATTCAAGCTCGACGAATTGAAACCGGGCGAAACGGCGCCGACCTTCCTCACGATTCAGAGCACCGGCGGTGTGCGCCGCACCGTGGATGCCGCCGCAGCCGCGGTGACCAAAATTCTGCCCGTCACCAACGACAACCGGCGGGTCCCGCAGCCGATCAGCAAGTTGATTCTCGCCGAAAACTGCGGCGGTTCCGACGGCAACAGCGGCATCACCGCGAATCCGGCGCTGGGCGTGGGCTGATTCGTTGGTGGGAAAATCACGCGCGCCGGCACGACGCCACCATCGACAACAACCCTTCTTACGGAAACAAAGAAGGAGGGCTGACCACGATCTACGAAAAGAGTCTGGGCGCGGTCGCCAAAGGCGGGCTATCGCCGCTGGCCGCCGTTTACCAATACGCGGAACCGATCACCACGACCGGTTTCTGTTTCATGGACACTCCCGGTTACGATCCAGTGAGCATGACGGGTCTCGTCTGCGGGGGTTGCAACATCGGCGTCTTCACCACCGGACGCGGCAGTGTGTACGGCTGCAAACCCGCGCCGTGCATTAAGGTCGCCACCAATACGCCGCTCTATAATTGGATGCAAGACGACATGGACATCAACGCCGGCACGATCCTTGACGGGACAGAAACGGTAGAACAGGTCGGGCGGCGCATTTTTGAAAAAATCATCGCCGTGGCCGGCGGCGAGAAAACCAAAAGCGAATTGGCGGGCATCGGCGACGAGGAATTCGCGCCGTGGATTCTTGGGCCAACGTTCTAGCGAGCGACGGGAACGAAATGTTTACCAGCGCCCACTCGCTCGTCGCATCCATGATCTGGGGTGCGATCGGGATGGGGTTTTTTATCTACGGAAAAAAGCAGCAATCCATGGTCCCGTTGTTTGGAGGGTTGCTCATCATCGGCGTTTCGTACTTTATCGAGTCCGCCCTTTACATGTCGCTCGCCGCCATCGCGCTTCTCGCCGGAGTTTACTGGCTCAAGAAACAAGGCTACTGACCCCGTCCGTCTTTCGCGAACACAACAAGAAAGGATTCTCTCACAGCAGACTTCGGAAATCTTGCAAACCGGACTCGATAGCGTGGTATTGGCAAGTTGCGGCGCCGCCCGTTTTTTTCATTTCTTCTCCTCGACTCTTTCGTTTTTTTCAGCCACAAGAAGAAACGAACTATGGGCCACGAAGAGAGATGGAACCGACAACGGCAGTTGTACCGCGCTTTGCGCATTCTCGCGTCCGCTCTGAAATCCACCCGCCTGGTTCGCCAGCGCCGGACGTGGTGTCACGCGGTTCTGCTGGCTGTCGCGGTCAGGTCCGCGACAAGTCCTGTACTGAGCCAGGGCGGTGACTGGCAGAGCCTGTTCGACGGCAAAACGCTCAAGGGGTGGAAGATCACCGATTTCGCCGGCCACGGCGAAGTGAACGTCGAAAACGGCCAACTTCTGCTTCACTCCGGACTGATGTTGACCGGCGTCAGTTGGACCAACGAGATTCCCAAGAGCGACTACGAAGTTGCGCTCGAAGCGATGAAGGTGGACGGGGGCGATTTTTTCTGCGGGCTGACGTTCCCGGTCAAAGACGCCTTTTGCACGTGGATTATTGGCGGCTGGGGCGGCGGGGTGGTTGGCCTGTCGAGCATCGACGGCCTCGACGCTTCCGAAAACGAGACGACCAAATACATGAAGTTCGACTCCCGCCGCTGGTATCGGCTTCGACTCCGAGTCACGAAAGAGAAAATTGAAACGTGGATAGACGACGAAAAGATCGTGGACCAGTCGATCGTTGACCGAAGAATCTCGCTGCGCCCCGGCGACATTGACCTGTCCAAGCCTTTCGGACTGGCGACCTGGCAAACCACAGGCGCGTTACGCGACATCAAAGTTCGCCGCCTGGCCGCGGACCGCGCGGAAAACACAAATCCTTCCCCTGCTCCACTGAAAGCTCTGTTCCTCACCGGCGGCGGCTATCACGATTACAAGAATCTCGCCCCCCATCTGACCTCGCACCTGAGCAAGCTCGTCAACGCGCAATTCACAACGGCGTTCGACCTGAACGCCCTGACCAACGCCAGCTTTGCCGACGCTTACGACGTCGTGGTCTATGACGTTTGCTTCGATGACGCGCCGGATGTCGTTCTCGAAAATGCCGTCCAGGCGGTCCACAACGGAAAGCCGGCCGTGATGATTCATTGCGCCATTCACGCGTTTCGCCAATCCAAAAAAGTGCACGAATGGGAAACGTGCTGCGGCATGAGGTCGAAAGTCCACGATCCTTACGGCCGTTTCACCATCGTGAAGCTCGACCAGCACGATCCCATCACGAAAGCTTTTCCGGACGATTGGAAGACCCCTGGCGATGAGCTTTATCAGACGATTTCAATCGACCCGCAATCGCATCAACTGCTCCAGGCGAAAAGCCCGCGCGACAGCCGGGAACACGTCGTGTGCTGGACTTATCAATTTGGCGGCGGACGCGTCTTTGCCACCACGCTCGGCCACGACCTGAAGACCGCGGCATCGCCGGACTATCTCCAACTTCTCGCCAACGGCCTGCTCTGGGCTTGCGGCAAACTGGGCGACAACGGCAAACCCGTGGCCGGTTACGTCGGGAAGGCAACGCCATGAGCCGCCCGACCCTAACCGCCGTCGAACGCAGAAAACTGCTGGCGCGGCTTTTTCCCGTCGGTATTCCCGTGCTCTGGTGCCCGCTGATCACGCACTACGACCGCGAGGGCGCGATTGACGGCCAGCGCCTGGCCGCGCATCTCCGCCATTTGTCGCCGTATGTGAAAGGCTTTTTGGTCCCCGGCTCCACCGGAGATGGTTGGGAAATGGGAGAACAGGAAACGCGGCAGGTGTTGGAAGTCGCCCTGGAGCAAATCGGCCAACTCAATCTGCACTCGCTTATCGGCGTGCTGAAAACGGACGGCGAAGAAGCGCGCCTGGCGATACGACAAACCATGGACTGGCTTAACTCCCGCGCAGGCGCCATTGACGACGAAACCGGCTTGCGCAAGTCGCACGCTTGCGGCTTCACGGTTTGTCCGCCGCGGGGCAAGGAATTGACCCAACAGCAAATTGGCGCAGCGCTTGGCTCTGTTCTGGAATCAGGCTTGCCCACTGCGCTTTATCAACTTCCGCAAATCACACAAAACGAGATTCACCCTGAGCTGGTAGCCTCGCTGGCGCGGCAATTCCCGAACTTCATCCTGCTCAAGGACACCAGCGGCGCGGACCACGTGGCGCTTTCGGGCCAGAAACTGGAAAATGTTTTCCTTGTGCGCGGCGCGGAAGGCGACTACGTCCGATGGCTGAAGGCTGCCAAAGGCCCCTACGACGGTTTCCTGCTGAGCACGGCCAACTGTTTTGCGCGCCAGTTTCACCAGCTCATTGAAGACGTCGCCGCCAGGCGCTTGAAGGCGGCGCAGGAAATGTCCGAGCGCTTGACCGGATGCATCAACGAAGTCTTTGGCATCGTGACTGGTCTCCCTCACGGCAACCCGTTCGCCAACGCCAATAAGGCAATGGACCACTTTTTTGCCCACGGTCCCCGAGCGCAGGCTGCCACGCCGCCACGGCTGCACGCCGGCGCCTGTTTGCCCGCCGAAGTGATTCGCGCTACCGGCGAGGCTTTGTCACGCCACGGTCTGACGCCGGACAAAGGCTATTTGGAGTAGTCCCGGAATTGTCGTTTGCGCCGCACCGATCACGGCGAAGAAACGGCTCGATAAAACCGCTGGGCCGAGTCCACCGACGTGTCGTCCGTGAAATCGAACGTTCCATTGGCCGAGCTGGTGTTGGTGAAGATGCGCGACCAATTCGTCAGATAGGTCGCGACCTCGATCACGCAAGTCCGGCCCGGATCGGCGGACACGCGCAATTGAAATGGCCCGCCGCCCGCCGATGAAAGCGCTGCCAGGCTGATCGGCGGGCTGAGCGCCTTCCGCAAATTGAGGCGGCCGCCCGTCACGCATTTGCCCGCAAGCGACGGCAAGGGATCAGTGGCGTTCAGCACGCGAGCGATGATTTGTTGATAGCTCTCTGCGGGATATTTGGCCAGCATCAATGCGAGCGCGCCGGTGACATACGGCGCCGCAAAGGAGCTGCCTGTGTTGGAGAAATAAAAGGAGTCCGTCGCGCCGAAGGTCGAATAAATCTGTTCTCCCGGCGCGGCAAGATCAACGCTGGTTGCGCCGTAGTTGGAGTTTGTGCCCAGAGCATCGTTGCGCGTCGTGTAGGTGACCGAGATGACGTTGTCGAAATCGTAGCTCGCGGGATAGGTGGGAGTGACATCAATGTCGGCGCTGCTGTTGCCCGCGGCGGCGACCACGATGATGCCGGCGTTGCGCACAGTGTAAAACGCGTTGGACAAGGCGAGGGAATTCGTGAAACCCCAGCTTGCGTTGATAATTCTCGCTCCATTGGCTCGGGCGTAATCAAGACAAGCGACGGCAGTCGAGACGTTCCCCACGCCAAAATTATTGAAGCACTTGCAAGCCATGATTTGCACGCCCCACGCCACGCCCACCACGCCTTTGCCGTTGTTGCCCACCGCCCCGAGAATTCCCGCAATCATGGTCCCGTGGCCGCTGTCGTCGCTCGGATCGTTGCTCCCGGCGATGGCGTTGGTTCCGTGGCTGCCGTCGGTCGGATTCACCCACATGTTCGCCGCCAGGTCCTCATGGGTGTACCGCACGCCGGTATCCAGCACGGCGACCACAATGTTACTGGCCGAAGTCAGCACATCCCAGGCTTCCGGTGCGTCAATGTCGGCGTCCGCCGTGCCGCCCTTTTGTCCGGCGTTATTCAATCCCCAAAGCGTGCCGTCCAGATATTTGGGGTCATCGGGCGTGGCAAACACGCGCCCCGTGTAATCCGGCTCGGCGAATTCGACCAGGTTGCTCTGCTGATATCTGGCGATGAGACTTTGCACGCTCTCCCCTTCCGGCACGCGCAACACCTGCAAACCTCCGATTCCTTCGAACGTTTGCAACACCTCGCTCTTCAGCGCCGAATGAAAGAAGGCGAGGGCGGCCAGACTGGCTCCCGCTTTCGGTTGAATCAAAATCCGGTCGGCGCGATAGGCCGGCGCCAAAACTTGTGAGGAAAACGAGCCGGCAGTTTGCGCAGCGCCGATTTCTTGCGCGAGCCACAGACAAAACAAAAGCCGGCCTGCGACGAACAAACCGGCGCGCCGCCCCGCAGAGCACACTTTAGCGCGAGAACGGAATGGCATCATGGCGCCGGCACGGAGCGCGCGCGGAAAAACTGTTGCGCCGCGTTGGTGTATGGCGTGAACCATTCGGTCTCCGGGAACCGGCCCGGCAGGTTGGTTTGCAGCGTCAACGTGGCGACGTTCGTCCCGGCCAGCACTTCATAATTCCTGTTCGTCACGCCGGGCCAGCTCAGACGCGCCAGTTTTTTGTCCCACGGCGAAAGGTCGAGCTGAAACACCACGTCGGCCGCGAGCGGGTCCGTGCCCATGACTTGCTCGCGCGCGTTGCTGTATCCGTCGCCGTCAGGATCATCTTGCGGCCCGTAATCGAGCTTGTTGCCCAAGCGCGCCTTTTCCCAGCCGTCATCGAGGCCGTCGTGGTCGGAGTCAGTGATGGCGACGCCTTCGATGATCAGGCTGGCCAGTTGAACCGAGCCGATGGCGTCCTGGAATTCATCGCTGAAGGCCAGCGTCCAGGTCCCGGCGCTGCCCTCGAAGAAGTGGTGGGTCGAGTAGTAAGTCCAATCCGCCGGGCCGGCGTTGGTATCGCTGTTGTAGCGTTGGAGAACGCTGCGAGTGCCTTGCGGCGAAACCAGCGTGATGCGCAGATCGCCGCGCAGCGGATGGTCCGTTTGCACGCGCACGGCCACGTGCTCGCACACCAGCGTGTTGGTCACGGTGAAAAGGTAGTTCGTCGTTTCAAGATGAATTTGCGCCAGCGCGTCGCTGTTCGTTGCAAACAGATTTTTCAACGCTTCGCCGTCGCTGTTGCCGATGAACACCGCCGGGATGGGCGTGAAGTCCGTCCCGCCCATGGGAATGAGTTGATCGCCGCCCGGCGCGCCGCTGCCGCTCGTGTTGGTGGCAAAATTATAGACCACCGCGAAGGCGGCCCCGGCTTGCGCGGCGAAATTGATCTTGTCAGCAAAATTATTTGTGCCGCGCTCAATCAACGCGGCCTTGTTGGTCAGGTTGGCGGTGATCGGGTTGGTGGCCAACCCCACATCCACCAGCGGCAACATGGCCGTCGGTGTGTCGGCGTGCGGGCCGGTCCCGGGCAGCGTGCGGATGGAAGTCAGATTGGCCGGCACCCCGTTGCCAGTGATCAGCAGCCGCAGGCCGTCGTCGGGAATCGCAGCAGCGTTTGTCGCCGTCAACGTGACGCTGGTGGCTGGCGGACGATTCGACCAACCCCGCGCCAGTGAGACCGCCTGACCCGCGTCCGGCACGCCGAAGCCGACGTTGTGGCTGACGCGAAAACCCGCGCCGTTAATGACCACATCCGGATCAGCCAGATCAAAATGGCGCGAGGCCAGAATCAGGATTTGTTGCGCGTCGCGATACGTCAGATTCGGATTCGCCGACAGCATCAGTGCCACGACGCCGGACACCAGTGGCGCGGAAGCCGAAGTGCCGCTGAAACCTAAACCGTTAAACACGTAGTCCCACAAGTCCTCGTTCGGCGGCAGAAAATGAATCTGGTTCACTCCGTCCGCTCCGAGCAGGTCCGTGGTGAACAGCTTGATAGTACCGTCGCCGGCACTGTCGCCGCTCGGCGCGGCCACCAGGAGGCACGCGCCCGGCTCCGAGCCACTGGCCACGCGGCCATCCACCCACACCGCCGCCACCGCGATGACGCGCGGGTCGGACAGATAGCCGTCATCGTCCGCGTTGTCGCCGCGCGTGCGGAAATTGCCGCCGGAGCGAACCATCACCACGCCGCGTCCCTCCCGCCCGAACGTAACGGCATTGGAAATGCCGATTTCCTCCAGCAACGTCGGCGCTTCCTGGACTTCCCGGCTGTGTCCCCAACTGTGGTTTTGCACGCTGACCACGTTCGAGGCGAACTGATACATGTCCATCAACTGCTCGTCGCTGACGAGCGTCTGGTTGCTGTTGAAGATCACCCAACTGGCCAGTTGCGCGCCCGGCGCCGCGCCGATCATGCCGATCCCGTTGTTGCCCTCCGCCGCGATCAGGCCGGCCACCTCCGTCCCGTGCGCCCAATTGCGGTCGCGTCCGAACGGCTGGCCGTTCGTGCTGGAGTCGCTGAAATTGTGGTTCAGCGCGTCCGCGACGCGCGGCGCCAGGTCCGGATGAACCAATTCAACTCCCAGATCGGCCACGGCCACCACCACTCCTTCGCCCCGCGTGTAGGGCCAGGCCGCGCGGACGTTCAGGTCCGGGCCGGTCACGGCGCCGTTGGTGTTACGCTGTTCCAAATACCACTGTTCGGTGAAATACTGATCGTCGGGCTGCGGCGC
>QHNT01000149.1 GCA_003218515.1 Verrucomicrobiota bacterium | reverse complement strand
CACAATGAGGGTGAGTATGTATTTACTACCTCACGCCACGCTTCGTCAATCCTGAAACAACCTCCGCGCCGCCGTACTCGCTGCCCTGAGCAGTTTGTTCGCTGCGTCCGCCGCGGACCGCAATCGGCGCCTTGCGACTTGCCCGGCGCGCCCTACCTGCTAAAAGGTCGGCGTGATTACGCTCATTATTGGCACGAACCGGCCGGGCAGCCACACGCGCAAGGTCGCGACGCACGTCGAAGAGATTTGCGCCGAATTGATTGAGTCTCTCGGCTGACCACGCAACACGCCTCACGTTTCAGGCCTATGCCACCCAGCACTCCGCACTCCGCACTCCGCAATTCGGTCGGCGTCGGCATCGTCGGCCTCGGTTTCATGGCCGCGACTCACCTCAAGGCTTATCGCCAAATTGACGGCTACCGCATCGCCGCTCTTTGCAATCCCAGCGGTCGCAATCTCGACGGCGATTTCTCCAAAGTAAGCGGCAACGTGGGCTCCACCGAGCCGCTCAAGCTCGACATGTCCCAGGTGAAGGCCTACCGCAGCTTGGCCGAGATGCTCGCTGATCCGGCCGTTCAACTGGTTGACATCTGCGCTCCGACGCACACGCATCCCGAACTCGCCATCGCCGCGCTGCGCGCCGGCAAGCATGTCCTCTGCGAAAAACCCCTGGCGCGGACCCCAGAACTGGCCCGCGAAATCGCGGGCGCCGCAGCCAGGGCCAACGCGTTTCTCATGCCGGCGATGTGTCTCCGCTTCTGGCCCGAATGGGCGTGGGCGAAAAAGGCGATCGAAGATAAGACCTACGGCCGCTGCCTCGCGGCGCGTTTTCGTCGCGTTGCCCAACCGCCCGGCTGGGGACAGAAGTTCTTCCTCAACGGAAATCTTTCCGGCGGGGCGCTGCTGGACCTGCACATTCACGACACTGACTTTGTGCAGTTCTGCTTCGGTCGTCCGCGCGGCGTATTTTCCACCGGCTTCAGCAAGGTCAGCGGCGCTATCGACCACGTGGTCACGCAATATCAGGTCGCCAGTGGCGCGTCCGTGAGCGCGGAAGGGAGTTGGGCGATGACCGAAGGCTTCGGTTTCAACATGTCCTACACCGTGATTTTCGAGAACGCGACGGCGGACTACGACATGGCGCGCGGGGCCGACGCGCTCAAGCTGTTCGAGAAAGGCCAGGAGCCGCGAACCTTGAAGCTCGAAGGCAAAGACGGCTACGTCGGCGAACTCAAATACCTGCTCGAGTGCATCCGTTCCGGCCGACCGCCGAGTGTCGTCACCGCGCGGGATGGCGTGAGCGCGGTGGAAATTTGTGAAGCCGAGGAACAATCGGTGAAGTCGGGAAGAACTATAATTATCCCGGAAGACCCCTCGGCTCTGCCGTGGGACTCGAAGAGTACGACAGCGCCGTGAGGTGTCCGAAAACTTTGCGTCGCGGCGGTTGCCCTCACCCTGGCCCCACCGCCAGAGAATTACACCAATTGCCAAAAGAAATTTCCGAAGTGAAAACGATTGTCGAATGTTCAACCACTCCCCTACCCTTCCCTCTCCCCTCGTCGGATGAGTGGAGAGGGTGGCTTTAGCCGGGGGAATGCCCCGCACGAGTCGCTTCCAACAATTATCTTTACCGGGTTGCGCGTTCAAACTACGTGAAGCACCGGGCAACCGTGAATACGCAAAGCAAAATCCTGGCGGGACTATTGGCTGGTTGTCTGTGCCTGACCAAAGCGCAAGCGGACGAGCGCCGTTTTACCTACACTTACGAACCTGAAACGATGCCGCAGGGTGCGACAGAGTTTGAACAATGGGTCACGCTGAGGACACAGCGGACGAAGGCCGTCGGCCAGGACAATTTCAATCAGTGGGAACTCCGCCAGGCGTGGGAGTATGGCGTGAGCGACCGTTACACCGTGGAACTTTATCTGAATGAAGCCTCCGAGAGCTACCGCGATCCCGCGACCGGAGGAGACATCTCCACGTTCAGTTTCCGTGGAGTCTCGCTGGAGAATCGTTACCTGGTGTTCAACCCTGCCGAACACGCTGTTGGCCTGGCGCTGTATTTGGAGCCGCGTTATTCGGGTGAAGAAGCCGAAATGGAGCAGAAGATCATTTTGGGGCAGCGGTATGGTGAATGGAAGTGGGCCTTTAATCTCACTCATGCTACTGAGTGGTCGGAGAATTTTCACAAAACCGAGGGTGAAATCGAAGCCAGTTTCGGCATTGCACGGGACTTGAAGTCTACGGCGCCAACTTTGTAGGAAACCCGGATGACAATACGCACTTCGAGTTGGAAGGCCACGAGCGGATCAACTTTCGTCTGATTTTCGGGATGGATTTCTAATGGGACGCGCGCTGCTTGCGGTTGCCGTTTTGCTCACCGTGGCCATCGGCCTGGCGGGATGCCAGAGTCCCTCGCTTCGCGAACACGGGCCGAATGCCGCTGCTTTTGCCCCCGCTAACGGCGCGGCGCTCTCGGCCCTCGAAATCAAGGAGGGAGCAAGACTTTATACTCTGAAGTGCGCCAAATGCCACCAGTTCTATGACCCGGCTGACTATAGTAACCAGGACTGGCAGTCTTGGATGCTCAAGATGAGCAAGAAGGCTCACCTGAAATCAGACCAGGAAGAGCTTTTATCCCGCTATTTGGATGCCTTTCGTCCGAAAGACGATCCGCTCGCACCATAGGACGCAAGGCCACCGCATGACGGTTTGACAAGATTTGCCGGCCAGGTAATTTCCTTTCACGTCAATCAACACACAAAAAATCGAAAAAAGCACTATGAAAAAACTCTCAGCTTGCATGATGGCACTTGCACTTTCCGCGTCGGCGGCAGTCGGTCGGGCGGACACGCCCAAAGCCGGCGACAAGGCGCCCGAATTCGAAGCCAAAGACCAGGACGGCAAGATGTGGAAACTGTCCGGCTTGGCCGCCAAACAGGTGGTCCTGCTCTACTTCTACCCAAAAGACGACACGCCTGGCTGCACCAAGGAAGCCTGCGGTTTGCGCGACCGCATGACCGACCTCAAGAAGGACAATGTGCAGGTCCTCGGCGTCAGCTTCGATGACGGCGAAAGCCACAAAAAGTTCATCGCCAAACACAATCTCAACTTCCCGTTGCTGGTGGACACCGACGGCAAGATCGCCGACGAGTATGGCGCCCGAATGCCAAACAAAAGCATGGCTCGCCGCGTCAGCTTCCTGATCGGGCTGGACGGAAAGATCGCTCACGTCACGGACAATCCTTCGGCCGATGTTCATCTGAATGAGATGAAGGACGCTGTCGCCAAGCTGGCAAAGAAGTAACAGACTGCGTTTCGCGTGGCGGGATTGAGCGGCCGAGACGGCCTGGCCCGGAAACTTTAATGCCCAGAAGTTTTCGCAGCTTGCGCAAATTTTCGCGCCGGGTAGTGGCACGGGCGTCCTGCCCGTGTGTTTCTGGTCCGCCACAGTCCCGACTTTCGCTGCCATACACGGGCGAGACACCCGTGCCACTACTTTTTGGTTTGCGGCTTGCCGCGCTGTGAAACGTTCGAATTTGAGGCAAGCGGCATTTATTCGAGGTTCGACATTCACGATGGCCGCACCTATCTTCCGCGCATGAACAATCATACGTTCGGGTTCACCAAGGAAGATCCGTGGCGCATTTTCCGGATCATGGCGGAGTTCGTCGATTCGTTTGAGACCCTTTCACAAATCGGCCCGGCGGTCACGATCTTCGGTTCCGCTCGGACCTCCCGGAGCGACCCTTATTACACGGCTGCCGTCGGACTGGCGCGCGGGCTTGCCAAACATCATTTCGCCGTGATCACTGGGGGCGGACCGGGGATAATGGAAGCGGCGAACAAAGGCGCAGCCGAAGCCAAAGGGAATTCCGTGGGCCTGAATATCGAACTGCCGCACGAACAAAAGGGAAATCGTTACGCCAACGTCCCGATTCACTTTCACTATTTCTTTTCACGCAAAGTCTGCTTCGTGAAATACAGCATGGGGTTTGTGTTTATGCCGGGCGGACTGGGCACACTCGACGAGTTCTTTGAAATCATCACGCTGGTGCAGACCGAGCGCATTCCACGTTATCCGTTGATTCTTTTCGGCCGCAATTATTGGAAGGGACTGTTGCAATGGCTGAAGACCGCGCTGGAGAAAAACGAGTTTGTCAGTCCGGGCGATCTCGACCTGGCCACCGTCACTGACGACGTGCAGGAAGCGATCGATTTGCTTGTCGATTACCAACGCCGCGTCAGCCCGCCGGAGGCGCGTCCGAAAGCGTTTGCCTGATTTGCCATCCGCATGCACCAGATCACTCGTCTTCCCAACCAACTGACCATCGCCACCGCGGAGATGCCGCACATGGCGAGCGTCAGCGTCGGTTTGTGGGTCGGCGTGGGCGGACGCTACGAGCCAGCGGCGCTGAACGGCGCGTCGCATTTCATCGAACACATGCTGTTTAAAGGGACCAGGAAACGCACGGCCAAGGAAATCTCCCAGGCGGTCGAGGGCACCGGCGGTTACCTGAACGCGTTTACCGGCGAGGAGAACACCTGCCTTTACTCGAAGGCGCGGCACGACCGTTTGGACGAACTGCTCGAAGTGCTGACCGATATGTTCCTGAACTCCAGGTTCACTCCGGTCGAGATCGAAAAGGAACGTGGCGTAATCAAGGAAGAGCTGGCGATGTATCTCGACCAGTCGCAGCACCACGTCCAGGAACTGCTCAACGAAACGCTCTGGCCGAACCATCCGCTGGGCAGGCCGTTGACCGGCACCGAGAAGACGCTCGAGGCCATGACCCGCGCCGACTTGTTGAATTTTTTGCGAACCGGTTATGTGACCAGCGCCACTCTGATTTCAGCCGCGGGCAATCTGTCGCACAAAAGCGTCGTCCGCGCCGCCGCGGGTTTTGCCCGGCGATTTCCCGCAGGCAAACGACCGGGGTTCGTTCCCGCCGACAACCGGCAGACCAAACCGCGCCTTCGTCTCTTCACCAAAGAGACGAAGCAAACCCAGCTCGCGCTCGGCATCCGCGCCTGTTCGCGCCACGACGAGCGCCGCTTCGCTCTGCGCCTGCTCAACACGATCCTCGGCGAGAACATGAGTTCCCGGCTCTTTCAGGTCGTGCGCGAAGACCGCGGCCTGGCTTACAACATCTACAGCTCGCTCAGCTTCTTCGACGACACCGGGGACCTGGTGGTTTCCGCCGGGCTTGACACGGAGAACCTGCCCAAAACGCTGAAGCTGATCCTGCGCGAACTGCGTCGGCTGGTTGAGGCGCCGCCGGCTGCGGCCGAACTGCGCCGCGCGCGCGATTACGTCATCGGCCAAATTGATCTGAGTCTGGAAAACACCGAGAGCCAGATGATGTGGCTGGGCGAACAACTCCTCGGCTACGGCAAAGTCATTCCCGCGCTCGAAGTCAAACGCCGCTTGACTCGGGTCACTGCCGGAGAAATTCGGGCGGCAGCGCGAGATTTTTTTCGACCAGAGCGACTGAATCTGGCGCTGGTAAGCCCGTTGAAATCCGAAAACGCGCCCGTAAAGTTGCTAAAATTCTGAGGAAACCAGAAACTCTGTCACGTGTCCTACGCCATCCTCCAGGTTGATGTCGCGCCAACCGCTGACCAGCTCAAGCGCGCCGTCAAGTCGCTCAAAACGCTGACCGAAGCCGATGCCGTTAAGATGGCCGTGGAAGCGCGCGGCATTCTTCTCAAAAATCTTTCGCTGGAAGACTCTGCCGCGCTGCAGCGCGCGTTGCAGAGCGAAGGCGTTCCGACAGAAATGATCGAAGCGAATCAACTCCCAAAATTGCCCGACGCTAAATTCGTGCGACGCATGGAACTCAGGCCGGAAGCGCTGTTGGTTTATGACCCGGTCGGGCGCGCCGTCCCGCTGCCGTGGCAACAGATTGCCCTGTTGTCTGCCGGAGCGGTCCGCCATTTTGACCTGAGCCAAACGCGCAGAGAAGAGACGGTGCGCACCTACGACCCGATCCGTGGGTTCCACGCCAAAACGGTCACCGACGTGCGGCACAAAGTCGAAGATGACGTCAAGCTTCTCCTGGATATTTTCGTTGCCGGCGGGGCGATGCGCTTCCAAATGGAAGCGGACACTTTCCCATTCAAGTATTGCTTCGATCGCCCGGACCTGAATCTCCCACAGAAACTCGGCCTGCTCATTGAACTGTTCGCCCAAAACGCGCCCCAGGCGATAATGAACCACGGTGCCAACGCGCTGCGCCAAGGCGCGCCCGGCAACGCGGCTTACGCCAGCAAAGCAGCGTTGTTCGATGAATCGACCTGGCTGCTCTGGCGGATGAGCCGGAAAGAGCATGGCCCTAGCGGCTTGCCCGCAAGTTCGGCACGAGATAACAAACCACCGGCGCTCCCGTAATGCGCCCGTTGATTCATGAAATTGTCTCGTCACACTCGCCGGAGTCGCTCGTGGAGCAACTGCAGGGCGAGCCGGGTGTGGTGCTTTTGCGGAGCGCGTTGTTTGATTCGCCGCAGTCGCGGTATTCGTTCGTCGCGGCAAGACCCTTCCTCACCTTCCGCTCCTTTGGACCGCGGTGTGAAACCGAATTCGCAGGCGGCAAGCCGCTGCCACGGAGCGCGGAGCATCGCTCCTCGCGAACCCTGACCAAAACTCGCGGAGCGATCCTCCGCGCTCCGAACACGGTCTGGCAGGTTCAATTCGGCAATCCATGGCATCTACTCGACAGCTGGATGGCCCGCTACGAACTGCTCGACGAGGTGGATTTGCCGCTCCCGTTGGGGGGCTGCTTTGGCTACTGGGGCTACGATTTGAAAAATTTCGTTGAGCCGAAGCTCGCGCGCCTGGCGGTCAACGATCTCGAACTTCCGGATTGCCACGTCGGTTTTTACGGCAGCCTCGTCGTCTTCGATCATCTCCTCGGCAAAACGTGGATTGTTTCCACCGGTTTGGACGCGGACGGCTCCCGCGATGACGAACGAGCGCAAAGGCAGTCGGAATTCTGGCGCGGCTTGCTCGAGAGGGATACAGCCGCAGACTTCAGCCTGCGACCCCAAGCGCAACTTGAAGGTTGCGGCGACGGCACGGAAGCGCGCGTTGTTTCCAACTCTGCTCGCGCTGATTTCATCGAGGCGGTCGAGCGCGCCAGACGTTACATCCGCGCAGGCGACATCTATCAGGTCAACCTTTCGCAGCGGCTGTCCGCTCCATGTCCGCTTTCCGGTTGGCAATTTTTTCAGCGGCTCGCCGCTGTTTCGCCCGCGCCGTTCTCCGCCTGCCTCGACTGCGGCGAATTTCAGATCGCGTCGTCGTCGCCGGAACTTTTTCTGCGCTTGAACGGGCCGCACATCCAGACGCGGCCCATCAAAGGCACTCGTCCGCGTTCCGCCGACCCGACCCGTGACGCCCAGCTTACGTACGAACTCCAGACCAGCGCCAAGGAAATGGCTGAACTCGTGATGATTACCGACCTGTTGCGAAACGACCTGGGCCGGGTCTGCGAATACGGCTCCGTACAGGTGCCCGAAGTCGTCCGGCTGGAGCGTTATGCCCAGGTGCAGCACCTGGTTTCCACGGTCGAAGGCCGTCTGCGGTCGGGCATGACGCATTTCGCCGCGTTCGCCTCGTGTTTTCCCGGCGGCAGCATCACCGGCGCGCCGAAAATCCGCGCGATGGAAATCATCGACGAACTCGAACCGAACACGCGCGGGCCTTACACCGGCGCCCTCGGTTATCTTGGTTTCAATCGTGAAAGCCAGTTGAGTATTCTCATCCGCGCGGCCATTTGCAGAGAACGCACGGTTTATTTCCAGGTCGGCGCCGGCGTGGTGGCGGATTCGATTCCGGCAGCAGAGTATGAGGAGACGCTGGCCAAGGCCCGCGGGTTTTTTGCAGCTTTGAATTTGCAATCCCAATCGGCGTATGCTTTTCTAACGACATAGGTCGGGACGACTTCCTGGTGTCCCAACGTCCGGGCTGGTGTGGCAACCCGCCCGCCCGCAAGTATGACTGTTTTAATCAACGGGCAGTTTATGTCGGAAGAACAGGCGGCGGTGCCCGTAACCGACCGCAGTTTTCTGTTTGGCGACGGCGTCTTCGAAACCATCCCCGTCTATAACAGCAAACCGTTCCGCTGGGCGCAACACCTCGAACGGCTGGCGCGCGGCGCGGACTTTCTCAAAATCCGCCTCGCCTTCGCGCCCAAGGAACTGCGTGTGCTCGCGAGCGAATTAATCGAGCGGAACCAGATGCCCAACGCCGTGCTGCGCCTGACGCTCTCGCGCGGTCCGGGCGAACGGGGTTACTCGCCGACAGGCGCCGATGCGCCGTTGGTCGTGATGTCGCTGCATCCAAGGGAGGCGGTTGACCCGCAAAACCCGCCCGTGTGGCGATTGAAAACGTCGTCTTACAAACTGCCGGCCAGCGACCCGTTGTCGTCATTCAAAACGAACAACAAACTGCTGCACGTGCTCGCGCGCGCCGAGGCCGAAGCCGCGGAAGCCGACGACGCGCTGATGATGAATACCAACGGTGAGGTGGCCGAAGCCTCCAGCGCCAACCTCTTCTGGATTTACCGCGACACCGTCTACACAACGCCGACCGGACGCGGGGCGTTGCCCGGAATCACGCGCGCCGTGGTGCTGGAATTGTGCCAGGCGCTCAACCTGCCCACGAACAAACGCGTCATCAAACCGGAATCATTGCTCAAATCGGAAGGAATCTTCCTCAGCTTCAGTTCGCTCGGCATCGTGCCGGTTTGCGCGCTCGACGGGGAGTCGGTGCCAACCTCGCCCATCGTGGACAAAATTCTCGCCACCTATCACGAAGTCGTCCAGCGCGAAACCGGCTCGTGATTCGCAGACCGGTCGCTACTGTGAGTGCGCGCCGGCCAGGGCGAGCCCTTCAAATCGTCCCACTGGTTCGCCAGCGGCCCAGGCCAGTCCGCGCAGGGCGATGACGCGAAAGAGCGGATCGTCGTGGGTCCAGGTGTAATGGCCGAGGATGCTGGTGAAGACGCGGCCTTTGCCTTTTTGAAAAGTCCACATCATCGGCTGGTCTTCGCCGTCAACGCTCGTGGTCGCGAGCACTTCGACCTTGCTCGTGTCACCTGCGAGCGGCCAATACGGTTCGTCCAGGAAATGAATCTGGCGGGGCAAACCGTGCATGATCGCGTTGTCGTCCGGCGCGATGATTTTCAAATCGAGGGGCGTGTGGCGATACTTGGTGCGCGGGGATGAATGCGAGGCCAGACCAAATCGCTCCGCGAGCGGTTCCGCCTGGTCATTGCCGATGGTCGCCGAGTGGAACAACACCAGCCCGCCGCCACGCGCGAGAAATTCATCGAGTTGTTTGAACTTTTCCCCGTTCCACTCGTGGTTCCAATAGTAAAAGACGATGCCGTCCGCGGACTGAAACTGTTCTTTACTCGGCCACTGCCACGCGGCGGTCGCGACGACGTTTGCAGCCGCCGGCGTGAGGAGGCGGAGCCAGCTCTCTTGCCACGCCGGGTAATCGTGTTGGCCCGGCCCGTGGTCCTGCTTCGAAGCGACGAGGACGATTTCCAATTTACGATTTTCGATTTTCGATTTTCGATTCTCCCCGGCGCTCAACGCCGCTTCAACCTCCGCGGCGCTGCGCTTCGGCGGCTCATTCAGCAAAAACGTCAGCAGGTCGCGCATTTGCTCATCCTTCAAACCGTCAACCAGGCCCGTGGGCATCAGTGAAACGGAACTGACGCGCATCTCTTTCACGTCGGTTGGCCGGAACCCTCTCTCTTTGCCGTCCGCGCCGATCAACTGGATCGAGGCGTTGTCCTGCGCGCGAATGAAGCCGGTCAGTTCATTGCCATCGTTCAAGCTGACGTTGTAAGCGACGTAATCCGGATTGATAGAAGCGTTCGGGTCCTTGATATCACGGAGCACCGACGCCGCATCGCGGGAAACCAGATTGCTCAAGTCCGGCCCGATCGCGCCGCCCTCGCCGCGAAGGCGATGGCAGGTTGAGCATTTCAATTGGTCGCTGAAGAACAAACTTCGCCCGCCTTCGAAGTCGCCGCCGACAATCGCGATTTTGGATTCGGTCGCTTCGAATCGAACTTTGTTCGTGGACACCCAACGAGGATACAAAGAAGAAAGTGGGAGGGGTCTTTCCAAAGATTCCGTCCCCCGTCTATAGCTGACGGCAGGAAGAAACCCTTTGTTCGTCGAATTCAGCAATACATGGGACCAACGATCTGCACTGCGAACGTCAACTTCGTCAACAAAAGCAGGTCCTTTTAGTTTCGGTCGAATTCTATTAGTTATGCCAGCAACCACCCCTGAGAACCGGATTTTAGATTTGAAGGTAAGTTGGGAAGCGTCTTCCGGCAAACGCAACCAGAATTCCATCAGATATTCTTCAGCGTCGTGAAGACTGGGTGGCAGGTCAGAAAAGACAACATTGGTGAAGCCGCCTAGATAACCCGCCACAATACCCGCATCAGCATGCGGAAACCAAACGTCGTATTTTTTTGGAAATGTCACCTCTTTATTTTGAATTAGGTCTAGAAATTCCCGCGCAGGAGACTCCTGCAAGTGATCAAGTCCAGTAAAAAATCTCGCTCCTGCTCCGCTCAAATCGTAATCCACATCCGCCGTCTCACCCGCGCCCTTATTCCCCTGCCCCTTCACTCCTGGAATCGTCAGCGCATACCTCACCGCTTGCGGATGCGGCTCAGTGGTGAGCACGAGCGTTTGATTGTCATGGTCCAATTTCGCCGCGAGGATTTCGATTTTTCCGCGGGGCGCGGCTTCCTGCTGTTTGACGACTTGATAGGGCGGCTTGAGGACTTCGTAGCGGTCAGCGGCGCGGACATATTCGCCGAACTCGATTGTCGGGGGTTGGGACGGCGTGTCGTGGTCCCTTGAATTGGGGTCGGCACCATGCCGACCCTCCCGACCAAACGAATTCGTCACACTCGGGTCGAGCGGCTTGTCGAACGCGACGCGAACTTCCGTCGGCCCGGCGGCCCACGCGATGACCGGCTGCGGCGACTTCGGGTCGGTATAGGAAATTTTGAAAATCTTGCCTTCGCCCTTTGGCCCCGTGCCCCAATCGGGCAGACCACTGTGGCAGCAGACGTAAAGATCGCCCTTCGGGGAAATGGCCAGGTCGAGCGTCAACATGCTCAGGCGCGCGATCAAAAATTCCTTGCCCACGTAGCCGTGCGGCGTCTTGACCAAACGCACGCGCCAGATTTTGCCGCGCGATTCGCCCGCCACAAACGCGTCGCCTTCCCACCATTTCGGGCCGAACAAACCCTGGGCGGGCGCAGCGGAAAGCGGCGCGTTAAACCGTTGAACCGTTGAATCGTTGAATCGATTGTTGTCGGAGCGGTACCGAGCGGCCGATTTAACGGTTGAACGTTTCAACGATTCAACGTTGAGCGGAGCGTGCGGTTCGTTAAACACGAGGCCGCACGTGGATTCGTGTTGCGGACCGAAGGCGACCACCGGCGGTTCGCTCACGAGGTTCGGCAGCCACTTCTCATGGCGCGGTGGAAAACCGTAGTTGCGTCCGGGGATGATGTGGTTCAGCTCATCGAGCGGATTGCCGTTGGGCATCCACGTTTCACCTTCCTGATCGGTGTTGAACAAATCTCCGGCTTTGTTGAATGTCAGCGCGAATGGCACGCGGATTCCGGTCGCGATCGTTTCGAGCTGCTTCGTTTTGGGCGACCATTTTTGGATCGTGCCGCGAACGGAATTGAGGTCGTAAAGCGAAACTTGTTCATCGGGATCACCTCCCTTGTCGCCGCGCGCCTCCAGCCAGGCTCGTTCATCCGATTTCAAATCCTTTCGCTTCCTCAGTCGATAAGCGTTCGAGTAATCCGCGACCAGTAAGCCGAAATAAACGTTCCCCTCTTTGTCGAGCGTCACCGCCGTCGCATCCACGCCGCCGGACCCGACATCTGTGGCCGGCCAGCCGCTGGCGATAATCTCCTCGGTGTCCGCCTTGCCGTCGCCATCGGTATCGCGCAACAGTGAAACCTTGCCGTGCGACGAAATGTAAAGCCCGGCTGTGGACCACGCCATGCCGACGGGCACACTGATGGACGGCTTATCCCAGAACAGCTCCGCAGTGTCTTCGAGATCGTCGCCGTCCGAATCGCGCAGCAACCAGACCCGACCGTCGTAACCGAGCGCGGTCAGTCGTCCATCCGGCGCGAAGCGAAGATTGTTGATGTTGGGAAGCCTGACCGACAGTTCGCGCACGGTGAAGCCGGGCACGAGCATGTGAACGATCGGTTCACCGGCAATGATCGCCGGGTTGAGCAGAGCGGACAGGATCCAAACCTGGGCGAAGGACGGAAGGCGCACGCTTCAGGATAAATCACAAGCTGATTGAAAATGCGAGAGAAGACTTTTGGGCCAGGTCGCCCGATCAGAACAAATTTGTCACATGGTGATGCCGTTCAGACGCGGACCCACCTCGCGCTATGGGGTAACGACCTCCCGGCCAAATGGGGTAAACACCTTATTTTCCTCAGCCGGAAGATTTGGTTCCATTGTGGCATAGCGAAAAATGACCATCCCCCGAAGAACTATGCCGTTTTGGCGCCTGTTATCGCCCAAATATCCCGCTTCCGGCGAGTGCTGACCTCTTATCTCAATCGAAACATGCAACATTCAACCACCTTCAAAGCGGTTTTTGCGAGTCTGGCGATGATTTGCAGCCTGCAACTGGCCTCCGCTCAAACCATCACCACTAATATGATGGCTCCGCCCGGGTTCGTTAATATGAATGTCCCAGGGATGAAAATGTACATAGTGCAGGGAAACTCCGGCCTTCCCATGGACCAAGTGCATCGCGCGGAAGCTCTCATCTCGGGAAAAGCGATCGATCCAACGACCGGCCAGCCGTTCGCAGCGGCGAATGCTGCCACGCCCGACCCCGCCGATGGTGACTTCATCTACAATATTGACCGATACATCAATCTGCACGAACAAGGCGTCAATGGCAGCGGCGCTAACGCAGCGGATAATTTCTCCATGTACGACGCGCCACCCATGGACATTCCAGATGACCCGGAACCTGGAACTCCGGGCGGCGGGGATTACTTCGCTGTGGAATTCACCGGATTCCTGCAACTGCCGGCAGGCACGGTCCGCTTCGGTGTGAACAGTGATGACGGCTTCAGGTTGACCATCGGCAGTGGAGTGAATCGTATTCCAAGCGCCGTCCAACTCATCAGTCTGGACACAACCCGTGGGTTTGGCAACACCGAGGCGAACATCACCGTGACACAGGCGGGGTTGTATCCATTCCGCCTGCTGTGGTGGGAAAACACCGGTGCCAATTCGGGAATCGAATTCTACACATTTGCGCCCGGCACCACTTCCGGCAATCGATATCTGGTGAATGATACGAACCAGGCCAACTCCATCAAAGCCTTCCGTGAAACGACGGCAAGCCCGCCTCTTATTACCTTCGCCACTCCTTCCAGCACGACCTGGATCGATCCGTCCGGAACCGGGTCCGTTGTTCCGCCGGCACCTCTGATGCGGGTCGAGATAACCGACGGGGCGACCACGCTCGCAAACAATTCGATCACATTCTCACTCGACGGGACGAACCTGACAGGCACGGTCACGAAATCCGGCGCCGTGACGAGCATCTCAGTCCTGGCGCCCCTCCTTAGCGCTGCCGTACACACCAACAGACTGGCTTACGCCGACTCGGCGGGAAACTCTTACACCAGCTTTTGGACGTTCACTGTTCCCGCTTACTCCACCATCCCCCCCGCGTATGCGCTCGCCTCAGTCGATCCAACCAAGCCGGGCTTCAAAGCCAAGATCCACCAGATCGGTGCGGCCCGAAACCCATCCACGGGATTGGCTCCAAACGCCGAGCGACAGATCGCCGACGGATATATTGATCCGACGACCGGGCAACCTTACGCGAACATGATCAGCCCGCAGTGGACGCACGCTGATGGGACCACCGTTGACCCGATTGGCAACGATGGTTTGTTCGTGATGCCGGGGGTAATCAACCTGGACGATCAGGCTGGGGTCGGCACAGCGGGGGGCAATTTCTCGGTGAACAGCGTTCCGCCGGTTCCCGACGACACGGTGCCAGGCATCCCTGGAAACAGCGCGTTCCCGAGTGACTATTATGTCGCATCGTTCGAGACCATTCTGGATTTGAAGGCGGGCGCATACCGCTTCGGCGTGAACAGTGACGATGGGTTCAGGCTTTCAGCGGGACGCGGGCCTGGAGATGTGGTAGGCGTGCAACTCGGGACCGCGGGCGATCGAGGGATGGCAGATACCTACGCGGACTTCGTAGTAGGCGCGGACGGCCTGTACCCCTTTCGCCTGATGTACTGGGAATCAGCGGGCGCCAACGCGGGGGTCGAGTTCTTCGTGGTGGATCTTGCGACCGGAACCAAAACGCTCATCAATGACCTCACCGGTTTCACGCCGATCAAAGCGTACCGGGAGAGCGCCACAAGCCGTCCTTACATTTCCAGGGTGCTGCCGACGGTCAACTACGGTTATGCGTTCGCGGATGACGACGTGGTGATCGATATCAAAGACGGGGCGATTCCGCTCAACGCCGATTCAGCCGCTTTGACCATCAACGGAGTGACTCAGACCATCACGGCGGGCAAGACGAACAACGTCACGACGATCCGTCGAGCAGGCTCGCTATCGAAGCTGCTGTTTTCCGGGGCCAACACGAACACGCTGATCTATAGCTTTACCGAAGGCGGGAACACTGTGACCGCCACGAACGCCTGGATCTTCACGGTGCCGAGGTACATCCGGCCGATTCCTCCCGCCAACAAAGTGCTGGCCACTGATGTCAGCGGTTCCGGCTTCCATGTCCGCGCCCGACAGATCGACCGTTCCGAGGACGCGAACCAAGGCAATGGCGGTCGCCATACCGGCAACAACATGCCCGGACCGGAGATCGAATTGGCGGATGGTTACATCAACCCGAACAACAACCAGCCTTACTCGAACCTGCTCGACCCGACGCTGGCGAATTCGGACGGAAGTTATGACCTGACCAACACGTCCAGCTCAAGCGCAGTCCTCAACTTCAACCACAGCACAACCACCGGCCAGGCTGCGAATGGCGGCATTTTCAACGGCGACGTGAATGTTCCCGGCATGCCCGGTACCGGCACCTCAAATCTCGGGCTGGACAATACGGTGCATGAATTCACTACCTACTTGAATCTCAAGGCTGGAGACTACCTCTTCGGTTTGAATGTGGACGACGGGTGGACGTGTATTTCCGCTCCGAATCCTCGAGACACGCTCGGCACGCTGCTCGGTTTCCGCGATGCCCCGGGCGGCCAGAACGGAAATCCGGCAAACAACCCAAACGCAGCCTTCAACGTCATCGTGCCTGAGGACGGAATTTATCCGTTCCGCATCCTCTTCTGGGAAGGCGGCGGAGGCGTCAACACGGAATTCTTCAATATTGACAGGAACACCGGGACACAAGTGCTGGTTAACGACACGACTGGAGCTTTTCCTTCGGTGGTGAACAATGGTGGTAATCTGATTTCGCCAATCACGTCCTACAATGCCTACACCGGCCAGACTCGCCCCTGGGTGAAATTTTCGGTCTATCCTATGCCGTACATCGGCACGATCCAGCCTCAGACGACGACAGGCGGCAACGTGTCGCTGTGGCAAAACAGGAACCAGCAAAGCGGGCCAGGTCCCATTCAGGTCAAATTGGGGCTTCTAAACGGCAGTTGGAACTCCGGCGAGGTGGCCAACTCGTCAACCGCCCAACGGCCATTTGGCGACGCGGTCGGCGCGGTTGTGGCAGACTTGGGAACCAGCTCGGTGGGCATGGTGCTCGATGGAGTGAGCGTGACACCGACGGTGACGGATGTCCCCAATTCGACCGACAAACTGGTGCTTTACACACCGCCGACCCCATTGTCGTCCACCTCGAACCATGTAGCCGGATTGGTGTATGCCAACACGACGAACTACTGGATATTCTCGGTGATAACCAATGTGAGCGTTGCGACCGGTGTGGCGCTGCCGTCCAGCCAGGCGGACCCGAACGCGGCGGGCTTCCATGTTAAGGTCGTTCAATCCACAACTGCCCGGCCTGGGACTGGCAATAGCGCGACTAACGCCGAGGCGCAATTGGCAGGCTCCATCCCGAGTGTGGCGATACCAGGTCCGAACCCGGATGGCAGTTACACCATCACCAACATCATCAACTGGAGTTCGCGAAGGGTCCCTGGCCAGACCGGAGCTGAAATCGGCAACTTCCAAACGATCCTGACTGGAACCCCGGACGATCCTATTCCCGGACTTCCGGGCACAGGCTTAACCGGCGCAGCTGGAATACAAAACGTGGCTGCCGAAATCTTCGCCTACCTCGACTTGCCTGCGGGTTATCAGAAGTTCGGCGTCAACGGCGACGACGGATGGGCGGTCAAGATCGGCACGCCTGGTGTGACCAACGGGACCATCCTGTTCACGATTGATCGTGGAGCCGGTGCGCAGGACATCCCCTTTGCTTTCATCACACCGGAGGCCGGCCTGTATCCGATTCGGTTGGTCTGGTACCAAGGCACTGGCGACGGTAACCTGGAATTCTTTACCTACGGCCCGAACAACACGAAGATTCCCGTCAACGACCGCACCAATCCGAACGCGGTCAAAGCGTATTACAAGGTCATCAGTGCCGCGCAGATACAAATCACAAACGTCAGTATCGCCGGCGGCATGGTGACCGTGACCTGGACCGGGGGCGGAACACTCTATTCCACCACCAGCCTGAATCCGGGAACAACCTGGACGACCACCGGTGCCAGCAACGGCTCGTACACGACCGCCGTCGGCACGGGGAACGTGTTCTTCCGCGCGCAGCAGTAGCGCCGCGACCTCCGAAGAGGAAGGCTTGACTGGGGCTCTTTCGTTTCCGTAGTGGGCGGGGCGAGACTACTGGCGAGCTACGGTGTTGTCGGGATTCAACTGGATGGCCGTGCGGAGGTGTTCAGTAGCTTCGATTATCAAATCATCGACCGCGACTTTTCAGCGACTCAATCGTCTCGCGATGCTGTTGGGCGAGTTTGTTTCCGGGATCAAGCCGTAGCGTTTCGCGAAATTGAACCAACGCGTCATCCAGGCGGCCTTGTTTTGCCAAAGCCACGCCGAGGTTCAGATGTCCGAGCGCATAATTGGGCTGAAGGCGGACGACCTCGGCAAATTGTGTCTGCGCCTCTCCAATTTTATCCTGGAGCGCCAATTCAACACCCAAGAGGTATCGGGCTTCCCAGTAGTCCGGCCGCAATCGCACCGCTTCGCGCAGCTTGTCCAGCGCCTCGGGTCGCCGGTTCAGCGCGCCAAGTGCGTCCGCGGTGTGAACCCAAATGCGGGCGTTGGTGGGTTGCAATTTGGCCGCTTTCTCAAAAAGCAGCAGCGCCTCGTTCGCCTTTCGGCGCTTGAGCAGCAGTTGGCCCTTTTCGTCCAACGCATCCGCAAAGTCGGGCCGGATTTCGATGGTGCGCGAAAGGTATTGCAGCGCCTCGTCCGTTTTGCCTTCGTGCGCGAGCAGTTTTCCGGCAAAGTAATATGGAGCCGGCTCAAGCGGCAGCAGGTCGCGAACGCGCTGCCATTCGGCGATCGAACCAGGCACATCACCGGTTTCTTCCAAAAACCTGGCGAAATCCCCCCGCACATAGAAATCATCGGGATCGGTTGTCAGCGCGCTCTGATAAATGGCGCGCGCAGCCTTGACCGCCTCTGCCGTCCGATCAGCCCGGAAACTGGCCAGCTTCTCTTGCAGCAAGGCAAGTTGTTCGGAGTGGTTCATCTGATTGACGAACGGCGCCTCGGACAGCCGGCGCAAAACGGCGTCGCAAACGCGGCGTCGATCCCAGTCTGTCAGCGCCAGACGGCGCGCGCACACTTCAAGTGACGCCCACTCCCCCTTCGCCCGGACAGTCATCGATTCCGGCAACAGGCGCGGCACCTGATTGGCCACGGTTCGCGCCAGGAGGTAATTCCCCTCGAAGCTGAGATGGACGTGCTCAAAGAAAAACTCATTCCCGGGGATTCCTTTCGGACTCTTCTCCTCCAACGCTGACGCGGCGTCGGCCAGATAAACACCGCGCCTGGCGTGCCGGACCGCCGTTTCTTTGATGATTTGGTTGAGGCGCGCGTCGGCGCGGAACGGCAGTGCGTCCAGATCCCGCGCCAGTTCAAAATGGGAGCGTGACTCCACATAGTTCGTCAACGCGAGGTGGCAGCGCCCCAAACGAAAGTGCAGATCCGCAAAGGAGGGATCGATCTTTTCCGCCGCCGAATAGTTTCCGACGGCCTTCGCAAAGTCACCCGTAAGTTCCGCCTCCATTGCCCCGTCATAAAATTTCTGCCAATCCGCCAGCCGGCTTCTCATAAGTCCGGATGAATGCCGCGACGCGAAAGGAGCGCAGTCTTTCAGGTTGCTGGCAACGGTGCTGACGACCACCTTGACGCCGGCCGACTGGGCGACTCGCAGGATGTCCTCAAGATTTTTTTGGAAATACTCAAAGACGCGCTGTTTGCGTGGATCGTCCGGCCCGACCTGATGGTCGAGAAACATCTTCATTCCGCCCCAGAAGGGCTGCCGCGATGATTCCGCTCCGAAACTTCGAAACAGCGCGTCGAGCAACTGTCCGATCTTCGTGGCTTTAAGCGCGAGGGCGAACCGGACAAAACCGAGCCGGGGCGCCTGCGGCCCGAATACTGTGCCGGCCCCGAACGGTCCAACGAATTCGTTGTTCCCCATGTAGATGATCCACACATCGCCTTCGCGCCGGGCGCAGTCGCGCGCAATGGGCAGGATCACATGGGAATTGATGGCTGTCATGGCAGTGCATACCACTTCGAAGCGCGTGCCGGGGAAGCGCTCGTTAAGGAGCACCTGCAAAAAACGTCCGAATCCGAAGGCGGGTTCGGGATCGCCCAGGGCAGCCGATTCTCCGAGAATAAAAAGACGGTACGTGTGGATGCTCTTCGCGGCCGGCATCACCAACGGCGAAGGGCTGCGAGCCAACGCCGGTGGAAAAAACCGCAGGCCAAATTTGTCATTCTCAACATAAACGGCGCGGCCGTTGATGCGTGTTTTCAGAAAGAAGTTCGTTGGATAGCCAAAACCCACGAGGCGCAGCACCGCTTCCAGAGCCGCCAACACCAGCACAGGAACCAAAAGGCTGCTTCCAAGGTGGAAGGCCCATTTGCGGCGACGTGAAAGCATCGGATTTGTCCCTGAGGCTGGCGCGCTTATCAAGGAACTCCGGCCGGGCTTACTCGGTTTGGACACGCACGGGATTTATCACTTTGTGGCGCTCAAAAAAAACAAAAAGAAAAATCTCGGTAGGCCGAAATTCGAAGGATTGTACCATCGTCTAAAACTGGTTGCTCCAGATCTTTATTTTTTTATTTTTTTGTTGCCAATTTCCGAATCGAGTGTCTTTAGTGCCTTATTGTAGCTGAGAGCTATGATGTGAAAAGAGTCTGCTAGAACGAGCCTACCGTAAACGCTTGGGTGCGGCGAAATCGGGATGCAAAAGAAACACAACAATAGAATATTATCTATGCGCAACATCCACTTCAAAACCTTCGCCCTTGGGCTGCTCCTCATTACGAACTCGACGCGAGCCGCAACGAACATCCTGGACTTCAACACAGACCCAGGCAACACCCTCTACGAAGGGTTTAGCGCCGCTGATGACGGGGTACCTGTCGTTCTGTGGCGCCCGAGCGGCGGTGTCACCGGCGGTTACCTTGGCATCACCGATTCCCACAACGGCCAGCGCTCTGCCTTGGTGTTTCACGACCTGGAAAACGGACTGATCGTCAAGTCCTTTAGCTTTGAATGCGACGTGCGGATTGGCGGCGGCACGCATTCCGCAGCGGACGGTTTCAGCATCAACTACTGCAGCACGAACGACCCGGTGGTGCTCGCTGCGGACGCCGGCAACAATCCGGGCTTCCTGTTCGCGGGCACCGACGGCGAGCCGGCACCCAGCGCGTTGGCGGAGGAAGGCACGCAGACCGGTCTGGCGATTGGCTTTGACCAATGGCAAAGCGGCGCGTTGAATGGCGGCACCTATTGGGATGTGCCCGGTATCAGCGTCCGCGTTGACGGTCAACTCCTTGCCCAGTTTCCGATGCCGCTTCGGCCTGGGAACGTATATCGCCCCTCGGACCCGCTTCCTACGGCTGGCAACCTCCCGTATGTTGACGATACACCGTGCTGCGGCAACGGCGCTGTTGCGCCGGAAATGGACGTGGCCACGAACGATGTCCTCTACATCAATTCGCTGCAAACCGGCGCGCAGAATACCAACGAGTATAACGGCACCGGTGTCTCAGTGGCCGGCACGCAGCAGCCCGCTTACGGGGACCCGGATTACGATCTCTGGATGACGAACCTAGTCTGGGAGCATTTCAAAGCGGAATTGACCGATGACGGCCATGTTAAGATCACTTACAAAAACCAGGAATTGACGCCGCCCGGCGGGCTGGCGACCACGTTTGCGCCGCGGCCTGGCCGGATCGTCTTTGCCGGGCGCACAGGCGGCTCCCGCTCGGTGATGCAAGTGGACAATCTGCGACTGGTGACCCAGCCATTTACCTCCGTGGCGCCATTGGTCTTCGCCGGTAATGCCGCCGGATTCACTCTGCAGCTTCAGGACCAGGGAAGCACCACGCTTGATGCCAATTCAGTTACGCTCACTAACAACGGGGTGGCTCTTGCCTCAAGCAGTGTAACGCTGACCAAAATCGGAGCCGTAACCTATGTCCATTACACCGCCTCGCCCTTGCTGGCAGTGGGCTCGACCAACATCGTAGGCTTCGGCTACAAGGACAACTTTGGCATTACGAGCACGGGCACTCGCACCCTTATCGTCGGGCCGTATAGCACGATCCCGGCTGCGTATGCCACCACTGGGGCGGTCACCTCGGGTTCCGGCTTCAATGTTTTTGTCCATCAACTCCCGGTTTCGCGCGGCCCAGGTGACCCCAACACGGTCGCCAACGCGGAGCGGCAGCTTGCCAATGGCTTCATTGATCCGAGCACCGGCCAGCCATACGTCAACCAGGCTCCGGCCGGAACCGGACCCGGAGGAACCTATCCACTGACTGTGATCAACTGGAACATTGATCCGACCTCCGACGGTACGGGAGCGGACATCGGAAATTTCCGCGACACCAATTCGTTCCCACAGGATGTCGCTGATGACGCCATACCCGGGATCACTCCTGGCCCTGACCCGGCGAATTCCCCAGACCTGACCAAAGAATGGATCGTCGTGCGCACGGTGGCGTACCTGGACCTGCCGGCAGGCTTCTATACTCTTGGTGTGAACAGCGACGACGGTTTCAAAGTTGCCGTGGCGCCAGCCGGCCCTGACGTGCTCGGGTTGACTCTGGCAAACCAGAACACCGGCCGGGGTTCGACGGACACGCTTTTTGATGTGAATGTTCCTACCGCTGGCGTTTATCCGGTGACTCTCGAATGGTGGCAGGGCAACGGCGGCGCCAATTGCGAGTTCTTCTACGTGGACCAGGTCACAGGTCAAAAAATCCTGATCAACGACCGCCGGGCTGGAATCACGGCCCCCATCAAGGCCTATCCGACTGCCACCACAACGCGACCTTACGTAGCGCAAGTAAGCCCCGAGAAGAATCAATTGTTCGTCTTTGCTGATACGGACGTATCGGCGGACGTTGCTGACGGCACTATCCCGGTCAACAACGGCTCGGTACAATTGTTCCTGAACGGAACACAAGTAGGGACTGCCGCCAAGAATGGCAACGTTACCACGGTAAGCCGACCCGGCTCGATCTCGAACCTGCTGCCTGCGGGAGTCAACAACCTCACCTTGCTTTACAGTTTTACGGACGGGGGGAACACAGTGAACGTCACCAACACGTCAACCTTCAGCGTCGTGCCTTACGCGGTGATCCCTGCCGCCAATGCGGTGCCGTCCGGGCAGGTGGACCAAACTACGGCGGGATTCAAGGCGACCGTCATCCAGATTGATCGTTCGGGAGACACAAACCAGGCGAACGGTGGACGATTGCCGACCGGCGATCAGAATCTCATGCCTCGGCCTGAAATCGAATTGGCCAATGGGAACATCAACCCGACCAACGGCCTGCCCTACCCCAATTTGGCCGACCTTTCCGCAACGAATGAACCTGGCATCTTCAACATAACAGACGTCATTAACTGGAATTTGAATGGCACCGCAGTGCCAGCCGCCAGCGGCATTTTCAACGGCGGAGACAATTTTCAAGATGCGGACAATCCGTTGGACACCGCGCTTCCTGGCTTGCCTGGCAGGGGAACGTCTAATGCCGGCCTCGACAATTCCGTGCACGAGCTCAGGACTTACCTGAGTCTTAAGGCAGGAGCGTATGTCATGGCCTTCAACAGTGATGATGGTTTCACGGCCGTTTCTGCCCTCGATCCGCACGATACTCTTGGGACGCTCCTTGGGTATGCCAATGTCGGCCGAGGCAACGCAAATCCTTTGCCTGCCCCGGCTGCTCCGAGCAACTTCATACCGACGCCAGGCACTGCTCAAAACAACTTTGCTTTTGGTGTGGTCGTGCCCCAGGACGGGTTTTATCCGTTCCGCATCCTTTATTGGGAAGGCGGCGGCGGTGTGAATGCGGAATTCCTGTCCGTGGACAAAGGCTCCGGCCAGCAGGCGCTCGTCAACGACACCGCGGTTCCGTGGGCGATCAAGGCCTACCGGAACTATACGGGTTTGGCCAGGCCTTGGGTCAAGTTCTCTGTGTCGCCCACACCATGGGATAATCGCATTCAGCAAAGCGGTCCGGGGCCGATTCTGGCTGTCGGCAGAACCGTGAATTCGGCCACCTCCGGCGACATTGCTAACTCCGCCAACACCACCCGCCCGTGGGCTGATTCGGTCGGCGCAATCGTGGCGAACGGGGTCGGCGATCCGACGCTACGCCTGTTGATCAACGGCACCCCGGTCGCCGCCAACCTGACGACCAATGGATCGGACATCACCATCAGGTATAAAACGCCGTTGCCGTCCGGTTCGACCAACAGGGCCAGCTTGGTTTACGGAGGCACCACCAATTCGTGGAGCTTCATCGTGCAAACCTACACCAACCTGAACGCCAGCGACGCGCAGCCGCTCAGTTCGGCGGCCGGCGGCACGCGCGGTTTTCGCGTTAAGATGACCCAGGTCGCCAGCACGACCGGTTACACGCAAAACTCAGTGGCCCGCGCCGAGGCGCAATTGGCGGGCATTCTCGCGCCCGACATCTCAATGCCTGGCCCTGGGCCCAACGGCACCTATATCTACCCGGGCATCATCAATTGGAACAACAACGTGAATCCGAACCGCTCCGGAGTTCAAATCGGCAACTTCCAAAGGGATGTCTATGGGGCTTGGCCCTGGGGTAATCATCCGGACGATCCGGTTCCCGGCGTTCCGAACACGACCACGAACCCGGCCAACAACAATACGGACAACATCGCGGCCGAAGTGTTCGCCTGGCTGGAGTTTGACAACCCCGGTTATTACCGGTTCGGCGTCAACAGCGACGATGGCTATGCGGTCAAAGTGGGCGCGCCTGGCGTGACCAACGGAACCGTTGTTGCCTCGTTTGACATCGGCAAGGGATCGTCGGACATCCCGTTCTCGGTCAACGTGCCTCAGGCCGGTCTCTATCCGATCCGGCTCGTTTATTACAACGGCGGCGGTGGAGCGAACCTGGAGTATTTCTCCTATGACGACACCGGGAACAAAATCCCGATCAATGACACTAACAACGCGGCGGCGATCAAGGCGTTTTACAACATCTCCGCCGGACCGCAGTTGAAGTTCGCCAGCGTGACTGTGAGCGGGGGACAAGTTCATCTCAACGTCACCGTCCCTACGGGCACCGCGACGTTGGAGCAGGCTTCAGTGCTGACGGGCAGCCCGAGCGACTGGTCCACTGCGCAGTCCGGAGTGACCGGCACCACGACGATTGACCTGCCGGCCGCAACCTCCGGCAACAAGTTCTATCGCTTGAAGCAGTAGAACTTCCCTACAAATACGAAGAGACCGGATTGCCTCGATCCGGTCTCTTTTCATTCGTGTTAATTCGTGAAATTCGTGTCTCTTTCTTGATGCTTACGGCCTGGACTGGTTCTGATTGCCCAAGGCCTCTTTCGCTTTCCGCGCTCGCTCAAGGTTCGCCCGCGCAATGGGGTCATCGGGATTGATCCGCAGCGCGTTCTGATAGCAGAACTCGGCTTGCGCGAGTTTTCCCTGCATCAGGAAAACGGAGCCGAGACCTCCGTAGGCCTGGTAATCGTCCGGCTTCAGGCGTAACACGGCCTCGAATTCGATTCTCGCTTCATCCAGCCGGTTTTGCCGGATATAGATTCCGCCCAGAACACTGTGGGCCTCATCATCGTCCGGACGCAGCCGGACCGCCGTTTTCAAATGGTCCAGCGCGTCGGGGGTCCGTCCAAGGACGATCAGCGCCACCGCCAGTCTGGTGTGGGCCCCGGCATCGTCGGGATTGGCTTGCAGCACGGCGATGTTTTCATCGACGGCGTCTTTGGTGAACTGGACAAAAAAATCCCTGGCCAATATTTCCCGATCCGCCGCGTTGCGAGGCAGAAGTTGAAACCACAGTTCGCCCATTTCGTCGGTCGTTTGCAGGCCGAATTTGACGCGTTTGGGTGGCTGGTTCGGGTTATGGACGTTCTCGGCCGAGTTGTCGTAGGTGAAGTGCATCACTAGCGTTGTGCCCTTGGGCAGGAAGACGGGTTCGGCATAGCGGTAGTCAGCCTGCCAGTTGAAATCCCAGTTCTTGATCAGCAACAACCATTTTTTGGCGCCGTCGGGCAGGAGGGCATATCCCTGCAATTCCTTGCCCAGATAGTGCGTGTGCGGAAGGATGCGAAGCAGGTCCACGTCCACGGGCAGCACGTAACGGTTCTCGATCCAGTAATCCCGGGCGCCGGGAGGAATGTCGATGCCGTAACGGATAAGATTGAGTCTGAACGGAGTGTTCGTGGGCGGTTTATCCGTGAAATAAAAACCAACGGCAGGCTCGACGTTTTCCGGCTTGCCCGACGGGTGCATGTGTATTTGGAGAACTAAATCCGAAGCCGGCTCCAACATCCACGACAGACCGTCCGGGGATACCAGCGGCGGTTTGCCCGGTTGCCAGCCCAACATTTGTCCGCCGGGCATTTGCACGCTTTGCGGGAGTTGCATCCCGTCGAAGCCCGGCGGGCTGGCGTGGTCCACGAAGTGCCGCGCCTGGCGGGTGGGGTCAGTCTCAATAAAAGCGTGATGCACGACCTTGTTGTTGCCGGGATGAAATTCAACGGCTTTGACGTATCGGCGTTCAGTCGTAGGCATTTGGACGACAAAGTTGCGATAAACATCCTTGGCATCCGCGGGGAGCCGGTACGGCGCGGGCAGCGTCACAACCAGATCGGGTCTGCCGAGCTCCCAGTCTGCGGGCCATTTCGGCAAGGGTGGCAAATCTTCAGCTCGCCCCTCAACCGATCCTTCGGCGAGCCATTGCTTGACCACGCCAATTTCCTCCACGCTTAACCTGCGCTCGTCGGCGAAATCGCCATAACCAGGCACGGGCAACCAAGGAGGCATGTAACCCTTGGCGGTCACTTTCACGATCTGTTTCGCTCGCTTCTTCACGTCCGAGTAGCTCAGCAGGTTGAACGGAGCCGCCTGGCCCGGCCGATGACAGCGGGCGCACTGGCCAAACACGATGGGGGCAACGTCTTTGCTAAACGTGAGCGTCCCTCGGGGACGCGGCAGGTAAAGATCAGCGGCACCGGGTCTCTCGAATCGCGAATGGAACCCCAGGCTGATGGCCACGACAACGCCCGCAGCCAAAAGCAGAAGCAGCAGCTGGCCCCGCCTCCGTTCGGAAGCCGGCTTCACACCGTTTGCGCTTCGCTGCGGATTTCGGGCCGATTCATGCCTTGCCCGCCTCTTCTTCACGTCCGCTTGATAACACCGCGCCCAGACAAGCTCAAGCGCGCTCTCTCCAGTCGCGCACACGGCTCGTCACGGTAACGGCGGCCGCGGGCTCACGGGACATCCCATTCTGTTCCTCGCCGTCCTGCAAAAGGCAAAAGTTTTTTGTGGCAAGAGTTTTTTTGTGAGAGTTTTTTTGTTGACGGCGTGCGCCTGATGGGATAAAAGATGTTCCATCCCGGCTGACTTATGAAGAAACAACCGCC
>QHNT01000001.1 GCA_003218515.1 Verrucomicrobiota bacterium | reverse complement strand
CGTGGCCATCGGAACGACCGTGCAGGAGGAAAACAATGCCTACGACATTGATGACGGCGTGTGGTTTCACAAGGACGACTTGAAGAAGAAAGACGGGACTGCGTACACGGCACGCGAAACGCAGGAGATGGTGCGCGACGCGCTGAAAGACCCGAATTTCAACAAGCAGCCGGAGCTTCACAACAACTGCGTCCGGGTTTTCTATGCCGAAGGGCATCATGTGGACGTTCCGTGCTACCGGAAGCTCGACGCCGACACCGACAAGGAGTGGCAGGAACTGGCTGGAGCGGACGGTTTCACCGCATCCGACCCAACGGAAATCAATCGCTGGTTTCTGGATCGTGTTGAAGCCCTGAACAAACAACGGGACGGAGCAGGTTCACAACTGCGCGTGATGGTCCGCCTGATGAAGCGGTTGGCCCGGAGTCGCGGCGAGAATTGGGACATGCCGAACGGCCTGAAGCTGACGATGCTCGTCGAGGAGTGTGCGCCTAGCTACTACGAGCGCGACGACGAAGCGTTCTACTGGCTGCTTTCAAAACTCAAGGCACGTCTGGCGACGAATCTGGAAGTCGAGAACCGCGCGCAGACCAAGACGCCCAGGGACAAACTAACCAAATCCACGAACGACGCGAACATGGTCGAACTGCGCACTCGTGTCGGGGAAGCACTCGACAAGCTGCTGATCCTCCATCATGCGGACTGCAAACAGAAGCAAGCTCGCGAGGCGTGGGACTGGGTATTCCAGAGCGACGGCTTCTTCGAGGCTTATGACAAGGACTCCGCAAAGGCGCGCGCTTTGTTCAGCAAGGCTGCACTCGTGAACGCTGGTCTGGCTTCGACGAACGGTGCTGGTGTGATCGTTCGCGCAGCAGTTGGCGCGGGCGTGCCGAATCTGGCGCACAGCTTCTATGGTGATGATTCCGACGAACAGAGCTGACAAATATCGCAAAGTCGTTGCCGAGCGAGTACTGATCCGGGACAAGTTTCCGTTTCTGCACTCGCGCATCAACGGGCTTGAACTGACTTGCCGAGGCTAGATTCTGCCGACGGAACAGGGTCGCGGCTACAGGGTTGAAATCCGCTACGCGCCTTGGGATTCGCCCGAAGTGCGCGTCATTGAACCGAAGATCGAATTCACACCAGGGGTGCACATGTATCACAACGACACGCTGTGCCTCTATGACTGGCGCGCTCAGCCTTGGCAGAAGAACTGGCATTTGCATCAGACCATCATTCCGTGGATGGCAGAATGGCTGGTTTTCTATGAACTTTGGCTTCTGACCGGCAAATGGCTCGGCAAGTCTGCGGCTCACAGAAAGTCGAGCCCCGATGATTTTGCTCCTCCGGCAAATCGGATTCAAAACTGAGGACAACCATCTTGCGAGTAAAGGGCTCTGGCGAGGATGCTCGACAAGATTCGGCTGCATCAGGCTGGCGAGTTGCCACAGGATTATCATCTCAATTTCGGTTTGAGTGCGGGGCTGGACGGTCACCTTTGTGGCTTCCTTGTGAGGATTCCACGATTGAATTTGCGCACGAGTTCAATTCCAGCTAGGATTGGCTAATGACGGCAGCGAAGGTCATTGAGGAAATCCTGCATCTTCCACGTGAAGAACAATCACGGGTCTTGGAATTTGCTTTCGAACTGGCGCGAAAACGTCAACTTTCCGGGAAAGAATTGTCCGGGTTGGCGCGACGGATGGTAGATTCAGACGACCCTGCTGAAGTGGAAAGACTGAAAGCCGAGATCACCCGTGGATTTTACGGAGATTGACTGTGCCGCGCGTTCGGCGACAAGATCTCCCGCGGGACTTATGGGCGCACCTGTTGGAGCGTATCAAGAGCCGCCACATTTCTGTTGATCAACTTGGGTTGCTGGCTGACTGGCTGGCCACAGAGCCTGAGGTTCCCCATGGAAAATGGTTCAAGAAATTCCCCGGAATGATCGTCTGCGGCGAGGGCGAATTGATCAGAACTTTTCTTCAAGCCGGACAGGCTGCAATGGGCGAGGAATTGAAATGAGGCCGACACCTCGCCTTCACGACTGATTTACGGGCACATTTTTTCGCAGGCGATTTTCTAAAACAAACCACTCCCGGAAAAGATGCGGACCATTTTTCAGCGCGGGTGACGTTTCGATTCTAAACGCACCAACGCGCATTCGATGTATGAGGAAATGGATTGTATATCGCTTTTGTATACGGTTTGCGGTTTTTGGGGCAAAAAGTGGCCAAGCGCGGCAAAGGCCAAATCGCGGAAAACGTTGCAACCACAAGGGCAATCAAAACGAGCACCACCGGGCCAAACTCCCTTTCTGAATTACGAAACCGTTGCTCTACCGCTGAGCTACATTGGCTTAACTATTACGAGTTAAATCAGTATCTCTTCTGGTTTTCGATGATTTGCATAGTCAGTCTTTATGATATGGTGCGCCTTTGGACAGAGCGTAAACCCTAAGCGGATTCCGTTTGGGTCAAGGCATACGTGAATCTGCTTCGCTACGAACCTAACGGCAACTATTCTGCGAGGACTCGGGTCCGTGGCAAGTTAATTCGGCGATTCGCCTGAAACGGAGTCCGAACGGCCGTCCTGTGCGAGGCGAAGCTTGATACGCCTATCGGCGAATTGTTTCGAACTTGTCTCGGAAGGTTCGGCAACGATTCTGCCACCAAGGCCGGTGGCGATGGACGGGAGAATTTGAATTCCCTCGCGATGTCATCATCTCGAAGTTGGACAGAAAAAGCCGCTTCAATACGCGTCACAACAGTTCAGCCGCGATCTCGCAAAACAAAATTACTATCGGGTTTTCCAGCCGGATGCTAGATTATTCTCGTAACAGGATCGCCCATGAACACCTATAAGTCCTATCGCAACCTGCCCGTTCTCGCTGGAGTTTGTCCGATGACAGAAGCGATGAAACCGGGCTTGTCCGTCGAAGAATGCGTCCGTCGGCTCAAGCGTTACCACTACGCTTTCAAACGGCTCCACCAGATTTTCATCGCGCGTATAACGGCTGAACCGATTTACGAACTGAAAATGAGCTTCAGCCTCCACGCCCATCTTTGCGCCGAGCACGTTACCGCGTTGCGACGCCGGGTGGGCGAAATGCGCGAACCGCCCCTCGGCCTCGAACTCGTCCCGGACACGTGCCTCGAAATTTTCTTCGATGAAATTCTCGCCGCCCCCACGACGGAAGAACTGGTGCTCGGCCTTTACCAAAAAGCATTGCCCGCTTTGAAGGTCGCGTTGGAACGCCATATCGCCGAAACGAACCCGCTCGTTGATCAGCCGTCGGTTCGCCTGTGCCGCTTTGCGCTGCTGGAAGTGGGCGACATGCTGAAGTTTGGCGCCCAAACCGTCGCCGGCTTGACCGACGAGAAAATACTCCAACATGCGCAATCCTGGCTTTCACAGCTCGACGACTGTCTGGCTGCCGCCGGCGCGCTCGACGGCACACAAACGCCAGGCTCCCAAAAGATTCCCCGCCGCTATTCCGCCCGGCCGTACCATTACGACGGCCAACCGAAACGCGACGAACGCTTTCCTGACCCTTACAACATGGGCGTGAACGCCGAAGTTTTTCTTTACGACGAAAAATTCGCGCCGAAACCGAAGACACTCATGATGTTTTACAAACGGCTTCGCGAAGTGGACGTGCCGGAGATGATGGCCAGCATCATCACCGAGACAGCGGGCAAGCCTTGGGATTATTACCGCGACATGACCCGCCAGCTCTGGGACGAAGCGCGCCACGCGATGATGGGTGAAATCGGCTTTGTCAACCTGGGCATCGACTGGCCCAACCGGGTGATGGTGAACTTCACCTGGTCACTGGCCTTGAACACACAGCTCAAGCCGATCGAGCGACATGCCGTGCTTTACTTCATCGAACAGGGGCTCATGCCAAAGAACGGCAAGCGATTCGAATGGGAAGTCGGCCTGGCATCGGGCAATCCGCTGTCCGCGCTGTTTCAGGACTACGACTGGGCGGACGAGGTGTTGCACGCCCGTATCGGACGGGACTGGTATTTGAAAGAATTTGACGACGTCAAAAAGGCGGTCCAATACGGCGATCAGTGCTGGTCGCGCGTCCTGATGGCCTGGGGCAAGTGGCGCGAGGACGGATTGACGCAACACCGCAACTGGTGGCCCGAGGCGTATCGTGAGGCCTGCCAGCACTGGGGAACCGACCCGGACCCGAACGTCCTGGCCTACTCGACCACCTACGAACAAGTGCGCGCCGATTTGAAGACGATCTCAGCGTCAGCGTGAAATCCGGCAATGGTGGGCGCTGAGGGATTCGAACCCACGACCTACTCGGTGTAAACGAGGTGCTCTACCACTGAGCTAAACGCCCATAACATGCTTTACGATAATGCGTTTTTTGCCTTCTATACTGTAGGTTGTGCCGTATGGAAAATCCGGGCACAACCACGACAATCGGGCGAAATCACCAGCGCAAAGGTGAATTCCGCAAAGTTGGAGAAAATCTCTACCGGTATTCATCAAACCACGGTTATTATGCGGTCTTCAGAGTCAACGGCAAGCTGTTCTGGAAAAGCCTCGCCCCCGCCGATCGGGAGTTAGCGAATCGGAAGCTCAAAGACGAACTGGAGAAACAGGGAAAGATTGACGTCGACGCCGCGAAGATGTCGCTCCCACGTTGCTGGACTTAATGTGAAGACAGGGCGGCCCTCGCAGCGAAGCCGCGCGATTCGCCCCGGCTACGGGTAAACCGTGAAGAGGTCGCTCAGATTGGAGGCCGTGGCTGCCTGCCGCAGCCACGGGCTGAGGCCGAAGATTTCCTGCACGGTGCGCACCATGGACGCGTGGGTGTAGCCCACAGAGTTGGAGTATCCGGCCCTGGCCAATGAGGAAACGACAATCAGGCCGCTGGGGTTGTTCGCAGAGGAGACGCCTTCGTCCCACAGGATGAAAATCACTCCACCGTTAGTATAGGCGCGCGAGGCCATGATCACCGGGATTTCGCGCGCCAACCAGGTGTCGGCCTGCCGGACCCGGTTGTTCAGCGGTGGCGCAAGTTTCTCGCCCTGATCATAGTCGTTGGGCACGATGAAATTGTAGCTGGCCACGTTGCTGTTGGTCAGGTCGCGCGCAAATTCCGTTTCGAGCGGGCGCAGGTGCGCGATGCCGTAGGAGCTGTTCGTGGCCGGCGGGTTGCCGGTGACGTCGTAGAAATAGACGAACGGATTGTGGTCGAGCGAGTAGCCGGGTCCGTCGAAAAGAGGGAGGATGGTTCCGTCGCCAGGAAGATTCTCGGAGTAGGCCTTCCAGGAGATGCCCTTGTTCTTGAGGTAGGTCGTTAAGTGGTCGGTTGTGCTCTGGCTGTGAGCGCTGCCGGGCAGCCAGGAGCCGTCGTTCAGGCCAAGGTTATCGCCGGCCTCCAGCGTGATGTAGTTGGGCAGGCTGGGGTGATTGAACGAGCGGTAATTCTCCGCGTGCGCGAAGCGCGGGAGCAGCGAATTGATGTAGGGCGCGTCCGAGTTGTCCGGGAACGTGCTCCAGTCGGTGTTCTCCATCATCACGATCCACACGGTCTGGATCGACCCAACGCCGGCAAGACTGCTGAGGCGATAAAAACGGCTCGGGAAGTTCGCCGCGTTCTCGACGAAGGTGGTCTGGGAGACGCTGTTGGTGGCCAGCGCGGTCCAGTCGGCCAAATTGCTGGAGGTTTGGATCACGTAGCGCGAGCCGTGCGCGTTCGTAATGTGCAGATGAAGTGCGCCGTTGGTGTATTGGGCAGAATCGAACCGGGCCTGCGCGTCATCCGCCTGGCTTGCTGCGCAAAAGCAAACCAGACTGACCAGCAGCTCGATGCCGAAGGATTTCGTTTTTGACATGGCATGAAATACTGCTTGGCAAACGTGTGGGGGGAAATGGGGTAAGTTTCTACCTGTTCGCGGAAAAACAACGGCGGATGAACCATGTCGTAATCGGAAATCCAGCCGACAGCGTGGTTTCATCGCAGCCGGCTGGATTTTTAATTTGTAGTTGGTCCGCCATCTATCTGCCGGGTGTTCAAGCGCAGCAGTCTTTTGACGCGCCTTTGTATTGGTCGTGGTAACGCACCCAATCCTGCGTGGCGTCAGGTTTTTCGTCGCGACCTTTCGCAGTCAGGTCGAGGAAATTGTAGGTGGTGTTCATCGCCCCAATCTCTGCGGCGGTGAATGGCACATTATCACGCAGGTTCTCGCGACACCGAGGAATTGTTCGACGAACGAGGTCTCGACCGTGTTTCCATTCGCGACAGCACCAGGAAAGCGAGGGTAAACCTTACTGCCATCAACTATCATTTCGGAAGCAAGTAGGATTTGATTGCCGCTGTTTTCGAGCGCCGCGTCGTTCCAGTGAACGAAGCCCGGCTGGCCGCGCTCGACCGGGTGGAAAAGTCCGCCGGCAGGAGGATCCCGAAACTCGAAGCCGTTTTGGAGGCATTCATTCGTCCAGCCCTTCAGTCTTCTCTCAAAGCCTCCAAAGGCGGAACGGCCTTTTCAAAGCTCTTCGGACGGTGCCTTTCTGAACCAAGCCCCGAAGTGGTAGTGCTCTTGAAAAGACAATTTGAACCTTTGGTGCAACGGATGGATTCAGCCCTAAAAAAAGCGCTTCCGCACTTGTCTCGCTCAGAAATTTTTTGGCGCATGAAATTCACCTATGGCGCGCTGCATCACTGGCTTTTGACAAAGGATAAATTTCGTCCGGCCTGGGTGGAGGACGTCGATGTCGAAACGCAAACTCAAAAACTAATCTCCTTTGCGGCTGCCGGCTTCCGGGCTGCCTGACTTTTCCCAATTTTTATGAAATCACTTCTTCCGAAGACACTGCTTTGCACTTTCACGCTGTGCCTCGTCGCTGGGCTCGGTGCGTGTCGAAAAAAGGAAACCAACCCGCTGGCGCCCCCGCCGGCCGAAGTTTCGGTCGTGACGGTGGCGTTGGAGCGCGTCAACCGTACGACCGAACTTCCGGGGCGAATCAATTCGGTGCGGGAAGCGCAAGTGCGCGCGCGCGCCACTGGCATTCTGCTGAAACGATTGTTCGAGGAAGGATCGAACGTCAGAGAAGGCCAGGTCCTGTTTGAGATCGATCCCGCTCCTTTGCAAGCCAGCCTCAATAGCGCGAAAGCGTCGATGGCCAAAGCGGAAGCGGCGCTGAAAGAGTCAAAGGCCACCGTCGATCGCTATAAGGAGTTGGTCCCAATCAACGCGATCAGCAAACAGGTTTACGACCAGGCGGTCGCCATGCTCGGCCAAAACGAAGCGGAATTGCTGGCGACAAAAGCGGCAGTTCAAACGGCTGAATTGAACCTGGGTTACGCGCAAGTCACCGCGCCGATTTCCGGGCGAATCGGAAAAGCACTGGTAACAGAAGGCGCGTTGGTCAGCGCAACGGAAGCGACGCAACTCGCCCTGATTCGACAACTCGATCCGGTTTATTTTGATTTCACGGAATCGAGTACGGAAGTCCTGCGACTGAAACGCGCGTTGGAAAATGGAACGCTCGAGAGTGTCGCTCCCGGAGAGGCGCGCGTGACGCTCATCCTGGAAGACGGAACGGTTTATCGGCACGAGGGCAAATTGTTGTTCTCCGATATTTCCGTCGATCCGACGACCGGCATGATCACGCTTCGCGCCGGAATTCCGAACCCTGAAAATCTATTGATGCCCGGCATGTTCGCCCGCGCGCAAATCGTTGAAGGCATCAACGCGAACGCCCTCACGATTCCGCAACGGACCGTTACCCGCGGCGCTGGCGGGAAATCCACCGTGCTGATCGTCAATAATGAAAACAAAGTTGAACTGCGAACAATCGAAGTCGACCGCATCATTGGAGACAAAGTCGTCGTGGCGAAAGGATCGAAAGCCGGCGAACGCATCATCGTGGAAGGTTCACAAAAGGCGCCTCCGGGTGCCGTTGTGAAACCGATTCCATTTTCTGCGGGGTCCACAGCCGATTCAGGAACTCAGCCGAAGTCCAATTAAGGAATTTTCATGGCACAATTTATTATCAACCGACCCATTTTTGCATGGGTCGTTTCCATTCTCATCATGGTGCTGGGATCTCTGGCGATCACGCAATTGCCCGTCGCGCAATATCCGAGCGTCGCGCCGCCTTCGATTTCTGTGACGGCGAATTATGCCGGCGCTTCCGCGGAAACATTGCAGGAAACTGTGACCTCCGTCATCGAGCAACAACTCAACGGAATCGATAACTTGCTCTACATGTCTTCGAGCAGCGATGCGTCGGGTATTGCCATCATTACGCTCTATTTTCTTCCAGGAACCAACCCTGACACGGCGCAGGTTCAGGTGCAGAATAAATTGCAACTGGCCACGCCCAGTTTGCCGCAGACCGTGCAGCAACAAGGCGTCGTGGTGGCGAAAGCCACGCGTAATTTCATGATGTTTTTCACGCTCTCGACGGTTGATGACAGCCTTGATGAAGTCGCGTTGGGAAATTACATCGCATCCAGCGTTCTCGATCCAATCCGCCGCGTCTCGGGCGTCGGCGAAGCGAACATGTTCGGTTCCCAATACGCAATGCGCGTTTGGATCAATCCGGACAAGTTGAACAGCTTTGGTCTCACCGCAGGCGATGTCATCAGTGCAATTCAAAACCAAAATGCCCAGGTGCCGGTTGGACAAATCGGAGACAAGCCGGCCGTCAAAGGACAGCAACTCAACGTGATCATGCAAGGGCGAACCACTTTGCGCACGGTGCCGGAATTTGAAAATGTCTTGCTGCGCACCAATCCGGACGGCTCGCGCGTTCTGTTGAAAGACGTGGCGCGCGTGGCTCTGGGCGCGGAAAATTACGGCACGCAAGCGCGCGTCAACGGGCATCTTTCCGCCGCCGTGGCGATCAAGCTCTCGCCCACCGCCAACGCGCTCAACACCGCTCAAGCGGTTCGCGAAAAGGTCGCGGACCTTTCCAGGTTTTTCCCGTCAGGGGTGCGTGTGGATTATCCGCTGGACACCTCAACCTTCGTGCGAATTTCCATCGAGGAAGTTCTCAAAACGCTGGTTGAAGCCGTCGCGTTGGTTTTTCTCGTGATGTATTTGTTTCTCCAAAATATTCGCGCGACGCTCATCCCGACGATTGTGGTTCCGGTCGCGCTGCTCGGCACCTTCGTTTCCATGCTCGCGTTCAGATTTTCCATCAACGTGCTGACGATGTTCGGAATGGTGTTGTCGATCGGCATTCTCGTCGATGACGCCATCGTCGTCGTGGAAAACGTGGAACGCATCATGGCCGAGGAAGGTCTTTCGCCGCTCGCAGCGACGCGCAAAGCCATGAAGCAAATCACCGGCGCGCTCGTCGGAATCACGCTCGTGCTCACGGCGGTTTTTATTCCGATGGCATTTTTCAGCGGCTCGGTCGGAACGATTTACCGCCAGTTTTCCTTGTCGCTCGTGTCGTCAATGTTATTCTCGGTTTTCCTCGCAATGTCGCTGACGCCGGCATTGTGCGCGACGTTGTTGAAACTAATTCCCAAAGGGCACAAACACGAGAAGCGCGGATTATTCGGTTGGTTCAATCGAGCTTTCGCCAAATCCACGACGCGCTATCAATCGTCGGTTGCGGGGATTTTGCAACACAATCCAATTTCCATGGCGGTGTATGTGCTGGTCATTGGCCTGGTCTGCGTTCTTTATGTGAACCTGCCTTCCTCGTTTTTGCCCGCGGAGGACCAGGGTTATTTCATCACCAACATTCAATTGCCGGTCGGCGCGACAAAGGAACGAACGGACGCAGTTCTTCGGCAGGTTGAGGATTATTTTTTGAAACAGCCGGAAATCGAAAGCTTCATCACCGTCGCCGGTTTCAGTTTCAATGGGCGCGGGCAAAACTCCGCGCTTTCGTTCGGGCGGCTCAAGGATTGGAACACGCGCAAAGGCGCCGAACACACGGTTCAGGCCGTGATTGCGCGCGCGGCTGCAAAGTTTTCTTCGATCAAAGACGCGATTATTTTTCCGTTGAATCCGCCGGCCATCAATGAATTGGGCAACTCGACCGGGTTCGACCTGGAACTGCAAGACCTTGCGGGACTCGGCCACGAAACATTGTTGGCCGCGCGAAATCAACTTTTGGAAATGGCCGCGAACAACCCGGTGGTCGTCGGCGTGCGCGTGCAAGGTCTGGAAGATGCCGCACAATTGAAAATCGATCTGGACGAAGAAAAGGCCAATGCGCTCGGTGTTTCGCCCGCGGACATCAACACCACTCTGCAAACCGCTTTCGGGTCCACTTACGTAAACAATTTCATCAACGGAAATCGCGTCCAGCGGGTGCTGGTCCAGCTCGACGCGCCGTTTCGCATGTCGCCCGACGACGTTAAGAATGTTTATGTGCGCAATCGCACCGGGACGATGGTTGCGCTTTCCACGTTCACGACCGTGAGATGGATTTATGGTTCGCCGCAGTTGCAAAATTACAACGGCTTTCCGTCTTACGAAATCATTGGGTCGGCAGCTCGCGGTAAAAGCACCGGCGAAGCAATGGACGCCATGGAAGCGATGGCGAAAAAATTACCCGCTGGAATCGGTTACGAATGGACCGGCCAATCCTACGAAGAACGCCTGTCCGGTTCGCAGGCGCCGATGCTCTACGCGCTTTCGCTGCTCGTCGTGTTTCTCTGCCTGGCCGCGCTTTACGAAAGCTGGTCCATTCCGCTGTCCGTGATTCTCGTCGTGCCGCTCGGTGTTTTGGGCGCGTTGCTCGCGACGAAGCTGCGCGGTTTGCCGAACGATGTTTATTTCAAAGTCGGATTGCTGACCATTGTCGGACTCGCGACCAAAAACGCGATTCTGATTATTGAATACGCGAAGGACCTTCAGGCCGAAGGTAAAGGTTTGATAGAAGCAGTGCTTGAAGCGGTGCACCTGCGGCTGCGACCCATCCTGATGACGTCGTTCGCGTTCATCCTGGGCGTGATGCCGCTCGCCCTGAGCGTCGGCGCCGGATCTGCGAGCCGCAACGCCATTGGCACAGGCGTGGCCGGCGGAATGTTCGCCGCCACCGCGCTGGGACTGTTTTTGATCCCGGTATTTTACGTCGTCGTTCGGACCATTTTCAGTTTGCGGTCGAAATCTGCTCCAATTCCAGAACCCGGAACCGATATTTCCGGGGGCAGCCAGGAGCCCATCGTATGAACAAGCGCCGCCTCTATCTTCTCAGCCTGGGAACGCTGTTGGGCGGTTGCACGATGATTCCCAAATATGATCGGCCGCCCGCGCCGGTGAGCAGCTCCTGGCCCGGTGGTTCAACGCAAAGCAAGGCGACCAACGCCGCGGCAAGCGACATGGATTGGCGCGATTTCTTCGATGATCCGCGATTGAGAAGTTTGATCAGCCTGGCATTGGAGAATAATCGCGACCTCCGGGTCGCTACATTGCGGGTCGAGGAGGCGCGCGCGCAGTATCGTATTCAACGCGCAGGACTTTTCCCCGGCGTTCAAGGCAACCCAAGCCTCACTCGCCAGAGATTCTCAGGTGCCGTTACCGCGTTCAACGGAGGCACAACCCTTACGACCTATAACCTGGATGTTGGCGCAGCCTATGAGCTGGATCTTTTTGGTCGTGCGCGAAGCCTCAAAAAGGAGGCGCTGGAAAAATATTTCACCTCCGATGAAGCGCGCAAGAGCGTCCAAATCGCGCTCGTGTCCGAAGTCGCGACGGAATATTTGACGCAACTGCGTTTACTGAAAGCCAAAGCCATCGCGAATCAAACGCTGGAAGCCGTTCAGGAGTCGTACAATTTGATCAAACGTCGCTTCCAAGTGGGGGCGGCATCGGAACTGGAACTGCGCACCGCGGAAGGGCAGGTTCAAACCGTCCGCGTGAACTCGGCCAATTTCCTGCAGCTCCTGGCGGAATCAGAAAACGCGCTCGTTCTGCTGGTAGGCCAGCCATTGCCGGATGATCTTCCTTCCGGCAAGCCGTTCCAACAACAGCATCTCCTCACGGATTTGCCCGCCGAGGTTCCGTCCGAGGTATTACAGCGCCGCCCTGACATACTTGCGGCTGAACACACCTTGAAAGCAGCCAACGCGGACATCGGCGCGGCGAGGGCTGCATTTTTCCCCCGCATCCTGCTCACTGGTTCGGCCGGAACTGCCAGCGCCAAGCTCACGGATTTGTTCACCGGCCCATCCGAGACGTGGAGCTTTTCCCCGCAGTTGACCGTTCCCATTTTCGATGTTGGCAGCACGCGGGCGAAACTCGACGTTTCAAAAGTCAGCAGAAAAATCGAAATCGCCAACTACGAAAAAGCCATTCAAACCGCGTTCCGCGAAGTGGCGGACGCGCTGGCCATCCGATCCATTCTCGACGAAAAACTCAAGGCGCAGGAACTTTTGCTGAACGCCCAGCAAAAACGCTTTGACATCACGTATGCGCGTTATCGACAGGGCGTGGACAGCTACGTAGATGTTCTCCTCGCGCAGCGGGATCTTTACGCTGCGCAGCAGGATCTTTTGCAGTTTCAGGCCGCACGCCTGCTCAACGCCATCGCGCTCTACCGCTCGCTCGGCGGTGGTTGGAAATCGTGATGCGCGTCGATATTCGTTCTCGCATCCATTCCGATTCCCTAAGTTGACTAAAAAGAGTACTTCAATCCAATCTTCGCGTAAGGTCCCCACAGCAATTCGTCGCGAGTCCCGATGCCAAAATCCGAATACTGAATTCGTGTGTATTTGACTTCCATGCCGGCGTCGGCAGTAAGCTTGAACACTCCGCGACGTCCCAAGGCGTATTCAAAACGGACTGTGGATCGCCCGAGTCCGCCGTAAAGATTATTGTCAATTCTGGCATTCAGAATGGGGTAGAGGTCAAAGCTGTGTAAGTCCTCACGGCTGTCTTGAGAGCGGTGACCGTAAAAGCCTTCTCCCTCCAGTTGCAGACCGAGTTTGGCGCGGTTGTCCCTGTAAACAAAATAAACGAGCCCAAACCCAACGTTTCCGAGGATGTCTTCGGTTCGATCCGTTTGCTCATAGAATCCACCGAGCGGCGGTGGCCTGGTGTTTATGGCATGTAGATCTGCTTGAACGAAACTGACGCCCGCTCGTAGATAGGCGGAAAGTCGTGTGAACCGCAATGCCGGGAAAGTGTATCGTACGTAAGCTTGATACCAATCGTCATCGATAGTGAAGGTAGTAGTCAAGTCCAAGGGGGGGTCGCCTATAACATTAGGAAAGCGGACGGGTCCAGTCGCGCTGGAGCGGCCACGCGCATAAGATAAGTCGAGGTACCATGCCTGACCAAAAGAATAAGATATCGTGGCCCCGATATAGTCGGACTTTCGGTCAGCGATACCGACGCCGGGCGAACTACCCAGAGCAAAACCAGAATTTCGCAATGAAAATAACTCTGGAAACGTCACGGTCCCCTGTCCGAAGAGATAGTCGCCGGAAACTGATATTTCGTTCCGCGTTGGTTTTACTGGTGGTAGTTCGAAGAGGTCAGACGCCCCTTTGGAGGATTGGGTTCCGGGCGCCGGCCCCGCACCCGGTTGCTGTGGGACTTGAGCCTGCGCGGGTAGAGCCTCACTAGAAAGCAGCGA
>QHNT01000045.1 GCA_003218515.1 Verrucomicrobiota bacterium | reverse complement strand
GCGGCATGAACTCCTTCCCGAGGTTCTGATAAGGAAACAAGGGGTCGAGATACTTCTCGCTGAAGTTTGCGAGCGCGGTGGTCCCGGACTTTTGCAAACGATGGGTCACCGTTGCACGCCACGGATAAAATACCCAAGCGACTACAAGACAGCCTCCGATCAGCGTCAGCCAGCGGAAGCGCAGCACGAAATGCACGAACGGCTGATAAATCCAGATAAGGAAGCGGTTGATCGGATTTTTGATCTCCGGCGTGATTTTGCCGCGAATCAACAGGACCATCAACACCGGGACGAGGGTCACGCCGAGCAGCGAAGCGAAGAACATCGAGAACGTTTTGGTGAACGCGAGCGGCTTGAACAGCCGGCCCTCCTGGGCTTCCAGCGAGAACACCGGGATGAAACTCACGGTGATGACCAGCAAGGAAAAAAAGAGCGGGCGGCCAACACTCTTCGCGGCTTCAATGATGACGTGGACGCGCTCCGCCGGCGTGGGGTCGCGGCTGTTCCCTTCGCGAAAGTGCTCCAGATGCTTGTGGGCGTTTTCCACCATGATGATGGCCGCGTCCACCATCGCGCCGATGGCGATGGCGATGCCGCCCAGCGACATGATGTTCGAGGTCAGGCCGAGCCGATGCATCGGCACGAAGGAAAGGATGATCGCAATCGGCAGGGTGATGATGGCCACCAGTCCGGAACGGATGTGCCAGAGGAAAACCAGGCAGACCAACGCCACGACGATGCTTTCTTCGATCAGTTTTTCCCGTAACGTCGCGATCGAACGCTTGATCAGATCGCTGCGGTCGTAAGTGGTGACGATTTCCACGCTTTCGGGCAGGGACGGCTTGATCTCCTCCAGCTTCTTGTTAACCCCATCGATGATCCGCAGCGCGTTCTCACCGTAACGCATCACGACGATGCCGCCCACGACCTCGCCTTCGCCGTTCAATTCGGCAACGCCGCGGCGGAGGTCGGGTCCCAGATGAACCGTGGCGACGTTTTTGACATAGACCGGCGTGCCATTGACGACCTTGAGCGGGATGTTCTCGAGGTCCTCGATGCTTTTGATGTAGCCGCGTCCGCGCACGTAATACTCGGTGGTGGCGACCTCGAATATTTTTCCGACCACGTCGGCGTTAGACATGCGGATCCGGGCGACGACATCGCCTAACGGACTGCCGTAGGCGACCAGCTTGTTGGGATCGAGGTCCACCTGATACTGTTTCACAAACCCGACGACGGGCGCGACCTCGGCCACGCCTTTGACCGATTCGAGCGCATAGCGTAGGTGCCAATCCTGAAGGGACCGCAGCTCGGCCAGGCTGTGTTTGCCGCTCTTGTCCACGAGCGCGTATTCAAACACCCAGCCCACGCCGGTTGCATCGGGGCCGATGACGGGGTTGACGCCCTCCGGCAACGTGCCGCGCACGGCGCTCAGATACTCGATCACGCGCGAGCGTGCCCAGTAGATGTCTGTGCCGTCCTGAAAAATCACATAGACGAAGGATTTGCCAAACATGGATTCGCCGCGGACGAACTTCACCCTGGGCGCGGCGATGAACCGCGTTGAAATCGGGTAGGTGATCTGATCTTCGACGAGATCGGGGGAGCGGCCTTCCCAATCCGTATAAACAATCACCTGCACGTCGCTGAGGTCGGGAATCGCGTCGAGCGGCGTTTGCTTGAGCGCCCAGATGCCGCCGGCGACACCGAACGCGGTCAGGATGAGGATAAGGAACGCGTTGCGCGCGCTGGCCTCGATGATGCGCTCAACGAGCGTCGGATTGTGGGAGTGTGGGAGTGTGGGAGTATGGGTTGCGTTCATTATTCCGTCACTCCTTCGCTCCATCACTCCAGTTTTTCAGCGCGCCCTGCACCTTGGCTTCGGCGTCGATCAGGAAGTTGGCGCTGGAAACAACGCGCTCCCCTTCCTTCAGTCCGGACGCCACCGCGTAGTCACCGCCATATTTCCGCCCGAGTTCGACGAAACGCGGCTCCAACATGCCTTCGCCTTTGTCCACGAAGACCACGTTGCGTTTGCCGGTAGGCAGGACGGCATTGACCGGGATGGTCAGCGCTTCGCCCATATTCATGCTCAGCTCGATATCCACATACATCTCGGGTCGAAGTTTAAGGTCGGGGTTCGGAAGGATGAAGCGGACGCGCCCGGCGCGTTTGGCGTCGTTGATGAACGGATCAATCAAATCAACCGTGCCGCTAAACTTTTCGTTCGGGTACGAAGAAGTCGTAACGACAACGGGCAATCCACTTTTCAGCATGGGCAGTTCGTCCTGATAAAAATCCGCCCACACCCAGACCGTGGAAAGATCGGCCACATCCACAAGGCGATCGCCGATCATCACCCGCCTCCCCTGGTCCACGGGCAGGTTCTGGACGACACCCTTGAACGGCGAATAGAGCGTGAGTGCTTCTTTTGCCGTTCGCGAGCGCTCCAGTTCCGCAATCTCGTTTTCTGCGACGTTCCAAAGCGTCAGCCGGCGTTTGGCGGATTCCACCAGCCGCTGCGCGCTCTCCAGAGTCGCTCCCGTTTCGGATTTCTTCGCCTCGTCCCGCATGCGCAGCGCATCGAGAAATTCGCGCTGCGTAGTGAGCAGGTCCGGGCTGTAAATGGTGAGCAAGGGCTGGTCTTTCTCGACCCGTTCGCCGCGCGTCGAGATTTCCAGCTTTTGCACGTAGCCCTCCACGCGGCTGACATAGTCCCAACGCCGTTGTTTGTCATAAGCAACGAGGCCGACTGTCCGAATGGTGTGCCGCAGAGGCTTCTTTTCAACCGTAGCGTAAGTCACGCCGATCTGTTGTTGGCGCGCCGCGGGCACCAAGAACTCACCTGGCGACTCAGCAGCCGGGCTTTGGGTTTTAATCGCTTGTTCGGCGAGCATCCTGGCGTGGTCATGGCCTTTCTCGCCCATGGCCGGCTCAGGCGAGGCAGTTGTTTTCTTCTTCATCACCGGCACGAGGTTCATCGAACAGATCGGGCATTTGTCGTTGGGCTTCTGCGACCGAACAGAGGGGTGCATCGTGCACGTGTAATAATCCACGTCGGAAGGCTTGGTCTCACTGCCCTGTTGTTTGCACGAGACACCAACGAGCGCCAACAAGACGAGGAGGACGGGGAGCAATGCCGCGGTCCAGACGGGACGACCGATTACGGAGAACCGGTTGAGAATTTGCGATGGCAGCGTGTTCATAGTGGATGTTCCTGTTTTATTTGGCGACGGAATCGGTTTGGTGTTTCGGATCCGTCCCGACCGCAGCTTCGAGTTCGGCGACGGCAACCAGGTAATCGGTCAAATGGCTCCAATACATTGACTCCGCGTCGAGGGCCGTGCGCTGGGCCACAATCAGATCGAGGAAACCGGATTTATCCGCTTCGTAGGAAACCTGGTTGGCTTTGACGGCTTGCTGTGCCAACGGAACAATCCGGTCGCGGAACAGTTCGGTGTGGTGGTGAAAGGTTTCGACCTTCTTCAACTGATCGCGAACCATCCCCAGCGTTTCTTTCCGCAACGCTTCGAGCTCGTGTTCGGCGCTCTCCTTCAGGCTTCGGGCCTCGGCGATTGCGGCCTTGTATTTCTTGCGGTTCAACCAGGGCACTTTGAAAAAGATGCCCGTGTCATACTCCTGAATGCCGCCACCCCGCCCGTTGAACTGGCGCGCTTCAACCCGAAGCTCCGGATCAGGAATCCATTCGCGCCGGGCGAGATCAACTCTCGCTTTGGCGGCCTCGATCTTCTTTTGCGCCGCGAGCAATTCCGGCCGATGGGTCAAGGCCATCGACTGGAGGCGGTCGAGCGATAATTCGACGGGAACAAACGCCAGGCCGGCGGGTCGCCCCAGCGCAGCCTGCGCCGGACGATTCATCAGCACGTTGAGCCGGGATTGCTCTTCGGAAATCTGGCGTTCGATATCAAAACGCGTTTCCAGCAGCTTCCCCAGATCGGTCTCGGCCACCAACACGTCCGCTTGCGATTGCTTCCCGACCTCGTATTTGGCGCGGCTGATTTCCAGGAATTGCTTCAGCAATTCCTGATTCTTTCCGGTGACCGCGAGTTGCTCATAGGCGTTGGCCAGACGGTAACAGGCGGCGCGCGCGCGGGCCGTCAGATCGAGTTCGCGGCGCCGAAATTCCTCAAAAGCAGCCGCGGCTTCCGCCACGGCGGCCTGACCGCGCTTGCGGTTCTTGCCCGAAAGCGGCAACTCCTGCGCCGCCATCCATTCGTTGTCGGTGAATGTGTCAAAGCGCGTCGTCCCCATTCGCTCGACATCGACGCCGACGCGCGCGTCCTCCCACGCGCGCGCCTGCGGAACGCGCGATTTCATCGCTTCCCAGTTCGCACGCGCCGCTTTGAGCGATGGATTGTTGCGCAAGACCTCGCTGACGACCTGGTCGAGCGACAGCGTGTCGCTTGGGCCGGCGGCGTCGAACGGCTTGTTTACTTCCGCGGCCGCGGCCAGCGGGGCGGTGACGATCAACAGGCAAATCCAGTTTAGTTTCATGTTCTCTTCCGGCAAAATCGGCAAACACTTCGGCGCACAAAGGCCGAAGACTAACCCGGAGAACGGGTGAAAGGGGGGGCGCGACGCAGTTGTGCCTGTGTCAAGGCACACTGCGGGCGTGAGATGGAAAAATCAGACGAGGTAACTGCAGTTCCGCACGTAGACCGGAACGTCAGTGACCTTCAGCGAAGGAGAAGCTGAAGCAACAGACTCTGCCAGGGACGGAGCGGTGAGAGAAATCAATTGCGCCACGATCGCAGGCAGCAAATGCAATTGGTGTTGCGAACCGTCGCGCGCCGGAGGAGCAACGGGCAGTTGGGAAAGAGGAACTGACCTGGCCGCGCAACACGAGGGCTTGTCGCAATGCGAGCAGGCGCACCTGGCCCTGGCTGGTGCCAGGGCACAAAGCGAATTCGCCGTGAAAACACTCTGCGCCCCAGCCAGCAGGAGACTGAACAGGATGGCGGTAACTTTCTTCACGTGTGGCGCGACGGAGCCGACAGCGATTACTTTTTCGCGGTCTTCTTTTCGGCCTTCTCGATCTTCTTCACGAACTTCTCAGGATTCTTGTCGAAATCCTTTTTGCAGTCTTTGCAACAAAGTTTGATCTCGCGATCTTTGTAGGTGAACACGTACGGATCGCCCATCTCGCCCAGCTTTTCATCCGATACGGGGCAGGTTTTGAGCGCGTAGGGTTTGGCTTTTTCCGACTTCTTCGCGTCTTTGCTGTCGGCGACCAGCCCGGTGAAGGGCGCGGCGAGGTAGGCGGTAATCAGGAGTCCTGCGGTGATTGGTTTTAGTAATTTCATAGGTTTCTGCCGTTGTTCAACGACCTATATTATACGCTGGAAACTCCAAAGCTACTCAAATTTTTTGCGTAGCAGCCGACGTAAGGAGGCTCATTCTAATTTGAGCGAAGGAAGTTGGAGCCTCCTTACGTCGGCTGCTACGGTTCATGGCCTCAACTCATGGCTGGAGGTTCCCCCTCTCCATGAACCTCCCCGCTTTGGCGATCCAGAAGGCCTTGGGATTCCCTCTCACCCGCCCTTGGACACCTTCACCCTCGGAGGGGTGAGGGGGCCGCTGGCAGATTCAAGGCTACCGGAAAGCGGGTGGTGGTACAGTTTGCATTTCAAGGTAGGGTCATCGCGCTGCGATGACCGCGCCGCGTTCAGCGGCGCAACGGAATGTCAGCAAAAGCAATGGATAACGAGATCCCGTCCGCTGGGCGCGGCCGGTGACGCCGCAGCGCGGCGTCCCTACCATCGCAAAATGGACCGCTACCGGAAGGCGGGGTTGTCGGCGATTAAAAAGTGTTTATAGTAACGTCAAAACAAAGCTCTTATGACACGCCAGCAAGTTCTCGACCTCTACTTCATGGACGCGCGGTTCAAGCTCATCGAACTGGCCGCGTTTCTCGACCGCGTGGACCGCGCCGAAGGCCAGGCCGACTTCCGCCTCGACGCCTTCCGCCAGGCCCTGCGCGAACTGGACGGCAACAAACCCGAACGTGCCAGGCAAGTCCTGCTTGCTTTCAGCGACCCGACCACCGAGCCGATTGAGAAGGCGCCGGGAAAGGGAGCGGTTGGGGCGTGGCCGGGAAGGGTGGTTGATGGTTGAGTGTTGATGGTTGATGGACTACATACGGAGGAGAATCATGTTTAACTTTGAAAAACTGGAGACTTGGCAGGAAGCGATCGAGTTCGCGGATTTGGTTTACAATTTGACTCGTGGATTCCCTGCCGACGAGCGTTTTGGCCTTACAAATCAGATGCGACGGGCAGCGGTGTCGATTTCATCCAATCTGGCAGGAGGCAGTTCTCGGAGCTCACGGCCCGATTTCGCGCGATTCGTCGAGATTGGAACCGGCTCTTTGTTTGAAGTCGTCTCGCAATCATTCATCGGTCGCCGTCAAGGGTTCCTGACGGAAGAACAGTTTCAGCGTCTTTATGCCGCTGCCGAGAAGCAGGGCAAGATGTTAAGCGGCCTCCGCAATTCTCTCCTCGAAGCACAACGTTGAATAGCGGCTACTGTGTCAACCATCAACCATCAACTCTCAACCATCAACCTCTGCAATGCGCTACATCGAGCCTCACGGTCACATGGTCAGTCGCGTGACTGACGATTACATCGACATGGTCACCGCCGGCTGCGCCTGCGTTTGCGAACCCGCTTTCTGGGCCGGCTACGACCGCAGCAGCGTCAACGGTTTTTACGACTACTTCTGCCAGCTCACGGATTACGAGCCGAAGCGCGCCGCGAAGTTCGGCCTGCCGCACTTCTGCTGGCTTTGCATTAACCCCAAAGAATCCGAGGACGTGCAACTCGCCGAGGAGGTCGTCGCGCTCATCCCGAAATTCCTCGATCGCTCCAACGTGCTGGGCATTGGCGAAATCGGATTGAACAAAAACTCGCGCAACGAAATGAAGGTGCTCGAAATGCACGTGGACCTCGCCGCGCGCCAGAACCAGATGATCCTCGTCCACACGCCGCACCTCGAAGACAAACTCAAGGGCACGCGCCTCATCGTGGACGTGATCAAGAGCGACCAACGCGTCCAACCCGATCGCGTCATCATCGATCACGTGGAGGAACACACGATCAAACGGGTCCTCGACGCCGGGTTCTGGGCCGGCATGACGCTTTATCCGGAATCGAAATGCTCGCCCGCGCGCGCCATCGACATGCTCGAGACTTATGGCAGTGAA
>QHNT01000044.1 GCA_003218515.1 Verrucomicrobiota bacterium | reverse complement strand
ATTCTCCGCGAATCGCGCGAATCAACACCAACAAAAACGGCCGCTCAACCGACAAACTTGCAACTTGGAACCCGGAACCCGGCGCTTCATCATCCGCTCATGAATTTTCTGGTGACGGGCGGCGCGGGCTTCATCGGCTATCACGTTTGCGAGCGGCTGTTGCGCGATGGCCACGCGGTTTGGGCCCTCGATGATTTGAACAATTTCTACGATCCGAAAATCAAACTCGCCAACGTCCGCGACCTCCAAACGCAGTCCAAACGATTCACTTTTGCTCAGGGCGATCTCACCGACCGTGCCTGTCTCGATAACCTGCTCGGCGGCGTCAAATTTGACCAGATTGTCCACCTGGCCGCCCGCGCCGGCGTGCGGCCCAGCCTGGAACAACCTGCACTTTATCAGCGCGTCAATGTCGAAGGGACGGCTCACCTGCTGGAAGCCGCGCGGCTCAACCGCGTGAAGAAAATCACCGTCTCGTCGTCCTCTTCGGTTTACGGCGTTAACTCGAAGGTGCCGTTCTCCGAGAGCGACCCCATTTTTTCCGCCATTTCACCCTACGCCGCCAGCAAGCTGGCGTGCGAAGCGCTCGGCCACGTTTATCATCACGTCTACGGCATGGACATCGCGATGCTCCGCTTCTTCACCGTCTATGGCCCGCGCCAGCGGCCCGACCTCGCGATTCACAAATTCGCCCGGCTCATCAGCGCGGGGAAGCCGATTCCCGTCTTCGGCGACGGCTCGACCGCGCGCGATTACACCTACGCGACCGACACCGTGGACGGCGTGATCGCCTGCACGCAAAAGGAGTTCGGCTACGAAATCTTCAACCTCGGCGAATCGCAAACCGTCACCCTGAGCCGCCTCATCGAACTGCTGGAAAAGCACCTCGGCAAAAGGGCGATCATCGACCGCCAGCCGCCGCAACCGGGCGACGTGCCGATCACGTTCGCGGACATTTCCAAGGCGGAGAAAATGCTCGGCTATTATCCGAGGATCAAAATTGAAGAAGGGATGCGCCTTTTTATAGAGTGGTTTCTGCAGGGACGAACATGAGCCAGGCCGCCAAACTTCTTCGCGAACTCATCGCGCTTCCGAGCGTGAACCCCGCCTTTTTGCCCCCAGGCGATCCGCGCGCGGGCGAGCAGCGCGTGGCCGATTTTCTCGCCGCCATCACCGCGCGCGCCGGACTGGACGTGGAAGTGCAGGAGGTTTTTCCCCTTCGCGCCAATTTGCTTGCCCGGCTTGCTCCTTGGGGCAAGACACGTCAACGAATCCTGTTGGCGCCCCACCTGGACACCGTCGGCGGCGAATCGCCGGAAATTTTTCGACCGCGGGAAAAGCATGGCCGTTTGCACGGTCGGGGCGCGTGCGATACCAAAGGCAGCGTGGCCGCGATGTTGACCGCGCTGACTGAACTTGCCCGATCCGCGCGACGGCCCGGACAAACCGAAATTGTGTTCGCCGGTCTGGCGGACGAGGAAAACGGGCAGGGCGGTTCGCGCGCGCTGGTGGCCAAAGGATTCAAGGCCGATCTCGCGATTGTCGGCGAGCCAACTCGGTTGCAGATCGTCACCGCGCACAAAGGTGATTTGTGGTTGCAGTTGGAGAGGCGCGGCAAAGCAGCGCACGGCGCGCGACCGGAACTGGGGCGCAACGCCGTTCATGCCATGGCGCGCATCGTCGATTTGTTCGAGACGGACTACGCCACTGCTCTCCGTAAACGCGCCCATCCGCTCCTGGGTCATCCGACGATCAACGTCGGTAGCATCGCGGGCGGCTCGCAGCCTAACATCGTCCCCGATCGCTGTCGCATCAGCATCGACCGACGCACGATTCCCGGCGAAACCGAAGCCCGTGTGCGGCGCGAAATCCAGTCGCTGCTGCGAAAGCACAAGCTAAGCGCGAAATTGTTGAACGTTCGCAACGCTCCTTGCCCGCCGCTGGAAACGAATTCGAAGCTGCCGCTGGTGAAACAATTTCTGGCCAACGTCGGCCAGGCAAAACCCATCGGCGCGGACTATTTTTGTGACGCCGCGGTGCTGGCCGGCGGCGGCATTCCCAGCGTGGTGTTCGGTCCCGGCGACATCGCACAGGCCCACACGGCGGACGAATGGATTTCGCTGCGCCAACTGGAGCAGGGCACGCGGATGCTCTTGCGTTTCCTTCAATCGCTGCCCTGACAGGACGAAAATTCCAAATCCCAAGCCCCGAACACCAACGTATGACCAGGCCTCCAGGTCCAAACGGATACTCACGCGGTTGCTTGCACCCTTTGGGAGCCTGGAAGGCGGAGCTTGCCTGGGGCTTGGAGAGAATTTCCCGAATTTTTATTGCGCCTTGCGCCCTTGAACCTCTCCCGGGTCTCCCCTCTCCCTGCCCTCTCCCCGCCTTGCGGGGAGAGGGTGGCCGAAGGCCGAGAGAGGGGTGGTTCATGGCCAGGAGAGCCCGGCCCTATTAGATGCGCGTCGCCTTTCTAACTCACGAACCGTTTTATCCGCCGTCCGGAGGCGGCTCCGCCGAGGCGGTTTATCTGGCGCAGGAAATGGTGCGGCGCGGCCATGAAGTCCATCTCTTTTGCCCGCGGTTTCCCGACACCGACGCGGCAAAAAGGAAGTTTGGTATCGAACTGCATCCTTTCGAGAGCTGGCCGATGGGCCGCTACACGTCGCTGCGCAGTTTCAAATATCTCGCCTACCCTTTTTTTCTCCAACGCATGGTTGAGCGCGCGGCGCGAGGCATCCGGTTCGATCAGGTTTTCTCACAACACGCCATTTCCGCCGTGGCGGCCGGACGGCTCAAACAAAGCGTGCGGGTGCCGGTCGTGATGAATTTCTTGGATTACCTGACCGGTTTCATGGAAACCTGGCCGCGCTACCTTGCGCCGCGCGCATTCATCAAGGCTCTCGAACGTTTCGAGCTTTCGCTGCCCAATCGTTACCGTGCGGATGGCGTCATGACGGTTTCCGATGTGCTCGCCGATTATTTTGCCAACGCCGGATATCCGCGCGAGCGCATTCAGCCGATTTACTACGGCTACGACGCGAAACTTTTTCCATTATCCGAGTCGGCGGGATCCAACGGGAAACAACCTGTCGTCGTAATGCACGGCTCGTTCGACCATCATCACCTGGGCGGCATCGCATTGGAGGCGATCGCCCGCGTCGTTCGCAGCCGGCCGGAAGCGAAATTCAAGTTTGTCGGCCAACAGACGCCGGCGTTGACGAAGTTTCGGCAGCGTGCGGCAATGGCTGTCTCTGGTCTCCAGATCGAATGCACCGGCTTCGTGCCTTACGCGGAAATCGCGCGGCATCTCTCCTGCGCCTCGCTCGGCATCGTGCCCTACGAAGAATCCACCGGCACGCATTGCGCGTTTGTCGCGAAAATTGTTGAATACCTCGGCCTCGGCCTGCCCGTGGTCAGCACGCCGTTGAACAGCGCGCGGCGTTACTTCGGCGACGAACCGGCTGTGCGCTTTTCTGAATTCAACGGCGAAAGCTTCGGCCAACAGATTTTGAGCTGGCTCGCCGAACCGTTGGATCGCAGGCGCAGCCTGGGACGCGCCGCCAGTCGGCGCGTCCAGTCGGAACTCGACTGGAGTGCCATCAGCAAAAAAGCCATTGATTTCGTCGAGAAAATCCAGCAACAGCAGTGCCGCACTTGAGCACGAAATCTGTCACCGGTCCGGCGCCGGCGCGCGCAGCTGAGAGTCACACGACGTTTTTCCGCCAGAGCGGCTGGCTGATCATCGCCACGGTAAGCGGCGGCGTGTTCATGACGGCGACTCAGGTGGTGGCCAACCGTTGGATGACCAAGGAGGAATACAGCGTCTGGTTTGCGTTGCTCCGTGTCTTTCTGCTGATGAGCATTCCGTCTGCCGGAATGCAAATTGTCTTCGCGCAACAAACCGCCGCGGCGGTGACTGACGAGCAGCGCCGCCTGCTCGCGCAAACCGTTCGCGCTGCGCTGCGCGCGACCCTTGTCATTTGGTTGTTCATGGTCGTCGTCGCATTTCTGGGACGAAATCATTGGATTGCCCTCCTCAAAATCACCAATCCTGCCGCGCTCTGGATGACGGTGCTCCTCGGCCTCGCCTCGCTCTGGTCGCCGATTGTGAAAGGCGTCCTTCAAGGATTGCAAAACTTCCTCGGACTCGGCTGGGTGTTGATTCTCGATGGCGCGTGCCGGCTGGCGGCAATCGCTGTCATTCTCCTGCTCGGCGGACAGGCCGCCGGCGGCATGAGCGGCGCGCTCATCGGGCAGGGCGTTTCCTTTCTGGTTGGCGCAGGATTGATTCGTTATCTGCTGGTCGCGCCAGGCGAGCGAATGGAATGGCGGCCGTGGCTGCGGCGCGTGGTGCCGTTGACACTGGGGATCGGCGTCGTGCAATTCATGAGCAATGCCGACGTCGTGTTCGTGCAAAGCGTGTTTTCCGCAAGCCAGACTCCGCTTTACATGCCCGCGGCAATGATCGGCCTCGCGCTGGTGACGTTCACCACGCCTCTGGCGTCCGTGATGTTCCCCAAGGTCGTGCGCAGCATGGCGCTCACGCAAGACACGCGTGCGCTGCGGCAGGCGCTGGGCGCGACAGCGTTGCTGGGAAGCGTCGCCGCTCTGGCCTGCACCCTGCTGCCGGAGCTGCCGCTGCGCATCATCTACTTCAGCAACCCGAAATATTGGGAGGCCGCGCCGCTCGTGCCTTGGTTCGCCTGGTGCCTGTTGCCGCTGGTGCTGGCAAACGTGCTGGTGGTCAATCTGCTCGCGCGCGAGCGGTTCGCCATTGTGCCGTGGCTGGTCCTGGCCGCGCTGGGTTACGGCCTGGCGCTGGGAGTGTTGAAACCGCGCCTGCCGGCGATGGAACAATTGCGGGCCTTCAGATCCGTGCTGCAAACGCTTGGGTCTTTCAGCCTCCTGTTGTTCGGCGTTGCGGCGTGGTTCACGTGGCGGGACAAGGCCCAAGGCCGCGCATCCAGCGTCCGAATCTAACTAACGCGGACACCGAGGTCATCCGTCCGGTTTTAGCGTGAGAGACTGGACTTCGTGCCTCGGACTTCGCGCTTCGGACCCGGCGCTTGCGGTCCGAGCAACGGAACGGGCGCGCGAAGCTTCCGGTAAAGCCACGTCTCCAGCGGGCGCAATGGTCGCAGCCAGCGGTAAAATGGCTTGTAAATCAACCAGAGCCGCACCACGGACAAAAACATCACCAGCGAGTTCCGCAGCAGGGACTGCGTGACTTTTGAGCCGGTTTTGTCCGTCCACTCGGTCGGCACTTCGAGAATGCGTAACTTTTCCCGCTTCAGCGAATAAAGCAGGTTCACATCGAAAGCGAGATCGGCGATGCGCAAGGCCGAATGAATCTTCTCCACCGCCGCCCGCCGCATCACCTTGGCCGGGCACTGAGTGTCCGCGATGTTCATACTCCAGAAGAGCACCCGGACGACGGCGTGAAACACGCGGCTGAAAAAACGGCGCAGCCACGGCTGGCTCTGATGCAACACCGCGCCCGGGAGCCAGCGCGAGCCGATGACGCAATCAGCCTGCGCGGTCAGGTGTACGAGTTCGAGAAAGGCCTGTGGCCCGGTCGCGCCGTCGGCGTCCACGTAGCCGATCAAGTCGGTGTTCGGCGCCAGCTTCAGGCCTTCGATGAGCGCGCCGCCTTTGCCAATCGGGTCGGGAAAATTCAACGCGCTGATTTCCGGAAAATCCCTTGCGACGCGATTCACGACTCCCAAAGTGTCGTCGCGGCAGCCATTGAGCACGACCACGAGCTGGAATTTGCCGTTGTAATTCCGGCGAAAGTACTCCGCATATTCGCGCAACGTCGGCTCGATCCGCTTCTCCTCATTGTAAGCGGGGACCAGGAGCAGCAGGCTGGGAGCTGCCGGAGTCACACAGTCTGCTTACCGGGGCGCACGGCAAAAGGCAAAAGGAAAAGAAAAGCCGGCCAACTCCGAACCTGGGAACGCCAGGATGTTAAGACGTGACTAGGCGGCTAACGATTGCAAGCGCTCGTCCCTCGCTGGCGCGGTTTTGGGTTTGAACGGCAGCCAGCGGGAGAAGCGCCGGCGCCGCGGCTCGAACTGTTGCGCCGCGACCAGACGCAAATCCTGGCTTAACTTGTGGATGCTCCAGAGGCAGAAAGCAAAGTCCAGAACATACCCGATGACAAACCAAAGAAACACCAGCCAGCCAAAGGCTGATGGGAGATCAGTCAGATCGAAAACCAGTCCGGAAATTCCCACCGCTCCAAAGAACGTCAACCAGGGAAGAACCAGCACGCGGCTGAGGGTCTCGACATAAGCGCGCGTTGAACTTCTTGCCGTCAGTCCTTTCCACAAGCCGACCCAGCAGAGCGTGTAGCAATCGGCCATGAACAATCCGGTGGCGACGAGCATTGCCAGCAGCCAACCGCCGTCGGCGCCGGCCCACCACAGCAAAAAATCGAGGCTCAACAGCATGGCGACTGGCCCGGCGAAGCGCCGTTTCAACCCCGTCAGCCAACCGGCCAGAATCGCGCGCTCGCTCAGCGGCGTGACGAGCAGCAGTTCAAGCGCGCCGCTGCGGCGGTCTTCCGCAAATCGCCGGCCCGCTTCCCATGCCACCCAGCATTTCATCGCGGCGTGCAGCGCGTAAACGGTCAGAAAAAGAGCCTCCGGCGGAACGGAAATCTTCCGCAGTTCGAGCAGGCCAATTACCCAAAGCCCCAGGCACCCCCACCAGAACACGCCGACGGCAACGGGATTCAACGCCGTACGTTCCGCCAGCCAAAAAACGGGGTTTTTGCCGAGCAATTTCTCGCGTCGGCGGGCCGACCTGGAACACACGACCCGCTGTCCGAGCCAGCTCTTGTCAATGGCGCGTTTCAGGCGGCTTTCGTCCGGTTGCTCCTGCCAGGCGCGAGGCAACAAGACGCTGGCCAGCGCGAGCAGACCGACGCAGAAGAGCAGCAGGCCAAACCATGACTGCCAAAAATCTCCGCTCGCCGCCAGAAATCTATTTTCAAAGACGAGGATCAACGCGTGCGTCGGGCTCGGCACCAGCGCAATGGAAAGGGTGAGAGTTTTGGCAATCGCATAACCCCAGACCAATGGACTGGCCGCCGCCAGCGCAACAATAAATCCCGTTGTCAAAAAGGCGCGTCGACCGTTTCGACTGAGCGCGGAAACCAATAGTCCCGTC
>QHNT01000043.1 GCA_003218515.1 Verrucomicrobiota bacterium | reverse complement strand
CCATGTCGGCGAAAGCACCCTTCTGGTCCCATTCGTTCGAAAGGCCATAAGGAGTCGTGATCCCTAGTCCCACGGCGAATTTTCCTTCCATGAACGGCAGGGCCGCGAATCCGTTTGGCAACAGCTTCCAAGGCAGCTTCGTTTCGGCAGTCGCACCGGAAGGCGACTTGTAATCGACGTGAATATAAACCACGCTCGGAGCAACCACGAAATCCGGACCCTGCAAGTCCATCAGGTTGGCTGGATTCTGCGCGACGGCGGAGGAATCGTCGATTTGAGCGATTCTGCCGCCCGCGCGACCGAGGTTAAACGCGCCGGCAGGGGGATTTCTGAAACCTTCGGCGCAAGTGCGAACACAAACTCCCACGCTCATCACCAGAGCAGTCAAAGCTGCGCACGAGCGATCCCGGTTGACGTTGGAGTGAGAAAGGGAGACGGATCCCGCGAAGCCTACACGTTCCTTGTGAGGTCTCATGGAGTTCGCTTATTTCAAGTTCGCAACGTGGATGCAAGCAAATAAGCCGAACAACTTGTGGGTCGAAACCCCAATTCCGGAGCCAACCCTATCGGGTAGCGTCCTGGCATTTGAAATGTTCTATCCAGAACCGGGGACGTTCTGTTATATGTTAAAAAGGTTGTTGGTGTGATGCACCAGCTTTTGACGGTACGGCTGGTAGATCGTGGATTTCAGAAATTGTCGATCCGAATTGTGCACGAATACTCAGACGAATTTCAGTGAAGCCACATGACAGGATCCGAATTTAGCAGCGGCTTGGTTGCCTTTGAGACCGACCAAGGTGTTGAAATCCGTGGCAGTGTATTGCGGATAACGCGCCACGTTGTGGCCTTCGAACACTACTTGCCATCCGCGGTGCTGCGCACTTCGGAAGTCTTGAACAACTTCAAGATTATCGTCGATGATCTCCCCAGGTACACCGGACGAGCGGTTGTCCGGAACCTGGTCAATGCAGGACCAACGTTGATCTGTGAGGTGTCGCTCGATGAATCCGGTCTGGACGCGGTTATGGTCTCAGCGCATGAGCCACTCGGAGATACAAATACCCAGTTTCAGAATTTCCTTCATCGGTGGCAAAGGTACTACAAAGTCCGCCCTGAGTTCAAAGCTGTCGTTGCCGATCTGCAGACACTCCTGGCCGATTTGCGTCTTTGGTTGGACGAGATGGAATTGGGCATTCGCGCCTTGCCGGACGGAGATCGCGGCGACATTTCGCGTACGGTCTTGTCTAAAGTAGGTGACCGAATTGTCGCGACGATTGACGCTTTGCATGAGCGGTTCGAAGAGATCGTTGGCGACGTGGAACCAGAGTTGCGTCCGGCGCATCAAAGTTTAGCCCAGCGGCAGCTTCGATCGCTGTTTCTTTGCTCGCCCTTCGGATATCGGGCATATTCGAAGCCGCTCGGATACGCGGGAGATTACGAAATGGTAAACATGATCACGCGCGATCCGCTCGAAGGAAGCACCTTGTTCGCGAAAGCGATGAATCTTTGGTTGCTCGAACAATGGCCGTCCAAAGCGCATTGGCCCGGCCCGCGAAATCCAGAGGTTTTTAGACCACACTTTGTCGAACAACGCGGAGTTCACGCTCTTCGACTTCAACGACGAAACGCTTGATCATGCCGCCAAGGTTCTGGGGGAGGCGCGCACCAGCCACGGGCGCAGCACACGGATCGATCTTCAAAAAAAGTCAGTGCAACGGCTGCTCAAGGAGGCCAACAAGCCAGGCAAGAATATCAAATTTGATTTCATCTATTGCGCAGGCTTATTCGATTATCTATCCGATCGAGTCTGTAAAGAGTTGTTTCGAGTGTTTTACGAATGGATCGCCGAAGGTGGGTTGGTGCTTGCGACCAACGTGGTGGACTGCAAACCGTTTCGCCACATGCTCGAATTCGTGTTGGATTGGCATTTGATCTACCGCGACAGGAAACAGGCGGCGGCGTTGCTCCCGGAGGCACCCACTCCCCTGGATGCGACGTTCAAGTGCGACGACACCGGAGTGAATCACTTTATCGAAGTCCGAAAACCTCGGCATGGCTGACAAGACAGTCCATATTCAGGACGAGATACGGAAGGCGTACGAAGACTATGAGCGGCATCTTGCCACAAATAACTTCAACGCTGCCTGCATTCTGGGGATCATCCTTATGCCTGCAGGCTGTTTGCTCGATCGCTGGGTGTATCCTGCGCACGCTGCGGAGTTTTTTAAACTTCGACTGCTTTGTTCCGGGTTGATCGCTCTGTTCTGGCTGATCCTTCGAACTCCGTTAGGCCAGCGCTACTACCGCGCACAAGGAGTCCTGCTGTTCCTGCTGCCTGCAAGTTTCATTTCCTGGATGATTTACGTCACCGAGGGGCCGGAGTCGCCGTACTACGCCGGGTTGAACCTCGTGTTGCTGGTCTTGTCGCTTGTACTGAACTGGACTTTCCGCGAAAGCCTCATAGCTGTGCTTCTGGTCGTGGTTATTTACTGTCTTGCTTGCTTCCGCACCGGGTCGCACTACAACGTCGGTTTGTTCGTCAACAACCTCTACTTCCTCATGCTAACGGGTATTATCGCGGTCACCGGTAGCTTTGTTCACGGCCGCCTGCGTTTCCGGGAGTTCGCCCTCCGCTACGAATTGGACAAGAACAAACAAATGCTGGAAGAAACCAACCGCAAGCTCACCGAGCTTGACCAGATCAAGAGCCGGTTCTTCGCCAACATCAGCCATGAGCTGCGCACACCGCTCACGTTGCTCCTGGCGCCGCTCGAAGCCATGCTGCACCAGCACGGCCGGGTTACGGACCCGGAAACACGCGGCCTGCTGACGACGATGCACTCGAATGGCATGCGTCTGCTGAAGTTGATTAACGATCTGCTCGATCTGGTGCGCCTGGAGTCGGGCCGCATGGAGGTCAAGCGCGAGCCGCTGGAGCTGTCCGACTTCCTCAAAGGCCTGGCCAGCGCCGCGCGACAGGTCGCCGACGACAAACGGATCAGGCTCGAAACCTGGGTTGCTCCAGAGCTGGTCTCGGTTCTTGCGGATCGCGACAAACTCGAAAAGATTCTGCTCAATTTGTTGTTCAACGCCCTGAAATTCACGCCGGCAGGAGGGCGGGTGGATTTGCGCGCGGAAAAACTAGGCGATGAATTCGTTCTTCTGGTGAAAGACACGGGCATGGGCATTTCGCAAAAGAATCTGCCGCATGTTTTCGACCGGTTCTGGCAGGCGGATGGCTCCGCCCGCCGGAAGTACCAAGGCGTCGGCATCGGCCTCGCGCTGGTGAAGGAATTGACGGAGGTTCAAGGCGGAACGGTCAGTGTGGAAAGCGAAGAGGGCAAAGGAACGACGTTCACGGTGCGGTTCCCCTGCGAGAAAGCCGAACCCAAACGGGAGGCGCCTGCGGAGGCCACTGCGGAAGCCGTCGAGGCGTACGAACAAGCGCCGGCCGCCAGCACCGTGGCCTCGGAGGAGTGGCTTGCCAACTTGTATCGCCGCGCCGAGTTGTTCCCCGCGTTGACGCCGGTGCAGGAAGCGGTGCGCCCGGTGGAGACTGCCGGCGCTCGCGATCGCCCCAGTGTTCTGGTGGCGGACGACGAGCCGGATATGCTGCGCTTTTTGAAATCACAGCTCAGCCGCCATTACAACGTGATTGAAGCGGTGGACGGTCAGCAGGCGATAGAAAAAGCCGCGCAGTTCATACCCGAGATCATTCTCCTGGACATGATGATGCCGGAAAAGGACGGCTTGCAGGCCTGCCGCGAAATCCGGGAACGCACCTCCACCCAGAACATTCCAATCATCCTGCTGACGGCGCGGGCGGACGAGGAGACCAAGCTGGCGTCACTTTCGGCCGGCGCCAACGACTTTCTGTCCAAACCGTTTTCCACGACCGAATTGCACGTGCGGGTCAAGAACCTGATCGAGTCCCATCAACTGCAACGCAAGCTCGCCAGGCAAAACCAGGTTCTCGAATCCACCATCGACCAACTCAAGGAAACCGAGGTGCAGCTGGTTCAGGCGGAGAAGCTCGCCTCACTCGGTCGGATGAGCGCCGGAATCATCCATGAGATCAACAACCCGCTCAACTTCGCCACGACCGGACTGTTCACCCTGCGCAACAAAAACAAACACGTCGCCGAGGAACATCGGCCGGAGTTCGCCGAAATCCTCAAGGACATCGAGGAGGGCGTGAAACGCGTGAAGAACATCGTGTCCGATCTGCGGTCCTTCAGCCATCCGAACACAGAAATGATGGAGGAAGTCAACGTGGCCGAGGTGGTGACCACAGCGCTCCGGTTTCTGGGCAACGAGCTGAAGGATCGAGTGCAGATTCATCAGCAGATTCCCGAGGACCTGATGATCGAAGCGAACAAGAACAAGATAACCCAGGTGTTGGTGAACCTCCTGCAAAATGCCTCGGACGCGATGAAGACGAAGGCATATGCGAACGAACCCCCGGCCATTTCAATCGAGGGCCGCCTCGAAGACGGGCGGACGGTCGTGGCGATCCGCGACAACGGACCGGGGATTGATCCGGCCAACGTGGACAAAATTTTCGATCCGTTCTTCACGACCAAAGACGTCGGCGAAGGCATGGGGCTGGGATTGAGCATCTGTTACCGGATCGTGGAGGAATGCGGCGGGCGGATCAACGTGCGGACGGAACCGGGCCGGTTCGCAGAATTTCTGTTGGTCTTTCCACAGAAAACCTAGCAATATCTTCAGAGGGCCAGAGGCTCGAAACGGGCGATGCTGGTCGGAGGACTCGCGGTTATGGAAAACTATTACGATTACAAGAAGTTCGCCATCCTTTACGTGGATGACGAAGAGAAGTCGCTGAAGTATTTCACGCGGGCATTCGAGGAGCATTTTCGCATCCTGACCGCCGCCCGGGCGGATGACGGATTCAAGCTGGTGGAGCAGCACAAGGATGAATTGGGAGTGCTGATGACCGACCAGCGCATGCCCGGCAACAAGGGCGTCTGGCTGCTGGAGAAGACGCGGCAGATTCAGCCACGCATCATCCGGATTCTGGCGACGGCCTATGCCGATATGGACGCGGCCATCGCGGCCATCAACAGCGGCGCCATTTACAAATACGTCACCAAACCGTGGGACCCGCCCACGCTCGAAACTACGCTGAAACGCGCGCTGGAATTCTTCATCGTCCAACGCGAGCGGGACCAGCTTCTCCGCGAGAAACTCACCGTCCTTCACAACATGATGATCGCCGACCGCATGGTCAGTCTGGGACTGCTCGCCGCCGGCTTAAGTCATCACATTCGCAACTCGCTCGTCGCCGTGAAGACGTTTCTCGATCTGGCGCCGACGAAGCTCAAAGAGGAAGACGTGCAGTTGGACAGTCTTCACAATCCGGACTTCTGGAAGGATTACTATCACAACGTCCAGACCCAGATCGAGAAAATCAACAACATGCTGAAAGACCTCTGGTCCGCCTCGGAAAAACCTTCCTTCGAGTTTAAGGACGTTGTCGGTTTACACGAAATCCTTACGGGCGTGTTGGAAAAACTCAAGGACAAGCTGGCGGCCAAGAAAATCGGCGTCGAAGTCCGGCTCCCGGACTCGCTCCCGACGCTTACCGTGGACAAACCCAAGTTCGTCCGGTTGTTCGAGCTGTTGATTGAGGACGAGATTGTAAGTCTGCCCGAGGGCAGCCAGATCAGCATCTCCGCCCAGTACAGCGAACGCTCGGGGAAGGATCGGGACATCCGCGTGGACGTTCAAGACAATGGCCCGGGGCTGCCGAAGGACGCGTTGCGGCTGATCTTCGACCCGTTCGTCGTCCGTTCCGACAGCCCGATGGAGTACGGCATCAAACTCATGGCTTGTTTCTTCATTGTGCACCATCATGGCGGGATGATCATGGCCCAAAGTCACGAGAAGAAAGGCACGAGCTTTATTTTGCGGCTCCCGGTTGATCCGAATCAGCGCGTCGTGGTTGAGGAGAACCAGATGTTCCTCGAGAAAGTTCTCCTGAACGACACCATGTGGGAGAAGCTGATGGCGTCGGACTGATCGGGGCGGGAAGACACGGCGCGATCACGATTTCGATTGCATACTGTGAACGATTGGGCACCAGTAAGAGCGAACCGCGAGAGTGTTTGGATTCGCGTTCGAGCACCAACCGCGGGCGCGGCGCATTGATGAAGACGATTCTGGTAGTAGCTCAACACCCGGAACTGGGTGAGGCGATCAGTGCCGCTTTGAACGCGGAGCAGTATCGAATCATCAACCGCCTCAGCGTTGAGGAGGCCGACCCCCTGCTGCACCACAGCTTGCTGGATGCCTGCGTCATCGACGCCGATCTGACGAACGTCCAGGCCGTCTGGATGATCGAAAAAATCCGCCGCCGCCTGCCCCAGTGCCCCCTGGTCGTTTATACCAGCGCCAAACCGTGGGCATGGGAGGAGGAAGCCTATCTTCACGGCGTCAAACATGTGTTGACCAAGCCGGTTCGGGCCCGAATGTTCAACGCGCTGTTGGAGGGTTTATGGACAGCTTCCCGTCCGGTGGCGCCCCCGAATAGCACGAGCAATACGAGTATGCGCTTTCGGATTCCGCGCTCAGCGGAGCAAGCCCCGGCTTCTGAAAGCAGCCAGACCACTTTTGAGACCTTGCACGTGCTGCGGGATTTTTCCACTGTCCTGACCCATTCACTCAATGCCGAGGGGTTGCTCAAGCAGTTCCTGCTGCTGCTGCGCAAAATCATCGGCGTAAACCGTTCGGTCGTGTTTATGCGCCAGCCCGCGCCGAGTTTCGGTGAAAGCGCTCCCGGACAGGAGGATGAGCGGCGGCTTCGCTCCGTTTGCGCCATGGGCCTCTCTCCAAGCCTGTTGGAGCATTTTGAATTGAGCTTTGAAGCGGGCATTGGCGGACACCTCTTCCGCCAAGGGCGCATCCTGCGACGGGATGGCGAGGAAGTGCAGAGCAACCTGGAAATTCAAAAGGAATTTGAATTGCTGGGCGTCCAGGTGGCCATTCCCATCCTCGACCGCGAGACACTGATGGGCGTCGCGGCGTTTGATGGACGTGTCACCGGCGATCCGCTCTCCAACACCGAACTGGAGCTGGTCTTCCACCTGCTCGAAGCGCTGGGACTAGCCATTCGGAACATCTGGCTCCATGACCAGTTGGCGGCCAACCACGGGATGATGGTCAACATCCTGCATGAACTGAGCAGCGGCTGCGTCGTCGTCAGCCGCGAGTTGGCCATTCTTCACGCCAACAAGACCGCGCGCAGGTACTTCGCGCGGTCCGGGCGACGTGGCAGCGAACTCGAGTTCAGCGACCTGCCTCAGGTTCTCGGCGGCAAAGTTTATCAGGTTCTCAAGACAGGCACGGCGGTCGCCCCCTTCAAATATTCGCCGCCGGATTCCCCCAGTACAGTTTACCAGGTTTCGGTCATCCCTTTCCAAAGCCAGAACTCGGTGGTTCCCAACTCGGCGCTCCTGGTCGTGGAGGACCATTCGCAGTCCGAACAACTGCACGGGCTGGAGATGGAAGCCGCCAATCTGCGCCTGGTCAAACATATGGCGGACCGGCTGGCCCACGAGGTCGGCAACGCCCTCGTGCCGATTTCGACCCACCAGCAACTGCTGGCCAAGAAATACAACGACGCCGAATTCCGCGCGTCGCTCGACACCGCGCTGGCCGACGGCGTCCGGCGCGTCACGCGCTTAATCGACCAGATGCGATTCTTGGCGCGGGATTCCATCCCCAGCAGGGAAGCCGTGCCGTTGCCGCAATTGATTGAGGAAGCCTATCAGGAAGCCCAGAAATACCAGCCGGTCCAATCGGCGCAACTCAGGTACAACGTGGGCGACCAGCCGATCGTTGTCGCCGGCGACCGTGCCTCGCTCAAGCACGCGCTGGCCGAAGTGATGTTGAATGCCCTCCAGGCGAATCCAAACAATCCGAGAATTGCCGTGCAAATGCAGTCGGAAATAGACAGCAACGGCGCCGCCTGGGTGCACATCGAATTCCAGGACAACGGCGCCGGCTTCACTCCCGATGCGGCCAAAAAAGTGCCGGAGCCGTTTTACACTACGCGCAACGTCGGTTTGGGTTTGGGCCTGATGGTCAGCCATAAGATCCTGGAGCGGCACCATGGCAAACTGGAGGTCGTCACTCCCAAAGCCGGCCGGGCGGGCATCGTTCGGCTCACGTTGCCGCTGGAACTCCCGGCGACAGTCGCCAACCAATGACTCGAATCGCGACGCACGCTGGCTTTGGGTTGGGGGTTAATCACCCCGCGGCGGCCGGCCTGAAGTCTGCTTTGATTTTGGTCGGACAACCCACGGCTGAAGCCGCGGGCTGATTTGTGCCGGACGAGCCACCCAGCAATTTTTGCTCTTGTGATAGCAGGTCGTTCTTATAGAATGCGCAGGCCTTTGTGTTGACCAGACTGACCAACAGAGCTTGATCGTGGACGACGAAGAGGGCCCGCGGCAATCGCTCCGCATCGTCTTCAAGGACGATTACAACATCCTGCTGGCTGACAACGGCAACAAAGCCATCGAATTGATGAAGCAACATTCCGTGGACGCGGCGGTGCTGGACATCCGCATGTCCGGGATGTCGGGAGTCGAATTGCTGGGCAAGCTCAAGGGAATAAATCCTGCCGTCGAGGTCATCATGCTGACGGCCTACGAGACGATTGAAACGGCGCGGCAGGCGCTGCGGCTGGGAGCGTGCGATTATCTGACCAAGCCGTTCGACATCTCCACCATGCGCGCCGCGATTGCCAACGCGATGGAACGCCACCTGGTTTCCGAGGAGATCAACACCAACAACCAGAAACTGCACGAACTCCAGGAGGAGCTGCACAACCAGAAGCTGCAGGAGGAAATCGTCCGGACCAAGGGTGAAATCTACGCCAGCGTCATCCACGACATCAACGGGCCGCTGACCATCATCTCGGGCTTCATCGAAATCATCAATCAGCACATCAGCAGCGCCACCACCCTCGAAGGAGGCGGTCTGGAGCTGGTCAAGGACCGGCTGGCCCGCATCACCAGGCAGGTCAACAATTGCATCGAAATCTCCCAGCGCTACCTCAGTTTCCTGCGCAATCGCTCCACCGAAAGGGCCCCCATCGGCACCAATCAGATCCTGTCCGACCTCGGCGAACTGCTGAAGGTCCATCCCAGCGCGCATAAGAACGAACTGATCATCCATTCCCTCAAGGAAGACCTGTTCGCCGAAATCAACGGTACGGACCTCATTCAGATTCTCCTCAACCTCACGATCAACGCGCTGCAATGCAGTCCAGACCCGCATCGCGTGGAAATCTACGGCCTGCGCCTGACGCAGCCGCTCGTCCTGCCGCAGTTTCACGACGGTCCGGAAAGCCAGTTCGTTAATCGCGAGGGTCTTCACAACGTCGCGCCGCTCCTGGCCGTTTCCGTCCAGGACAACGGTCCCGGCATTTCGCCGGATGTCGTCCCAAAAATATTTCAGCCTTTTTTTACAACCAAGACGGCCAACAAAGGCACCGGTTTGGGGCTAGCCATCGTCCATCGGTTCGTCAAGGAAGGCAAAGGCGCCATCCACCTCCAGACCAAAGTTGGAAAGGGAACGACTTTCACGGTTTACCTGCCCGCGCACGATTTTTCGGTGAAGAAATAATCCCGCCGGTTGCACGGTGTCGGCGATGGGTGCGCGCTCCGGAACCGGCCTTGCGCGTCAATGCACGTGAGCGCACCTTCAAGCATGAAAACCGTCGCCGTCATCGGCGCTTCCAACGACCGCGCCAAATTCGGCAACAAGGCCGTGCGCGCGTTTCGCCAGCAGGGCTACACCGTCTATCCAGTCAATCCGAAGGAAAAGGAAATCGAAGGCCTGCTGGCGTACCAGAGCATTCTCGATGTGCCGGTCCGGCCGCAAATGGTGAGCGTTTATGTGCCACCGCCAGTGCTGGTGAAAATCCTGCCCGACATCGCCGCCAAAGGATGCGACGAACTCTGGCTGAATCCAGGTGCCGAATCGGAGGAAGTGCTGGACGGGGCGGAGCGGCTTGGCCTGAAAGTCGTTCAGGCCTGCAGCATTATGGGCGTTGGCATGTCGCCTGCCGCGCTGTGATGGCCCCTTGGGCTTGCGGTGAATAACTTTTTGCTTTTGGGCCGTTGAAAGCCTCGCGCCACGACTTATGTTAATCCGTAACCGGATGAGAGTGCCATGAAATCGAAAACGCACAAAGCAGTCGAACAGCCCGAGCCGTTCACCCCAGGCATCACCAAGGGAATGGTTCGGCAGCATGCGCTTGAACTCTATTGCGACAGGCTGCCCGACAATCCGCTGACGCTGGACGCCTGGGTGCTCGCGGAAAAAGACCTGGTCAATTCGCTGGAAACCGACGGCTTGCTGAAGCGATGAGCCGTCGCGTCCGATGCAAACTGCGCTGGTGCGGATGAAACGCCCGTAAAATGGCTGAGTCTGTGCCGGCGCAGTTTGTTCTTTCGTCGGAGAAGATTTCTTTTCCTCAACGTGCGGTTTCCTGATTCAATCCCGCCGCCATGAACCTTCTGGTCATCGGTTCCGGCGGGCGCGAGCACGCGTTGGTCTGGAAACTGGCGCAGTCGCCGCACGTTACCCGGATGTGGTGCGGGCCGGGCAACGCGGGGATTCAACAGGAGCAAACAGAGAAAACGAAGAGGCCTGTCGAGTGTGTGAATATCGGCGCGGAGGATTTGCCGAAGCTGCTCGCCTTCGCGCAGGAAAAGAAGCCGGACCTCACCGTGGTCGGTCCGGACAATCCGCTTGCGCTGGGCATCGTGGATTTGTTTCAGAAAAACGGGCTGCGCATCTGGGGACCCAACCGGAAGGCGGTGCAGTTCGAGTCGTCCAAAGCTTTTTCCCAGCGATTCATGGAGAAATACGGCATCCCGACCGCGGCTGCCGGAACTTTCTCCGACGCGAATGAGGCGAAGAAGTTTGGCGCGAAGTTCGGAGGCAAATGTGCCGTGAAGGTTGATGGTCTGGCGCTCGGGAAAGGCGTGTTAATCTGCTCCAGCGAAGGCGAGGTGAACAAAGCGATCGATGACATTCTCGTCAACAAAGCTTTCGGTGAAGCGGGTTCGCGCGTGGTCATTCAGGAATTCCTGGAAGGCATCGAGATTTCGCTGCACGCGCTGTGCGACGGCAAAACGGCGAAACTTTTTCCCACTTCACAAGATCACAAGCGCGCGCTTAACGGCGACGAGGGATTGAACACGGGCGGCATGGGCGCGTATTCGCCTGCGCCGTTTCTGAGTGAGGCAAAACTCGCCGACGCGAGTCGCGCGATTCTCGACCCGTGGCGGCGCGGCTGCGCGGCGGAGGGGATTGATTTCCGCGGCATCATTTATCCTGGAGTGATGCTGACGAAGACAGGGCCGAGGGTGCTGGAGTTCAACGCGCGTTTTGGCGACCCGGAAACGCAGGTCTATCTCACACGGCTGGAAAATGATCTCGTCGAACTGCTCGACGCGAGCGCCAACGGCACGCTCGACAAATTTGAATTGAGGTGGAGTCCGCTGGCGTCGGTCTGCGTGGTAATGGCCAGCGGCGGTTATCCGCGCAGCTACGCCAAAGGGAAACCGATCCGCGGCCTGCCTGAAGCAGCGCGGCTGTCGAACGTGAAAGTGTTCCACGCAGGCAGCGTGCGGGCGGGTGAGCAAATCGTGACGAGCGGGGGTCGCGTGCTCGGAGTAACGGCGTGGGGGAAGGATCTGCGCGGCGCGCGCGACGCGGCCTACGCCGCCGCGGAGAAACTTCATTTCGACGGCGCGCATTTCCGCCGCGATATCGCGGCGAAGGCGGTGGGTTAAGCCCTGGGTTCGGGAAGATTCCCTTCCGTTCGAATCATTTCTGGCCGTACTTGTTCACCACCCAGCGAATGGCCGCTTCCTCGCCGAAGACGCGCCAGCGGTCCTTGTAACTTATCCAATCCTGGTCCGACAAATTCGGCAGCAAGGGTTCAAGCTGCGCGTTGAGTTCCTTCAACTCCGCTTTTTTCTGGTTGAGTTGATTGAGCCGGTCCTGAACGGTCTGGCCGTCAATGCCGTAGGGGCTGTTGGGATCCATTGCGTTGAGGGCGATTCCTTCTACGGCCATGCCGACCAGCCAGCTGATTTCAGTCTCGCCTGGCGTGTCTTTGTAACGTTGACCGAGGTTTGCGGCCATCTGTAAGGCGACCTGCGCAGAGGCTTCGTCTCCCGACTGCTGGTAGGACTTGGCCAGATCTGCCAAGGTCAGTCCCAGGCTTTTCAACTGTTGCAATTGCGGCAGCAGCAACTGTGATGAAGGGATGGTCTTGGCTTCCGCAGCGGAATAACCGGCGGCGAGATACGCCTCTTCATCGTCCTGCACTCGATCCAGCGTGTAATCATGAAACTGTTTTTTGCCGGACGCGGAAATGAGTTCCCGCACGGCCTGGTCCGTGTGCCCGGCTTTGAAATAATCCAGCGCGGAAAGATAATCCGGCAGGGAATTCGCCGGATCAGTTTTCTTCAACGCATGCAGCCACTGAAGCCGCTCTTCCGGAGAACCGTCTTTTTTGAACGCCGCCTCGAAAGCGACTTGCGGATCGTTGGGAAATTTTTGCATCGCTTCCGCCAGCAGCGCAGGATCGCCGGTGGTGCGATAGGCAGCCAACAAGCTGGCCGCGCTTCGACCGTTGACCTTTAGATAAGGCTCGATCTGTTGCGCGGTCAATTTTATGTTCTGGTCTTTCAGGCGGGTATAAAGGCTGGTAGTGGGCAAATCCTCGGCTGACGGTGTGGCCGCCTGGACTGGCGGCGGCGGCAGGCGGAGCGTGGCCAACTTCGTCTTCAGGGCGGCATTATTGGCAAGATCGGCGTTATCGGATTTGAGTGCCGCGATCTGCCGCTGCAACGATTTATTTTCCGTGCGCAAGGCTTCTTGCTGTTGGAGCATTACGAGGGGAGTTACCAGGGCGGCGATCACGATGCCCCCAACAACGGTCTTCTGGAGTGTGGTCATAGCAATGGCTTTGGTGGTGGCGATGGCCGTTGAAGTTTGAACGGCACTTCCGGCCAGAGCGGCGGCGCTGGAAATCGTGACGGCCAATCCAACCGGCGCGGCCTGAACAGCGTTGGCGGAGATGACGACGACGAGTCCGCTGGCGCCGACGGTGACGCCGCGTTTGGCAAAGAACTCGCGCAGCCGTTCGACAGCCCGGCTGACGCGCTTTTGCGCCGCGTCGTCGCTCAAACCAAGCGCGAGGCCGACGTCGCGAAAATCGTGGTTTTTGAAATAGCGCAGCAGCAGGGCATCACGGTCTTCGTCGCTCAAGTTGTCCATCGCTTCGTCAAGAACGGGGCGGATGCGGTCCCAGTCGGGCGCGGTTTCGGAATTGGAGAGGAGTAGTTCCATGGCCTGCCTTTCGTGCGCGAGGCGGCGGTGGTCGTTGCGCAATTGGTTGAGGGCCGCAAAGCGCGTGCTGCGGTAAAGCCAGCCAACGAGGGATGCGTCATCCGCCAGTTTCTCCGCCACTGGGCGGGCCTTGCTCGAGAGATCGGTGAAGACGCTTTGGGCGATGTCGCAAGCGAGGTCGGGCGAATTCACGCACCGCACCGCCACCGAATACACGAGGTCTGTATGCCGCATGACGATCTCGCGGAACGCGGCTTCGTCACCGTGTTGGGCGTATCCGCGCAACAATTGGGCGTCCGACTGCTCGTGCATCTCATCCATTAAACAACCGTAGCCTGCGAAATCCGACAAAGTTTTTTAAGGCTGGCTGTGCGTGACGGCGTTGGGCAAGGATTTGAAAAACACGCCAAGCGCCGTTTACGCTGTCGTGGGAAATCCATCTCGAAGCGTGCGCAATTCGCCGCGACATCGCAGCGAAGGCCTTGTAGCGTCAGGCATCCTGCCTGACGTAGAAGGCGGCATCTTGCCGCCCGGATTGAGTGTGCGAATTCTAGAAGCGCCTTTGCACGGACGCGCGTTCTGTCCGCCGGGCGGGACGCCCGACTCTACGGCAGGCAGGATGCCTGCCGCTACGCGGCTGTGCGCCGTTCCACCGCGACATCGGTGCCAAAGCGCTGGGCTGAGTCATTGGCCCGCGGCTGGAGGACTCGTATGCTGCTTTTCCCAGGCGTCGAAATTTCCATCTTCTGATGTTGCCTCGACGATGCGTCCATCCCCATACGCATAAAGCCGCGCCCACTTACCGTCCGGCTTGCGGTGCTCCTCCGGGTCGCGCAAGAGCAAGGCATTGGCCGGAACAACGATTTCCGGCCTATCGGAGACAAGCTGAAAGAGACGCAGCCCGGGCATGGATTCTCCCGCAGAGGTAGAGAAATAGTTTCTTAGTTGAAGCAAGTCGGTGGGGGTTTGATTGGTGTGATCGCTTGCGAACCTTTGCAATGCCTGCGGCAATTGAAGGCAAATGTTTCTCATGGCTTCCCGTTTCTCCGTCAGGAGCCCCTGCTGGAGCTCTCCCGGTGACATCGGGGTTGGCTGGTTTTGCGCGTTTTTCAACCGGGCCTCGAGCCGGCGATTTTCCTCCCGCAATTGTTGAGTCGCGTTTGTTTGCCGGCGAAGCATCCCCACTTCCCCCCGCAGTCTCATCAATTCCCTGAACTGTTCGTCGGAGAACGCTGGTTTCGCCTGGGCGACAAGGTTCGACAGGCGCCGGTTCTCCGCCGTTGACTCTGCCAGTCGGTCGGTTTGCTGCCGTAGAGCCGCGTGCTTTTCGCGCAATCCGGCCCTGGCATCGCGTTGGACCACCACCGGCGTCGCGAGGCTGGCCAAAATCATCGCGCCGGCGATGCCGAGTTTAACCGGTATCATGTTCATTGGTTTGCCGGCGTGGAAGTATGCTCTTTCTCCCACGCGTCGAAGTTTCCATCCGCTGAACTGTGGGTCTGAGAAGCGCCATCGGCAAAACCATAGACCCTTGACCAGGTGCCGTCAGGCCATTGGTGGGCCTGCTTTTCCCGCAGCACGATGACGTTTCCCGCATTCGTAAGCGCATTTCGCGATCCTCGATAAACGATTTCGAACTGGTTGGTCACTTGAGTAAACTGAGCCAAATCGTCCAAAACAGGGTCAGCGCTAAACGCGTCCGCGAAATAGCGGGCCGCCTGATCAAAACTCGCGGGAAACTGATCCTGGTTGTCAAGAGAATAGAGGACAAACGCGAAAAGAAAATCCTTGGCGACACGCGCTCTAGCGACGACTTCCTCTTTTAACTGTAAAGGTGTTTTCGCTTGATCCGACGGCTGCGCATTCTGCTCCCGCAGCCGGCGATTTTCTTCCTGCAACGCAGCCAGATCATTTGTCTGTGGCCGCAGCATCGCCGCTTCGTCGCGAAGTCTCATCAGTTCGCTTGAGCGATCGTCCGCGCCTGAGGCCTGCGCCAGCAGATCGGACAGCCGCTCGCGCTCGCTCTGCAATCGAGCCAGTTCATCCGCCTGCTGCCGGGAGGATGCGTCCGCTGCGCGCCAATCGCACGGAACAACGGCGGAAGGCGCGCGAACAGGAGGCCAATTCCATGAATGAACTCCTCCGCAATCCCGCATCCGAGCCGGCCTGGGACGACCTCCTTCCCGTGCTGGATGAAGCCATGCACAGACTTGGCGAAAAGGACCGCGTCGCTGTGCTGCTCCGCTATTTCCAGAACCAAAGCCTTAAGGAGGTGGGCGCAAGGTTGGGACTGAGCGAGAACGCGGCGCGAATGCGCGTGGAGCGCGCGCTGGAAAAACTGCGCGCCCAACTCGCGCGCAAAGGCGTGACCTCGA
>QHNT01000042.1 GCA_003218515.1 Verrucomicrobiota bacterium | reverse complement strand
GGGCGTGATCCTCACTCGAGAGTTGGAACGCTCGGTCTTTTACCGGAGGCAGGTCCCGCCCCTGGCGAAGCAACTGTGTGTGTTCGTCTTTGTGAGCTTCACCTGGATTTTCTTCCGCGCAGGCTCGCTGGGGGATGCGCTGCTGATCGTCCATCGCATATTCACGGCGGGCTGGGGCGACCCACAAATTCCCGCCCTGATGATCGGGCTGGTGACCTTGGCCTGGCTCTACCAGTTCATCTACGAGTCGCGCTGGCGGAACCTGCTGCAATCCGGTCTTGTCCGCGTCGGCGTGGCGGTGTTGATGGCATTATATCTGAGTCTGTGCGCCTCCGGCGGCGGAGCATTCATCTATTTCCAGTTCTGAATGGCCTCCACAAAGTCAACCGGGATTCCCGACGCGCCATTCGTCAATGAAGTGCGGCTCAACGCGCGGCAGTGGACCGCGGCGTTCGGCATTCTGTCGATCCTCATGGTCCTGACGCCGGCGCTTTGGAAGAGAGTGGAGCCTTTGCAAACGTCGCCCGATTACCGAATTCCTTACGCCCTGAGCAAGGACTACTGGCTCTACCAACGGTCCCTTCAGCAGACCGTCGCGACGAACGTGATTGTGCTTGGCGATTCCGTGGTGTGGGGCGAATACGTCATGCGAAAGGGCACCCTGTCGCATTTTTTAAATGAGCAATCCGGCCAGCCGGGGAAATTCGTAAATGGCGGCCTCAATGGTTTGTTCCCGCTCGCTCTCGAAGGTCTCGTTCGCGATTATGGCGGGCCTCTCCGCCCTCGCAAGCTGATCGTGCACTGCAACGTGCTCTGGATGAGCAGCCCGAAGGCAGACCTGCGCACGGAGAAGGAAGAGCGCTTCAATCACGCCGAACTGGTGCCGCAGTTCCTCCCGCGAATTCCCTGCTACAAAGCCGACCTGAACCATCGCCTGGCGGCAGTAATCGAGCGACACTTCCCCTTCTCGCAGTGGGCGACTCATTTGCAGGTCGCCTACTTTGGCCAGAAGAGCATCCCGAACTGGACCCTCGAAGACGACGGCAACGAGCCGCCGCATTATCCGAACGCTTACAGGAATCCGTTCACACGAATCACGTTAAGGATTCCAACGGAGCCGGCGGTCGATCCCGAACGCGGCCCGGGCACTCCGCGCCACAAACCGTGGTCCGCTACGGGCGAAGGCTCGACTCGCTTCGAGTGGGTTGAACTGGATCAATCACTCCAGTGGGCCGCCTTTCAACGAGTAGTGAAACTCCTGCAGTCACGCGGCAACGACGTTCTCGTGGTTGTCGGCCCGTTCAACGAACACATCATGGCCGAGGAAAATCGTCCCGCGTTTCGCCGGCTCCGCGACGGCATCGCCGATTGGCTGGCGAAAAACCATGTGCCGCACATTGTCCCGGCCACGCTGCCCAGCGCGCTCTATGCGGATGCGAGTCATCCGCTCACGGAAGGGTACCAGCGCCTGGCCGGAGAGCTTTGGAGTGACGGGCAGTTTCGTGATTGGATGAAACAAAAAGGGGCGGGGCGCCGATAGTCTCTTCATGGACCGGCCGGTTTGTAGCGCAGATTGGCAATCTGCTGTGTCGCGGGTTGGCAACCCGCTGGTCGTTCCGATCCATTCCCGCGCGCGCCGATTGCCAATCGGCGAAACAGCCGACTGCCAGTCGGCGCTACTCTATGGCACCGTTCATGGTCCCTATTCGCTCCCGGTCATTTGGGATTGGAGGCTTCCCATGAACCGGGTGGGGCGAGACTCCGTCGAGCCCTAATTTCTATCCAGTGGAGGCCAGGGCTCGACGGAGTCTCCACCCTCCGCAGTACTGCTACGGAGGACGGGTCGCCCCGCCGTTAATGGCCATGGCGCCGACAGCATTGAAGTGCTCCGACGCGGAGACTGGGGCAAACTCTTAATTGACGCATTGGCAGATCAATTTGGAAACGGTCGTTGCCGATAGTAAATGGGCCACGGGGCTTGGTTGAGTTTGGTTAAGCCGGGCGATTCCTCCTTCAAATTCATTTTGCCTTGAGTGTAGAACAAATGAATGACGCCGTTCAGCAGCACTGTCTGAGGTTCACCGGAAGTGATTCCATCTTTGGCGCCATCGGTTATCTTCAGCGGCCCTGTCCAATTTTTTCCGCCATCCTTGCTCGTTACATAGTAAATGTCATTGGGATCATTGAAGCTATGCCAATCCGGGGCCGTTCGGACCCCCCACCACGCGACGACAATCTTGTCTCCTTCTACTGACATGCTAGGCCAATATGAGTAGAGAAGTCCTTTCGATAGAATGATTTCCTTGCTCCAGTTCGTATCGGAGTCCTTTCGCTGGCAATAAACGACTTCCCAATTCTGGCGATCCGGATACATCAGATTAAATCGTTTTTTTTCATGCCGCCGGTCCATCCAACCTAGGTGAACGGTGTCATCTTCGGACACGGCAACAAAATGTCCGAAAGCATTGGCAAAAGTCTTTGTCAGTACTTTAGGAGCATCCCACGAACCATTGTCGGGTTTGCGACTGAACCACAACTGAAAGCCTTGATCTGTTACCATCCTCGTAACGAAATAATAATAGTACCCTTTGCTTTTACAAACTGCTGAGCTCATACCCTGGAAGTCAGCTATTCTCTCGATTTGCCATGTCCTCCCCGAATCAGTGGAGTGCAAAACCCCATCATTAAATGGACCATTCGAGCCATCGACGAAAAGGGTTTTCCCACGGTATGTTATTTCCTTCGCATCCACGGAATAAGGAACGTATATCTCAGAGCCACTTACCACACCGGGACCTGATCCCACAGGGCCGGGCCTGCCCGGATCGTTCAGATGCATATTGGGACGTGCATCTAAAAAAAATGCCCTTTTATCTGCCGACCATTCTGTTTGCCCCTGCACTCTAAACTCACCATTCGCACCCATAGAGGTAGAAAAAATATTTATGACTAGCTGGTCGCCTTTCGTAAGGCATTCTGGAAAAAGTATGCTGCCACTGGATTCCTCGATGAGCGGATAAGTCCAATTATGATTTCCAGGAACGTTTGCCAGCGATACCTCGAACCATGACTTATGATCCTGATTCAGTAAGAAACATTGCGCCATTCCGCTATTTAATGGCTGGAGCCCAATTATCGAACTCTGAAAGTTAAGCAAGGCAACTCGACCGCCCAATCCTTCCAGACTCTGGGTAATTCTTGTCGGTATCGTCCAGTGGTGATCAAGCTGATCGGCTTTTTTATTGCAACCGATACAAATAATAAACGTGGTCGTCAGAAAAATCGGCGACGTTTTCATACTGTTATTGGAGATCGTTGCCCAAATCACTCAGGACGTTTTTATCATTCCAATAGCGCCATTCCTTAGAACCACTTTGTTGCATGTCGTAGGGAAGATGATAATCTCGTGACTCGAGTCTCCAGACAACCCTCGGCCGCCTTTGACACGTGTCAGCGCAGCTCGACTCGCTCTACTGAACTTTTCGCAGCTCCGCCTTTCTGACGCAACGAAAGCCATAGATGTCGTATCCGAAACAAACATCCGCATAGCCGGGATTCTCGTTATAGCGATAGCCGGACCGGCAACTCTCGGCGCTGAATCGCCAGGCGCCGCCGCGGACAACTTTCGTTTCGCCTTGCGCCGGTCCTCTGGGATCTTCCCGAGGGGCCTCCGGGTAATAGTCCACCTTGTAAAAGTCGTTGCACCATTCCCAGACGTCGCCGCACATGTCGTAAAGACCCCAGGGATTGGATTGCTTCTGGCCGACCGGCCGGGGATGGCCGCCCGAGTTTTTGTCGAACCAGGCGTAATCACCCAGCTTTGAAGGTGCGTCGCCGAAGAAATAGGCCGTGGTGGTTCCCGCCCGGCACGCGTACTCCCATTCCGCTTCCGTGGGCAGTCTGTATCCGTTCGCGTCGAAGTTGCACTTCCAGGTTTTGAGGTCGTAACAGGGTTGAAGCCCTTCCAGTTCGGAGCGTTTATTGCAGAATCGCACCGCGTCGGACCAGCGGACCTGTTCGACGGGATTCTTGTCGCCTTTCCAACGGGAAGGATTCGCGCCCATGACTTTTTGGAATTGCTCCTGGGTCACCAGCTGTTTGTCGATGTAGAAAGGACTTACCACAACTTCGTGAGGTGTTGCATCGACCTCAGCCTTGTCCCCCATCATGAAGCGGCCGCCCGTAATCCGAATCATATCGGTCTTGGGATCGATCGCTGTTTGATCCGTGCCGACACTTGCTGAAGAGTGGGGAGCAGATGCTGTTCGTGCGGCATCAGGCTGCGGCGTGGCTTCGTCTGCCGTCTTGCGCCCACAGCCCGGAAGCAGTGCCAAAGCCAATAATACAATGAGAGCAGTTGCGAATCTATTCTTCATAATGCTCCGCGTCAGGCATTCTTCCATTCAGTAGGTAAACAGGAGATAAAGGAGGTAACGGAGGAGAACCAAACCGGAAACTCCGTTTCCTCTGTTTCCTTCTGTAAAAATCGGAGTTCGTATCATTTTCTTCCGCGTCGGCATTGTTGGATTCGGCTCTTCACGTTCACGTTTTAGCCCGAAATATCGTACCGGTAGCGCAGATTGGGAATCTGCCGTGTCGCAGAACGGTGTTCTGCGGGTGTCGGTGATGCCGAGTACTCGGAACCTTTTGGACACTCTGCCGATTCCCAATCGGCGACACAGCAGATTGCCAATCTGCGCTACGGCGCTTTCGGTCGCCTCTTTCTCCGCGTTTCGGCACCGAGTCGTCGCGCGGGCGTGAGCTGTTCCGTTTAGTAATCCGCCCAAATCTCATAACCATCTGGATTTCTCAGGCATTGCCGGCATCGCCGTCTGATTTCCTCCGCCAGTTCCACGGCTTTCGGTTGAGCCACGCAACCATAGCCTGCTTCCTGATACAGTTTACGGGTGATCGCGTGACACTGAGCCACCACATAGTCCTGCGCGCCACCCATGGCCCGCCAGGTCTTCAAGAGCTCCATGTAAGCCTTCAAATTGTTCGCGTCTTTCCGGCTGGTCAGGTCGATGGTCCATCGGCGAAACGCCGATACTCCTCAATCCGCTTCACGTGATGCTGGACAAAATAGATCATGTCGTCCAAGGCCCCGTTGATATCTTCCTTCTTGTCGACCTCTTCGCCCGATTCAAAGACCGCCTGGATCACTTCCGTGCAGCCACAGGTGCAGGCGCGATGAACCCCTGCGCCACCCCGGCGATGATGCGTGCGCAATTTTCGACCGGCAATGTCGAGGATGGGATCGGACATTGACCGGCCCAGCGTCGCCTTCAGGGTATCGACAGGCGACGAGACGGTGAGGGGTGTGTTCTGTCCTTCCAGGAAATAGATCAGCGACTCGCCCTTGGGCGGGACTTTCTTGCTCAGATGATAGAACGCGTCGTCGCCGTTGAACCAGACCGGATAATTGTATGAACCGGGCACGCCGCGCCAGATTTGGCCTTTGGATTCCCGGAATGTAAAAGTTGTTTTCACGCCCGCTTCGGTTAACTGGGTTTTCCATTTTGCCGGAAAGGGCCGCTTCCAGTGAATCGCCGTGTCCTTCTCCAGATAAGAAGGCTTCAATTCTTCCCTGTGCCAGATGCCGGGCGCTCCCAGAGCCGCCAGATAAAAACTCTGTCCGTCGTTGTCAAAATCGAGCGATTCAATCAGGCGCTTTCCCTGTTGCTCCCTGGCCAAACCGAGTTTGAGTTGCTGCTTTCCCTTCGGCCAGGTCATGACCAGCATGTTGTCTTCGCCCGGCAACAATCCGAGGAAGAGATTCTCGGACGGGATACAGAGCGTGTTCGCCGACGGGTATGCGGCGGGATCAAATATCAGGTCGTCGCCGATAAAGCTGGGCACGACACCATACTCGACCGGGCTGATCAGGCTGACACCCTTCATATTCGGAGCAGGCTTGATCTCCACGATCTCTGTCTTGCCGAAGGTGAAGACCGCGGACACGTCCGTTGCTCCCTTGGCGGAAAAGAAGACTTCCAACGCCACTTCGTCATCCGCATTTCGGAGTATCTCACAGCGGCTGATCCTCGCTGGCTGAGTCTTTGTTTGGAGCGGAGTTAACTCCAGGATTTTCCTGCCGAGACCGGTGTTTCCTGACGAAACGCCACCTGGCGGAGCCGCATTGGCTTTCGAGTAAATGACCACCCGCCCTTTGGCTGACCAGAATGCCGCGGCGAGACTGTGGTTCTCGACCACCGCATCGCCGGTGAATGAATACTCCCTGCCATAATAGCCCGGATCCGAAGCGGCTTTGGGCGGATCGGCCTCCAGCGTCAGAAGATCGGCTGGCACGGGTTTCCAACCCGTTTTGTCCGCAACATCAACCGCGTCGGCAAAGTGCGCGCCCGTGTCCCAGACAACCACATTAGCTGCTGCTTCAGTTCGTTGGATTGCTGGCAGGCCCGCGGCCGTTGCCAACAGGACCAACAACGCTGTTTTCTGCAGAAGCGACTCAATCTTCCTGACGTTTTGATCTGACTTCATAAATTCGGTCCTTTTCGTGGCCCACATTATACAGTTTGCCAGAAGTCATTTCCAACTCGCGGTAGGGTCGGCGCGCTGCGCCGACCGGACGCCGCGGCGCGGCGTCCCTACCATTTCGGAAATCCATTTTGGCAATTTATGATGTTCTGAACGCCGAAGTTTTCCATCGTGGCATCCCGCACTTGGAAAACTCGAACGGGAGAACAACACGAATTTAACAAGACTCTTTGCGGAAGCAAGAGGCCTGAACAGTATTCAAGACTTAAACCACGGATGGACACGGATTAACACGGATAAAGACGATGAAACGCTCGCCCTCACCCCAGCCCTCTCCCCCAGGGAGAGGGAGAAGCTACCTTTAGGTCCGGAGAACGCTCACTACTCGGGGATTTCTGTCAGCGCGGCGATTGTCAGTTCCCTCTCCTGGGGGAGAGGGAAAGGGTGTGGCGAGCGTCAGTCTCCATTGAATAATTGGACTCACCCGAAGGGTCCGGTCGCATACTTTGACACAGCGATCGAGGTTGTTGGCGCGTCACCAATCTACCGTGCCGTGCGTTAGCCGCCGACGTGAGTCGGCGCTGACTATTTGGGAATGCGTGGACTGACGTCCGCGGCTACGAGTGTTTTGGATTCGGTTCGCTCAGGCCTTTTGGAATCCGTGTCCATCTGTGTTCATCCGTGGTTGAACCTGGTTTTCCGTCCTAAACTTCCTTTTCTGCCGGCACGACGAACGGTTTGCGGTAGTCGCGGGTCAGCAGCGTGTCGGCCTCCGGATTGTGCACGAACTTCTCCTTGTCCGAATCGAGTTGCAGCAGCGGCCCGAGCGTTAGTCTGGACTTGTCCAAATCCACATTGTTTTCCACGAGATGCCGACGGGTCCGCTCGAACGTTTCCAGCAGATCGCCTTGCGCTTTCAGTTGGCCCAACTCCTTTTGAATCTCGCCGGGTGAGGACGGATGGCCCAGCCGATAGGAGATGTTGCCGATGTGGCAAAGCGCGGTCGATTGATGGGTTTCGAGGATGTCCGCGTGCAGCTCGGACACTTTGCGGCTGCGCACGGCGTTCAGGAAATTGGCGAAGTGACTTTCGGTCCTGCCCTCAAAGGTACGGACCAGCTTGCCGTCCAAATCGAACAGTGATTCACCGGCGATGATGCCTTCCGTGCCATAGAAGACCCAACCACCCTTGTAATTCGGGTTGAACGGTTCGGTCTTCAGCCCGCGTGTCTCCGTGACAATCGCTTTGCCGCCGAAATCATGCATGACCACCTGCGTGTTGGGCGTCTCCGCGGCGTCGGTGTAACCCAGCCGTCCGCCGTAGCTGATGACCGCGCGGCCCAGCCCGGTGACGCCCAAGCCCCAGCGACAAACGTCCGTCGAGTGAATGTTGTTGTTCCCCAACTCGCCGTTGCCCGTATTCCAAAACCAGTGCCAGTCGTAATGAAACTTCGGACGAGTCAATGGAACCATCGCTGCCGGCCCCACCCAGAGGTCGTAATCGACGCTAGCGGGAATTTCGCAATGAGTGGGTCCGCCGATGGAATCCCGCCGGCCATAGACAATGCTCCGGGCCAGCTTCACGTCGCCGAGTTTGCCGTCGTGAATGTATTTGATGGCCCCGGCCAGCGGGCCGTTGGAACGGTTCTGCGTTCCACCCTGGCAGATGCGGTTCAGTTTGCGCGCGGCCCGCACGATCCGGCGGCCTTCGCTGATGTTGTGGCTGACCGGTTTCTCGACATAGACGTCCTTGCCGGCCTGCATGGCCCAGATGGCAGCCAGCGCGTGCCAATGGTTCGGCGTCGCAATAAAGACGGCGGCGACGGACTTGTCATCGAGGATTACGCGCAGGTCCTGAACCGCTTTCGGCTGCGGACGATTCTTCGCGACGAGATGAGCAGCGACTTCGGCAGCGCGATCGCGATCGGGGTCGCAAACATAGGCGATCTCGCAGTCCGATAGTTTGGCCAGTTCGTCCGCGTGTTGTTTGCCGCGAATACCGCAGCCGATGATGGCCGCGGTGATTTTATCGTTGGCGCTTACAGCGCGCTGTTCAGCGGCGAGGAGCGGCGCGGGAACCGATGCGGCAGCGGCCGCAGCCAGAATGGAGTTTTCGAGAAACTGACGGCGTGTGATGGAATTCATAGGTTCTCCATAATAAATGCGCCTTGGCAATTTTCAAACGCTTAGTCTCGACGCTTCGGCTTGGGGGGGTGCATCTGGACACCACCATCGCGGAAGCCCCCCGCTCCCTCTCCCTGCGAGGCACGAGCGGGGAGAGGGCTGGGGAGGGGCTGGGGAGAGGGGCAGTTTCCATGGAATTGGCGCGGCTAATTGGAATCCCCTCTCCCCACTCCTCCGTCGAGGGGAGAGGGAATCGACCACCCGCATGGTGGTGGTGTCAAGATGCGCGCCGGCTTGGGATCCCAGAGGGGGCGTGCGTCTGGCACCGCAATTATCCGGCCGCCTTGGCCAGCGCGGCGCTGTGCGCTTGAATCTTCCGAACCGCTTCAATGATGTGATCCATGTCCCGGCGGTCGGCCAGCAGCAAATTCTGGGGCAGCCCGACCGTCGTCGCGCAGACCTGCCGGTTGCCTTTCAGCTCATTGAAGCTCTCGCGATAGGTTTTCAGCCGCTCGGCGCTAAAGAGACGCTTGAACCCGCGCGAGTTGATCGCCTCGTCGAGCAGACCGTCGAAATATTGTTCGTGATAGCCGCCCGAACAAGGGATGCCTTCGGCGTTGAGCGCTTTGAGGAACTTGTCGCGAGCCAAACCGTGGAAGTGGTCTGCGTCGTATCGGAATGGATAGAGATGCCAGACCGCGCGGCTGTCTTCCGGCAAGCGCGCCGGCTGGATGCCGGGAATCTGTTTCAGGTGGGTGCTCAAGTAGTCCGCGTTCTCGCGCCGGCGCGCGGTTTCCTGAACAAGCTTGTCGAACTGCTGCATGAGGATCACGGCCTGGAATTGCTGCATCCGGTAATTGCTGCCACGGGTGAAATACTCCTTTGCGCCTCGAAAGCCGCCCGTGGCACGTCCTACGTTGTGGAAGGCGTGGCACCGGTCCAGGAGTTCATCGCTGTTGCCGGTGACGGCGCCGCCTTCGCCACTCGGGATATGCTTGGAATTCTGAAAACTGAAACAAGCCAGATCACCGAGCGTGCCGCACTTGCGGCCTTTGTATTCGGCGAGCCACGCCTGGCAGGCATCCTCGATCACCGCCAGCTTGTGTTTGCGCGCAATCGCGTTGATCGGGTCCATGTCGCAAGGCATGCCATAGATGTGCACCGGCAGGATGGCGCGAGTCCGTTCGGTGATGCGGCTTTCGACCGAAGCCGGGTCCATGGTGAGCGTGGCCGGGTCGGTGTCGGCGAACACGGGCAGGGCTTTGTTGATCAGGATCGCGTTATAGGTCGCGATGAACGTGTATGGAGAGACGATGACTTCATCGCCGGCGTCCACGTCCATGACGTGCAAGCTGACCAGCAGCGCAGTCGTACCGCTCGCGGTGGCCAGGCAGCGTTTGGCCCCGAGCAGGTCGGCGTAGCCCGCCTCGAATTCGGCCACGTGCCCGCCGTCGCCGCGAAACCATTTCCCGCTGCGCAAGACCTTGATGACCGATGGTTCCCACGACTCCCGCCAAGTTGGCCATGGAGACCAACCTCCTTGACGCACGGGCGTACCGCCGAGCAGCGCCGGTTTGCCGGTTTCGCTGGCAAATGCCTGGGGCGCGTGGCGCGCGCCAAGCCAGGTCAAAACGGCGGAACCGACCGCCGCGTTTCGAATGAATCCACGTCGCGTCAGAGAGTTTTTCATAGTTTCATCCTGTTCGCACGAGTTGAAGTTTCTATGAAGCTAGCTGTCTCTATACGGATCGCGAGCCTTTTTCGATGTCGCCAGTAACCTCCTGGGATATGATAAGCTCAAGCCAACAAGACGTGAAAATGATGAAGTTGACGAAAGAGCAGAATGCCCTATGGCGCGTGAAACATTCCAGATCGGCGACCTCACGGCGGTGATTGGCGACAACGAGGGCTACCACGGCCATCGCGCGGGCTACAACGGCGTGCATCGCCTGACCCACCGCACCAATCCGAAGTCGCTCTTCACGGTGACAGGGCTGAACCATGAACACATTTTCGATGGCGACCACGAACTCCAGGGGGACAATAAAGTGTTCTTTGAGCCGCGCAATGCCCCGATGACCTTCACGAAAATCTCCGGGAGCGAAGCAGAGCTTCATCAGCCTCCCACGCCCACTTTCCATCTGGAAAGCTGGACTCGATTCAAGCTCGTTGCGCCTCATTACGTCGACATGGTGTTCCGCTGCAAACCTCACCAGCATGTGTTCACGAACGGCTACATCGGCCTGTTCTGGGCGACTTACATCGATGCTCCGGAAAACAAGTCGATTTATTTCCGCGATGACAAAGGTTGGGTCCAATTTTGCACACAGGCACACAACGACGAGAGCACAGTCCTGCATGTGAATGACAAAACCGAGATTAAGTTCGCTCCGAACACACGGCCGGCGCTTTTCAAAAGTCTTTCACCGCTGCGCTTCAGTGATCCGCTCTATTACGGCTTCTTCGGTTCCCACCAATACATCCTGATGTTCGACCGGACCGAAGGAATCCGGTTTTCGCATTCACCGAGTGGTGGAGGCCCTCCCTCGGCGACCGAGACAGCCTGGGACTGGCAATTCATCATTCCAGAGTACGAGGTGGCTCATGAGTACGGCTACCGCGTGAGAGTGGTCTATCGCGAGCGCTGCTCCCGGGACGAAGTCCTCGAGGAATATAAGAATTGGCGCGCAACACTGAGAAGGTGAGGCCGCTTATTCAGGCTGTCCTTTGTTCGAACCAAAGGGAAACGTGGTCTGCCGCGTGGGGATGAGTCCTGAATCGTAATCCCCTCCCTGACGCTCGAAAGCTCTATCCCGTGAACCCCCTCACCCTTCCCTCTCCCCCTCGGAGGGGGAGAGGGTGCCCGAAGGGCGGGAGAGAGGGAGGAAACATGGTTTGCCCGCGAGCATGAGTCCTGATCCCCTCCGTGAGGCTCGAAAGCTTCTCCCTGCCTGTGCGATCAAAGTTCGGGGAACTCTCACCCATGAACCCTTGTAGCCGCCGACGTGAGTCGGTGCACGTATTTGTTTTCGAGACAAATGATTGGCGCCGACTCACGTCGGCGGCTACGGTTCATGCGTTCAATGCGCGAAATTTTCTTTCGAGGAATTCTCTTCCGGGGGAAAGGGACGGGATGAGTACGAGCCTTGCCTTGCCTTTCACCAAACATCAGTGCTTGCTCGCGGCTTCGGCTCTTGCTTTCGCCAGGACGCTGGCCAACTTCACCGGCGCGCCGCCCTGACGCTTGCTTTCGTCCGCGGCTTCCATGAAGGCGAAGATTTCAATGGTCTCCTCAGCGCGGACAGGAGGTTTGCCGGTTTTAAAGAAGCGGCCAACCTCAGCGCAGAGTTCCTCGTAGCCGCCTTCTCTGCCGGTTTGAACGATGCCTTTGCTGCCGAAAGCGACCGCGCCGAATTCCGCTTTGTTCTTGCGGATTCCACGATAGCTGCCTATGCGCCCATCCTTCCAGACACCGGAAACAAGGTCGGTGTCTTTGGTCTGTGTGCGAGTGACCATTTGGCAACCTGTTCCCATCAGCGCGTACAACGGTTCAATGCCGTGGATGCCGTAGAAGAACATGTCCGGCGTGCCTTCCTGATAGGTGCAGGGTCCCCAGGTGGCAGCGCCCTCGATCGTGCCGAGTTTTTCGTTCTTCAAAAGTTCCTGAATGCCCGGACTGAACCGGACCGAAGAGCTTGAGAAGCAGGGCAGGTTGTGTTTCTTCGCCAGTTCGTAGATGACGATGGCGTCGGCGAGCGAGCCCGCGACCGGCTTGTCGATGAACAACGGCTTGCCCGCCTCGATCACTGGGATGGCTTCCTGCAAATGAATCCGTCCGTCCACACTTTCGAGCAACACCACGTCCACCTTTTCCAGCAGCTTCGGAATCGAATCCAAAATCTCGATGCCCATCCCGCGCAACTGTTCGGTGAACCCTTTGACCCGGTCGCGGCTGGCCGGGATATCTGTCCCGCCGGGATAACCAGCCACGATTCGGATG
>QHNT01000041.1 GCA_003218515.1 Verrucomicrobiota bacterium | reverse complement strand
CCCGCATCGGCGCCACTCAGACTCAGACCTGTGGCTGTTACCGTCTTGCCATTGCCGAGATTTTTGTCGGCAAACGTCGCGGTGCCACCGGTCAGGCTGACGACATCGCCGTTAATCACGCCGGCGAGTGCACGGGTCGCAATTGTGGCGTTCATCGCGCCGTCATAAGTTTTGTTGTTGGCGGTGATGCTTCCCGTCAATGGTTTTTGGGCGACCGAAATAGTCTGGTTTACCGGGGTCGCCGCGTTCCAATTGGCGTTGCCGGCCTGCGAAGCTTGAATGGCAACCGATCCTGCGCCCGTGATGGTGAGGGTGTTACCGGACACGGTAGCCGGCCCGGCCATTACGCTGTAACTCACGGTCAGGCCAGATGAAGCGGTCGCACCGAGCGTGATCGGCGCAACGCCATAAGTCTGATTGCCCGGCGAGCTGAATGTGATCGTCTGATTGCCCGGATTAACCGTGGTCGTGGAGCCGGTGTTAGCAGTAATCCCCGCATGCGTTGCGTCGCCGGCTGTAACCGTCGCGCTCCCGACCGTCTCGAACGTTACGCCGAACGTTTGCGTCCCGCCGCTCAACGCCGCATTGGCCGGCAAAATCGCATTACTGTCGCTGGACGTGATCGCGACGGTGTCGTTGGTGCTGATTAAATTCCAGCTGACGTCCACGGCATTGACCGTCACGGTGAACGCCGTCCCCACTGTTTGCGCGGCCGGCGTACCTGTCTTGCCGCTGGCGCTCCCCGGCGCCGCCGTTTCTCCCGGCATTAGTAATTGAAGCTTGGCAAACGCTCCCGGATTGACCGTCAGGCTTGAACTGGGAATTCCGGTCAGGGTTCCGTCGGTGGCAGTGATGGTTGTCGTCTCAGCCTTCAGCAAAGTCGTCACCAGGGTGTTCGAAGATTGACCGTTGGTAAGGGTGACGGAGGTCGTGTAGGCGGGACCTCCGCCAGGCCCGGTGTAACTGATCGTCTTCGCGCCCGAATAGCTCGTGACGATGTTGGTGAATGGATCGGTCGCGGTGAGCTTCACCAGATTGAATGGCGTTCCGGCCGTCTGATTGCTCACCGTGCCCGAGTTGGCGATGCCGTTGGTGAACGTTTGACCGGGCAAGGTCAGGAACAGGTTCGTGGCTGCGCCAGGCACGACGGTCAGTGTGCCTGAATCCGTTGTGGCCAGCGCTCCAGAAGTTGCGCGGATAGTGGCTGTTCCCGTCAAGCGGCCCGTAAACACCGCGCTCTTGCTGTCGGCGGCCGGCGCCAGGTCCCCGTTCACCACGCCGCCGGTTTTGGTCGGCAAGGACCAGGCGGTGGCGGCGACATTGGCGACAAAATTTCCGCTGCCATCCCGCGTGATGGCATAGACCGTAAGCGGATTGCCCGCGGTGACGTTTTGCGCCGGGACGACCGTGCCGCTGCCGTCGGCGGCGGTCTCGACCCTCACCGCGCTGGCGGGCGCTGGATTGATCGTAAACGAACTGCTGGTTGCGCTCGTCAAACCTGGAGCCGAAGCCGTGAGGGTTTTGTTGCCCGCGTTCGTGATGCTCAAGGTGCTGAAGGTCGCTGACCCATTCGCCGCCGTGGCCACGGTGGTAGTGCCGTTCAATGTTCCTCCGCCATTCAATGTCAGTGACACATTTGTCCCGCCGCGGGACAAATTATTGCCAAATTGGTCCTGGAGCTGAACCACGACGCCGGCCATCGTTGCGCCGGCGGTCGTGTTCTGTGGCTGCGTGGTAAACGCCAGTTTGTTCGGCGCCGCCGGGTTGATCACGACGCCGATTTGGGTTCCGGTCTTTGAATTGAAATCTGTGGCGGTGAGGTTCATCGTTTCAGCAACAACGTCTTTGGTGCTGATGGTGAAGGCGCCGTTCGACAAGGTTTTCGTATTGTCGCCAAACATGCTGTCGCCGTTGCTGTCCAACTGCGCATTACCCGTGCTGCTGCTCAGCGTCACGATCGTGGCGCTGTCCGGCACGGTTTGATTGAAAATGTCCTGCGCAGTGACGGTGGTGTTGAAGGCTGTTCCGGCCGTCTGGGGCGAGGCGGCGGTGACTACGTAATGGTCGATCGCCGGTTCGCCAACAGCGAAATCGCCGAAAACATTCAACCCGGTGGCTTGTGTGCTAGTGGCATTGCGCGTGCCGGTGGTTGTCGTTGACCAACTCCCTGTATAACGCCGCACCACGAAATTACCGGTGTTGGCGCCGGCATCCACGTCGCCGGAAACAAAATTGAAGGTAGCGCTGTACGAGGAAACCGCGATTCCGCTCGGTGAGTTCGTCAGAGTCCAGTAACGGGCGGCATCCTTATTGGCATTGATGCCCGAGGTGGAGACATTCGGATGCTCACCGGCGGCCGTTCTCGCGGTCAGGCTGCCCGCCGTGGTCACAGTGAGCGAGGTGAGAGTGATGGGAGTGTAATTGGACGCATCCCCGATCGGGAAGGTAAAGGACTGCGGATTGCCGGCGGTGCCGAACGCCTTCTGCAGAGTGCCGTTGATGTAGCTTCCGCTGCCGCCGCCGGAGACCGCTGCTGCGCCAGTCGCGGTGACATTAATCAGGTTTGTGCCGGTGTTGAGCACGCCGCTGGACAGAGTCAATGTGCCGTACACGCTCATGGTGATGCCCAAAGTCACGCCGGCGCTGTTGCTGATGGTCAGATTCTGGATGAAAACCGGGAAGCCAGACAGGCCGACGCCGACGAATTGAGGGGTAGTGCCGTTGAGCACGTAGGTGCCAGAGGCGGTAAAAGACCGATTCGTCGTCTGGATGTTGCCAGTCGCCCCCGACACGCTGACACAATTCGGATCACCGAGGCCCAGCGTGCCGCCGGAACTCAGAGTGAACGTGCCAGCGCCACTGATCACGTTGGTCCCACAATTGAGCGTGCCGTTGTTGCTTACCGTAAAATTCTGGCCGGTGCCGACGGAGAGGCCGTTGTTCAAAGTCAGCGACGCGCCGGAGTTGACGGTGAAGCTCATGTTCGCGGTGTTGATGGCGCCCGCGGATTGCGTGAACGTTTTGTTGGCCCCGGTGAAATTGAGCGCGAGTCCGCCCGCGCCGGAACAAAGAAACGCGCCGCCCGTTTCATTACAGGAGCCGCCCAGGTTGATGGTGGCGGCGGTCGTGCCGTTATTGGCGTCCAGCGTGCCGCCCTGAACATTCAGGTTACCGCCAATGGTCAGATTCAGCGTGGTCCCGTCGCCGTTTTGCCGGGCCATCAGCGTGCCGCTTCCTGTGCTGACCACGGTGAAGTCACCATTCACGGTGGCAATGTTTCCATGCAAAGTGATCGTTCCCGTCTGAGCCGGACAGTTCCACGTGAAATTGTAAAAGTTTTGGGCCAGTCCTCCGGGCGGGGAATTGGCGGTGTTGTAGGTCGTGTAACCTGTAATTTCACAAGTCGAACCGGCGTTCCACGTAGCCGTTGGAATCGTGCCGGCGCTGGTTGTGTAAGTGTGTTGATATTTTCCACCCGAGGCGAAGGTCAGGGTGCCGGTGGTGTTGACGGCGCCCGAGTTCTGTAAAATGCCGCCGGAATCGACCGCGACCGCTGCGCCTGCGTTGATCGTCAAAGTGCCAGCGACATTCACCGTGCCGAACACGTCCAGGTCTGTGCCCAGCCCGTTAGCGATGGTCAAAGTGAGCGTGCTGCTAACGGTGATTTGGCCGCCGGACTGAACGATGACCTGATCCGCAGTGACACTGGCAGTCACGGTCACGATGTGGGCGGCGCGAATCGTGATCTGGCCATCCAAACTGGTGGGCGTTGCCACGGCCGCAACCCAGCTCGCCCCGTTGAATCGTTCCCAGGTGCTGGTGCTGCTCCAGTTGCCGCTCTGTATTGAACGGTAATCTCCGGCTGCCTGACCCCAAGCGGTGCCTCCGCCGACAAGTCCGAAAAGGACGACGGCGCAGAAGACTTGCGCTAACTGAAGCGGACTGTTTGTCCAGTTTCTCATGTTGAGAAATAGGACATAGCACGCGTGCTGCCAGTTTTAGGACTGGGAATGTCTGAGAATGAGCCACTTTCATAAGTGTTTGTGACCTTTATGCTTATCGAGAGCCTCGTTTCCTATCTGTTAAACTTCGTTCTCAAACACCGGGTAGTCCGCGTATCGGGGGGTCAAGAACAGACGGGGTCCAGTTGAGAGTGAGAGAAGGGAAAAGCCGCGGAAAAAGGCGGAGTGCTGGCCAGACGCGAACTTCGCCGAACCGATTATGCGCCCTGCCGGATGGTCGACTTGTCTAGTACTGTGACAAAGAAATTTCGATATAGGTCAGGTAGGGCGCGTCACTCCGTGCGCGCCGTTGGGCCGAACAGAGACTGCGGCGCGCACGGAGTGACGCGCCCTACCCTGCTAGCCTTGCGGCAAGCGGGAGCTTTGGGATGTAACGAAATCTCCGTGTTGTCGAGGCTGGCATCAGCACCGGGTGGCAAATCAAGATGACGTGGATGCAGTCAAAATCAAGCCACGAACTTCTTCGCCACCATCGTGGCGTTGTGCCCGCCGAAGCCGAACGAGTTGTTCAACACCGCACTGACGGTCATCTCCCGCGCTGTGTTTGGGACGTAATCCAGGTCGCACTGAGGGTCGGGATGTTCGTAGTTGATGGTCGGTGGGACGACATTGGTTTGGATTGCTTTGGCGCAGATTGCCATTTCCACCGCGCCCGACGCACCGAGCATGTGCCCGGTAGCGCCCTTGGTGGAACTGACGGCGATACGCCTGGCGTGAGCACCGAAGACGTTCTTGATCGCCTGCGTTTCGCAAATGTCGCCCTGTGGCGTGGAAGTGCCGTGGGCGTTGATGTAGGAAATATCTTCGGGGCGCAGGCTGGCGGAGCGCAACGCCGCTTTCATGCATCGGGCCGCGCCTTCCCCTTCGGGTGCGGGGGCAGTCATGTGATTGGCATCGGCCGTGTTGCCGTAGCCGATCATTTCGCAGTAAATTCTGGCGCCGCGCGCCCGGGCGTGTTCAAGGTCCTCCATCACGATGACGCCTGCGCCCTCCCCCATCACGAAGCCGTCGCGCTCGGCGTCGAACGGACGGGAAGAACGTTGCGGATCGTCGTTGCGCGTGCTCATGGCCTTCATCGCGCAGAAGCCCCCAATGCCCATCGGCACGATGGTGGCCTCCGTTCCACCGGCGAACATGACTTTCGCGTCGCCCATTTTGATCGTGCGCCAGGCTTCGCCAATCGCGTGGGTGGACGTGGCGCAGGCGGAGCACGTGGCCAGATTCGGTCCCCTCAGCTTGTAGAACATGGAAAAAAGTCCCGAGGCCATGTTCAAAATGAGCATGGGGATGAGGAACGGTGAAAGGCGTCCCGGCCCTTTGCTCAACAAAATTTTGTGCTGTTCCTCGACGGTGTACAGTCCGCCGATGCCGGAGCCAATGAACACACCGGTTTCATCATGGTCCAGTTTGTCGAGGTCCAGGCCCGCGTCCTGCAACGCCTGGTAGCCGGCGTAAACGCCGAACTGCGCGAAGCGGTCGGTGCGCCGGATTTCCTTGGGCGAAGGAAAAGCAGCAGCAGGATCAAAATTTTTCACTTCGGCGGCAATCTGACAATCGTACTTGGAGACGTCGAACGCAGTGATTTTATCAATGCCGCAGCGACCGGCGATGATGTTGTTCCAGAACGTGTCAGAGTCCAGGCCGAGCGCTGATACGACGCCCAGTCCGGTCACCACCACCCGCCGTTCTGTCGAATTGCCGATCATTAAAGAAACGGGGCAGCTCGCGCTGAAACCAGCGGCCGCTGCCCCGGAGAATCCGTCGTCCTGTTATTTCTGTTTTTCCTCGATGTACTTGATCACATCGCCCACGCTTTGCAGCTTTTCCGCTTCTTCATCGGGGATTTCCTGGCCAAATTCCTCTTCCAGGGCCATGACGAGCTCAACGGTGTCGAGGGAATCTGCTCCCAAGTCCTCAATGAACTTCGCCTCGGGTGTCACCTGGTCCGGGTTCACACCGAGTTGCTCGGTGATGATCGCCTTCACTCTCTGTTCGATTGTTTTTTCAGCAGCCATGAGGTTCTCCGTTTTGATTTGATGATGTGTGTCTAAGCGACGCTCCGAAAGGCGTCAAGCCCTGAATGGCAAAAAAGGTCCATGCGGCGCCCGGCGCTTTGCTTGACAGAAAAACATGCTTTTTCATCTGGCTTGGTCTTCTCTATCGGCGTGAATAGCCGCCGTCCAGTCGATTTTACATCACCATCCCGCCGTCCACCGTGATCACTTGCCCGGTGATATAACGGGCCGCCGGACTGGCCAGAAACAACGCCGCATTCGCGATATCGTCCGGTTGACCAAAGGCATTCAAAGGAATTTTCTGCAATAACTCCCGGCGGACTTCCTCGCTTAGCGCCGCCGTCATGTCCGTCTCAACGAACCCCGGGGCCAGCGCGTTCACCGTGATGTCGCGCGAGGCCAGTTCGCGAGCGACCGACTTGGTAAACCCGATCAGCGCGGCTTTGCTCGCCGCGTAGTTGCACTGGCCGGCATTGCCGATCAAGCCGGTGACGGAAGAGATATTGATGACACAGCCGGAACGCCGCTTGATGAACGCCCGCGCAAACGCCTTGGTGAACAAAAACGCCCCTTTCAAATTCGTGTCGAGGACCGTGTCCCAGTCTTGCTCGCTCATCCGCACCAACAAGCCATCGCGCGTGATGCCGGTGTTGTTGACCAGAATGTCCACGCGACCGGTTTCCGCCAAAATCTTCTCTCCCGCTTCCGCAACGGCCCTGGATTCAGCCACGTCAACGGCGTGCGCCCAGGCCCTGCGTCCCAAGGCACGGACTTCGTTGGCGACCTTCCCGGAGTTTTCCGCCGTGCGTGAGACGCAGACGATGTCCGCGCCTTCGGCGGCAAATTTCAATGCAATGGCGCGCCCGATGCCGCGGCCGGCGCCAGTCACGACCGCGATCTGATTGGCGAGTAGGCTCATCGCTGCGGTTCTTTAACCACGGATGAACACGAATGAACACGAAAATTTTCGTCGCTGCAGACAAAAACGATTGCCTGAACCCCTGAACCGTAGCCGCCGACGTGAGTCGGCGCTAATCCTTTGCCGCGAAAGCAACCAAGTGCGCCGACTCACGTCGGCGGCTACGAGGTTCATGGAAAGCCCCCTTTCGTTTTTCGCATGCATTGGGACCATGAACCAGATTGGCACCCCTCTCCCTGCCCTCTCCCCGCCAGGCGGGGAGAGGGTGGCCGAAGGCCGGGAGAGGGGTGGTTCATGGAGAGGCCTCCACGATTCCAGACTCGCGCCTCGGGACCATGAACGGTGGGGCGAGACTCCGTCGAGCCCTGATCTCCAATTGGATAGAAATAGGGCGCTCGACGGAGTCTCGCCCCACCGGGTTAATGAGGAGGGACAACCTGAGAGCTGTTGTCTCTGTTCAATCCGTGGTCAAATGGCCTTCGCCGTCGCCTCCAGGCTCGACTCGTCGGTCACGTTGAACAGCTGCGCGTTCTTGTCGATGCGTTTCATAAAACCGCTCAACGCTTTGCCCGGGCCCAATTCGATGAAACGCGTGAACCCTTGCGCCAACAGATAACGCATGGACTCTTCCCATCGCACCGAGGACGTCACTTGCCGCNNNGCGCTGGCCATGAGCGCCGAGTGATATCCGCCGGCCACCGTCAAGGGCAGCGCCTTCTTCGCGCCTTTGGCCCTGGCCAGTTCGCAAGCCTGGGTGATTTTCTCCGACTCGCCCGAGACCACGATCTGGCCCGGACAATTCAGATTGGCCAGTTCCACTCCTGCTTGAGCACAGACCTGGCGAGTGGGCGCTTCGTCAAGGCCGATGATGGCCGCCATCCCGCCCCTCGTGACTTCGCACGCCTCTTGCATGAAACGCCCGCGCTGGCGCACCAGCTTCAGACCATCTTCAAAATCCAACGCGCCCGCGGCCGTCAGCGCCGTGAATTCCCCGAGCGACAATCCCGCCGCCGCCTCGAACTTCAGCGACGGCACGCGCTCCTTCAACAATTGGAAGGCGACCCAGCTCACCAGATAAATTCCGGGCTGGGCATTTTCAGTCTTCGTCAACTCCAGGTCTGGTCCTTCGAAGCAGATACTCGCCAGATCGTAGCCCAACGCGGCGTTGGCCCGGTCGAACAACGCCCGCGCAGTTGGAAATTTGTCCGCCAGATCCTTTCCGACGCCGACCGTTTGGGCGCCCTGACCGGCAAATAACAAAGCGGTTCCGCTCATCAAGGCCCTGAACTAAACACGAATTGGCGCCGCATAAAAAGAATGAAAAATCCAACCGCGGATGGACTCAGCGCGGTGGAGCCGCAACCAAGGCGGAGCGCGCTCGGTCCCCGTTCGCAGGTGGTTAGCGGCGTAGCGGCGTGCGTCTCGCCTGCCGTAGAGCCGGGCATCCTGCCCGGCGGAACCACCTCGTGCATACTCCAAATCGTCGCGTTTCCGCTTTCATGGCCGGTCTGGCCGCGGGCAACGGAACAATGTTGGCCGGGTGTCGTTTGGATAACGTTCACGCCCCAACCCATTGTTGTCCGTCACCAGCCAGAAAGTGCTTGCATCAACGGCCAGCCCTTCCATCACGCCTACAAACGGGAGGCGGCGGCGATATATGTTTTCAGGAGCAAACTCCACCGCACGGAAATCGTATTC
>QHNT01000488.1 GCA_003218515.1 Verrucomicrobiota bacterium | reverse complement strand
CCACCAAAGCCACCAAAACACCGACCGTCCCCACTGCAACCCACTTGAACACAGTCAACGGACTGCGCGGCTGGCGTTGTTTGGCGTCGGACTTGTCACCCGCGCCGTTGATTTGTTCGTTCATTTCACATCCGGCTTCCAAACGGCTTCCTGGCGCTTCGCCCACCCAATCTTTTCGGCGTCTCTTTCTGAGCTCTCGCAAACCGCGATACCATGCCGAAACCATCCAAGCCAGCGCAAAACAGCGGCCAATCCAAAGAAACCACGCCGGCTGATGAGCGGCGTAAAACGATACGACCACGATGATCAGGCAGATCAAAGTGCCAGCAATCAAAAGCGCGCGTATCTCCTGGTCTGAAGCGTGCTCAATGGTTTTTCTTCTGCCGGCGGGCATTCGATCTTTTAATTTGCTAGTTCGGCGCTGAGTAAAAGTAAACTCCAGGTATCCACTCGTCCTTCGGACAGAGAGGCGGTAAGTAGATGCGGAGCGGCGGTAGAAGGTAGCCCTCGGCTTCAGCCGTGGGTCGGGTATTGGAAATCGGAAGCCGCAACGCTGCGAAAATTCTATCGGCCCCTCACGGGGCTTTTGCTGAAGGCGTATTATCCCACGGCTCTCGCCGTGGGCTACCCTCTTTCGCCACCCCGTGGCTGACGGCTTCCGCACCCATTGCCAAAATCTGACTTGCGCCCCGCCATCGCTCCGATGTCCTCGAAGGATTTGGTGACGCGGCACATTGATCTGGTCTATTCAGCGGCGCTGCGGGTGGCCAGCGGTGACCGCCATCTGGCCGAGGACGTAACCCAGATGGTGTTCATGGATTTGGCGCGCAAGGCGCGCGGCCTGCCGCGCGATGTGTTGCTGGCCGGCTGGCTGCACCGGCACACGTGTTACACCGCGGCCAAAGCCGTGCGAACGGAGCGACGCCGTAAAACCCGCGAACGAATTGCCATGGAAATAAGAGCGCTCGACGACAACACCGAACCGCCGTGGGAACGGATTGCTCCCCATCTCGATGAGGGACTGAACCAACTGAGCGCGTGCGACCGCGACGCAATCGTGTTGCGTTTCCTCAAACGGCAGGATTTGCGCGCCGTGGGCGCGGCGCTCGGCATCAGCGAGGATGCCGCGCAAAAGCGCGTGAACCGGGCGCTGGAAAAGCTGCGCGGCGTCCTGAGCAGACGCAGCGTCGCGTTGACGGCGACCGCTCTGGCCTCGGTGCTGGCGGCGGAGGCGGTGACGGCAGCCCCGGCCGGTTTGGCCGTTTCGGTGACGGCAGCGTCGGTGGCGGCAGCAGCAGGAACCGGAACCGCGCTCACTCTTTTGAAATTTATGGCTACCACAAAACTCAAAACCGGCGTCATCAGCGCCATAATCGTCGCCAGTGTAGTGACGCCTCTGATGGTTCAACACCAGGCCCAGGCCAGACTGCGCGATCAGGACGAGTCCTTGCGGCAACGGGCGGATCAACTGGCTAAGCTGCAAGCGGACAACGAACGGCTTTCAAGCCTGCATGCCGTTGCCAACAACTCTCGACCGCCTTCAAAGGATCAACTTACCGAACTGATGAGGCTGCGCGGCGAAGTCGGCCGATTGCGAACAGATTTGCGAGAATCAGAACAAGCGAAAACGAACGCGTCCATATCACGAAATGAGATGTTGGCATCCATGGCCAACTTCTATTCGGAGCGAGTGAGCCAGATCAAGCAACTGCTGGAGACAAATCCCTCCGAAAAGATTCCGGAACTTCAGTTTTTGAGCGACAGCGATTGGCTCTGGCTGGCGCACAAAAACAAACTCGACACTGAGGAGGGTTATCGCCGCGCCATGAGCAGAACGCGGAAAATGGCGGAAGAAAATTTTGGCGCCGACGTTCTGAAACCGGCGCTTGAGAAATATGCTAAAGGCAATGATGGGCAATTCCCCGGCGACGTTTCTCAACTGAAACCCTATTTTAAGTCCCCTGTTGACGATGCCATACTGCAGCGTTGGGAGGTTTTGCCAAAGCGCCGTCTGTTCAGAGACCTGCAAGCGCAACTGGACGAAGATTGGTATATCACACAAAGAGCTCCGGTGAATGCCGCGCTGGACCAACGTATCCTTTACGGTTTGAAGAAAGGGCACTCCTTCGCGGATGGGCCGCCCGATTGGTGGGATCTTGTGCCTTAGCTGCCACCATGACAAAATCCACAATCATCCTGATCGGCGCTATAGCCATAGCAGGGCCGACGGCATCACTGGTGATTCACCACCAGGCCCAGCTCAAACTCCGCGAAAACGACGCCCTACTGCTGCAGCAGGACAACCAACTAACCGAATTGGCGGCAGAACACCAGCGCCTCTCAAATTCGGTTGTCCAGGCAACCAGCTCGACTACAGATGACCCTACGGTTGAATTGGTGAAACTTCGCACTGAAGCAGAGGCGCTTCGAAAGCAGACCAATGAACTCGGAAAGCAACTGGCGGAGAACCGTTGGTCCCGGCAGTGGCGGCCCGCTTCGAGGCCGGATTCCGGGACCGGCTCCAACCGTTCTTCCTCATCGGACGTAGTATCGGACTCCAACTCGGAAGAGTATAAAGAACAGCTATACGGAATGACAACAGCAAACGGAAAAATGGACGATGCCAGAAATCTCAGTCGCGGGGTCCGCTTCTATGC
>QHNT01000040.1 GCA_003218515.1 Verrucomicrobiota bacterium | reverse complement strand
GTGTGGGAGATCGCGGAAACCCCGGGGATCCGGGCCATCCGCGCCATATAGGCGTACGGCAGAGGCTGGATAAACGAGACGCGATGACGCACGATCAAACGGTTGGCGTCGGCCATAACCACGCCGCCGGCCAGCGCGAGCTTGAGCGCGCTTAACAAACTGAACAAGACAAACGCGACCAGGACCGAGAGCAGCGTCAGGATCGTCCGCAGTTTCTTTCGCTTCAGGTTGCTCCAGATGAGGAAGAGAAATTTCATTCCGGCTTCTCCTTGAAAAGCTGGCCCTTGTCCAGATACACGGTCCGCTTCGCGCGCGCCGAAGCGTGCGGGTCGTGCGTGACCATGATGATGGTCTTGCCGTGCTCGCGGTTGAGCGCCTGTAACAGGCCCAATATCTCGTCGCCCGACTTCCGGTCAAGATCGCCGGTCGGTTCGTCGCACAGCAGGATGGTCGGGTCAGTGATGATCGCGCGCGCGATACCGACGCGTTGTTGTTCGCCGCCGGAAAGCTGGCGTGGATAATGCCGCGAGCGTTGGGTCAGGCGCACCGCGGTCAAGGCGGTCTCCACGTGCTGCCGCCGCTCCGCCTTTGACAGAGCGGTCAGCAACAGCGGCAGTTCGACATTGCGCTCGGCGGTCAGGACCGGCAGCAGGTTGTAGAATTGGAACACCAGGCCCACATGGCGCGCGCGCCAGGCAGCCAGTTGGCGGTCGGACATCTCATCGATGCGTTCGCCGCCGATCTCAACTGTCCCGTTCGTGGCGCGATCCAGGCCGCCCATCAGATTCAGCAGCGTGGACTTGCCGGAACCCGACGGGCCCATCAAGGCCAGAAACTCGCCTCTGGACACTTCCAGGTTCAACCCCGACAACACATGGATCTCTTCCGACCCACGGTGAAAGACTTTATCGACGTCCTTGACACGGACGAGAACTCCGTCGCTTGCGCTCATTTTTTTGCCTCCGATACTCGGGCCCCTTCCGCCAGATCGGCCGGCCCCTCGATCACTACTTGTTCACCGCCGCTCAATCCGGCGACGATGGTCACTTCATTGCCATTTTTTGCTCCAACCGTCACGGCGCGCCGTTCCACGCGCCCGTCCCGCGTGATCCAGACGACATCCCGACCGTCGCGCTGGCGAACGGCCGCTTTGGGAACCAGGATGCTCCGGCTCGCCACTGCCCCTTCGCCTGCCCCTTGAAACGCCACCTTCACACCCATGTCCGGCAGAATGCGCGGATCGAGTTTGCTTCAACGGGCTGTCCCGGTTCCACGCGGTTGATGTAGCTTTCGTTCACATCCACTTCGATCTCCAATGAACCCATGTCCACAAGCGTGCAAATGCCCGTGCGCGTAAAGCTGCCGCCAGCGGACATCGGCGAAATCATCTCGCCCGGTTGCGCGTTCTTCGAGGTCACAATTCCCGCGAACGGCGCATGAATAACCGTGTCGTCGAGTTGCTGTTTCCACACCGCAACTTCCCGTTCAGCGACGGCGACGTCCGCCATCTGCCGCTCCAACCGCGCTTTCAACGATTTCGCGTCCGCCTCGGCGCGGTCGAGGTCAGACTGGCTCGCCACTTTATTGGCCGCCAGTTGAGAGGTTCGAATCAGCTCGCGCTCAGCCTTGTCCAGGTTCGCTTTGATTTCGTCCAGTGCCTTGCGGGCCGACTCCCGCTGCGCTTCGGACAGATGCAGGCTTTTCTCCACGTTCGACGAGTCTATCCGCGCCAGCACCTGGTCGGCCTCCACCTTCATCCCTTCCTCCACCAGCACTTCGATGACCTTGCCAGTGACCTTCGACGAAACCGTCGCCTGTCGTCGCGCGGTCACATAACCGGAGGCGTTCAGCAATATCTTCTGTCCACCGGCAGCCGTCTCCTGCGCTGCAATCGTGCGCACGACTGCGGCCTTGGGACGGTTCAACCACCAAATCAAGCCAACACCCGCCGCGAGGACGGCCAGCGCGATTAACACGAGCCGACCTGACCGCTCGCTCTTCGGGGTAGCGGTGCGGTCAATACGCAGCTCATCAAGCGTTCGCTTATCGGGATTCATGGGCCTTCGGACCCTTCCAGCAAACAGGTTTCCGCTGCCGCAGTCAAGTCCGCGCGTGTTCCGGTAGCGGGCTACTCTGACTAAAACTGGTGGGGCGAGCGTCCCCGCGAGCCGAAAAATCCAAGACTGGTCAATCCCATCGCGGCTCGCCACTAGTCTCGCCCCACCAAACTAGGGGAATTACTTACATGGGTAACAATGTGAGTAATTCACAAAAATAGCGCGGAAGCGGCCCGCTCCATCCCATGAACCTCGTAGCCGCCGACGTGAGTCGGCGCACTTGTGCTTTCGAGGCAAAGGATTAGCGCCGACTCACGTCGGCGGCTACGGTTCAGGGGCCTCGAAAGACTTTCCACAACCCGCAGCTCTGCCGGGCGTTGGGGTTGGGCTAAATGCGCGAAATTTTATGGGGACCATGAACCTGGTAGGGACGGCGCGCTGCGCCGTCCGCGCCGCGTTCAGCGGCGCAACGGTTCCGCCCTCTATTGCGCGGGCGGGGACATCGCAGCGCGATGTCCCTACCAGAGTATGGTTCATGGAGAGGCTGGCCGAAAGCCGGGTGAGGAGAAAGCCGCCCAGCGGCACGGGCGAGTCAGTCTGGCCAACCCGATTTTCCACTGCGCGTTTAAAATTCAGCCCGGCCTTTTGGCCAAAATGAGGCTCCTGCTGGCGGCTGTGGGAATGGTCTCAAAGCCGCCGAAACCCACTTCAGTCAAATACGACTCCATTTCCGTCACGGAATAACATCTGCCTTCGGTCGAGTGCATCAACATCGCGGAATATTCGGCGACGTGAAGCGGGCCGGACTTGTCCGCGTTGAGATGGGCGTCGTGAATCACGAGCAGGCCGCCGGGCGCGAGCGCCTTGAACGAACTGGCCAGGAGTTGTTTTACCACCGGAATGTCCCAGTCGTGAAGCACATTGGAAATCAAGTGAACGTCGAAGCCGCTCGGCAATGGCCCGGCAAACATGTCGCCGGCCACCACGGAGACGCGATGCTCGAAACCGCGTTTGGCAATAGCGCTGCGCGCGACTTCGTCCACGGGCGGTTTCTCAAACACAGTCGCCTTGAGATGCGGATGGTGAGCGACGAGGCAGCAGGCGTAGATGCCTGAGCCTCCGGCAAGGTCCAGGAGTTGCCGGCGGTTCTGCAAGTCCAACGCCTTGGCAACAGCTCGTCCGAGATAAACTCCGCGACAATCCATCGCGGCGGTGAATTGATCGGCGAAAGCTTCGTCCTCCATTGCCTTCGCCCATTCCTTTTCGCCTTTGAGACTGCCCCAGTTTGCCGGTTTGTCGGTGCGCAAGACGTTGAGAAAATCTCTGCACACGGGCCGGTCTTTCAGCGAGGCGTAGTAAGGACCGATGAACCAGGGCGAGCGTTTGACCAGATGCTCCCGCGCCAGTTCAGTCAGGCTGAAAATTTCCTTTTCGCATTTCAAAAACCCCATCGCGACAAAGAGCGTGAGCATGACGTCGGTGGGCCGCTCCTTGATTTCCAACGCGCGGCAAATCCCGGCGTTATCCGACGGATGGTCGTTGAGCCAGGTGAAGAAATCGAGCCACACGAGGGCGGCAGCCAGGAGGTCCGTGGCATAGAGGCCGTCGCGGCAGCGGTAGATCGGTGTGGGATCGGTCCCGGGTTGCGATGTTAAAGAATGCACGGACCGCAGCTTAAATCCGCCCACGCGCCGTTGGAAGCGCGCTTTGCGCCGCACGCCAGCTTTGGGTTGTTCTAGGTTCTAGATTCTAGGAACCTGGCCAACACGTCGGCCCATTGCAGGAAACCAGACCTTGGCAACGAAATTGACCTGCATCTCCGCCTCGCTTATCGTGCCACCGTGAAAAAAGAGGATTCCAGCAGCACCACGCCCCGGCTGACTTTGAGCGAATAGGTGTTAGGCGGCTTTCATGCGCGCGCATAAAGGAAAGATTCTCTCGCTTGTGATTCTATGCATCGGGACTGCTCTCGTTTTGTCGAGAAACCGACTCGCACTGGAATTTCACAAGCTTGCGTTGACGCGCCTTGAGGAAACGATGTCTCGCAGCCCAGATGACCGGTTGACATTTACGGATCGATTGCCAGAGCGAGTCGGTCTGGCTCCAAACGATGAACTGGACAAATTGGCCCGGCACCAGCAATGGCTAGTGAATGCCGGTTACTTGGCCCGCCGCGACGTCTGGATCACGAACGCATCGGATTTCATCCCGACAAATCTTTTGCGGAAGTTGAACGCCGGAAGGTTTGCGATGATTTGGAAGGGAAATTCGTCAAACAGCTTGATTACTGTGATTGCGCAGCCAGATCGGATAGAGACAATCACAGACTGGATACATGAACACGACTCACACACTCACTGAGCAGCCGCCTAACGAAAAACGAGGGCGCTTCAGCGAACCGACACCCGCCTTTGGCTTCGGCGGAGCGTCTGGTTGTTCGTTCCTTGGTTGTGCTTGCCACGCTCAGTGTCAGTCGCCGGTCGCTGAGCTGATTCGTTAGACCTCGATCCTTTATGACATCTCGAACCATATTCCAGATATGCGTGATTTGGTTTGCTCTGCTGCGGACTGCCTTTGGGCAGGGGTTCATCAATTTGAATTTCGAGCAGGCACTAGTGCCACCGACACCGGTTGGTGGTCCGGGCAGTTTTGTTGATCCGGCTCTGGCATTTCCTGGATGGGCAGTTTCCAATGCTGTTGTTTTCGACAACGATTTGAGTATCGGCTCTCCGGCGGCGAGTTTGATCGGCCCGCTCTATCCCAACTTCACGGGCATCAGTTCCCTTCAAGGTTCATACTCAGTCCTGTTGCACACGTTCGGTCCGAATTATCCGCTTGGTGCTCCAGCTTTAAGTCAGACTGCTCTCATTCCAGCCGGGACTCGTTCCATCAGATTCGTCACGACAGGGGCACACCCGGTGATGCACGGGTCATTCTGAATGGATTACCGGTTCCCCTTTTCGCACTGGGTAGCGGTCTGGTTGGTGGGGATGTGACTGCCTATGCAGGCCAGCAAGCGCAGGTCACATTTTCGACCGCCGGTGGCTGGCTTCTTTTTGACGATGTGAGGTTTTCTTCCGTTGCTGTGCCTGAGCCGTCCTCGTTTGCCTTGGGTTGCATCGGGATCGTCGCACCAGTTCTGGCAAGAACCCGGTGGTCAACCAAATCCGATGCAGCGAACCCGGCGAGGGTGCTCTGGTTTCATGTTCGCTATCTGTGGCGCTGGGTCGCTGAGCTGGTTCGTTGGACCTGACCACAATGATCGCTCGCCGCCAGAAAGTCGTTTGGCTCGCCGGGATGGTTCTCAGTGCGCTCGGCATCCTCGTGCTTGTAATGTGGTTGGCGGGGGAACCGAGCGAGCAAGGACGCACGCTCAGCCAGTGGCTGCAAGACCTGGACAATCCATCCGCCGCAACGAATGTCCAGACGATCACGGCTTTTCGCCGGATGGGAGCCAAGGCGGGCGTCCGATTGGTTCCGATGCTGGAGGCATCCGACTCAGCACTCAAGCTGCGGGCGGTCGAACTCGCTCGGAAGCAAACTTTTGTCGAGGTCCGGTTTACGCCTGCGTCAGTGAAATGGCAGCGGGCTGAGAAGGCTTTCGAGATAATGGGAGAGCACGCAGTGGCTGCGGCTCCCGGACTGGTCTCTCTTTTGGTTCGACGTGGCGCTCAGCCGCCGGAGTACTTGGGCGATTCTGCAGACCGTGCTGCCGGCGCGTTGGCCTGCCTGGGCTACGATGCCATCCCATATTTGCGCCCGGCCCTTTACAGTGAGCATGCCAGAGTCCGGCAGGCTGGATCCGATGTGCTCGTAGTAGTCGCCTCCTACACGACGCCTGGGACTCTGGGCGAGTTGTTTAAGCTCCTTGATGATTCCAATCCGAAGGTGCGCAAAACTGGAGCCTACGCGCTGGGAAAGATCCGAAGAGATCCCAACCTGGTTATACCACGCTTGGAGCGGATGCTTGGCGATGCCAGCCCAATAGTCAGGAGGCAGGCAGCCTTTGCCCTTGGCCGGTTTGGTTGCCTGGCAAGCAACAACGTGGTGGCTCTGCGCCAGGCATGTTTCGACGTTGCACCGGAGGTTCGGCATGCTGCGGAAACGGCCCTTACGGAGATTACTGGCGAGGACGCCAGTTCAAAGACGCGGGCACGTTAGGCCGACGAGCGCGCCATGTCAGACGAACGCGACAGGATGATTGAGACTCTCAAGGAATATGTCGTTCCCGTTTTGCGGGAGCGCGGTTTCAAGGGTTCATTCCCACATTTTCGTCGTCCAACAGAGCGCGCCATTCACTTGCTGACGTTTCAGTTTGACAAGTGGGGCGGAGGCTTTGTGGTAGAGGTTGCGACATGTCCGCCTGGCGGTGTCACGATGCATTGGGGCGAGCACGTTCCTCCCAACAAAGTCAGAGCCTGGGATGTTACGCGCCGCCTTCGACTCGGCGCACCCGACGAGAAGAGCGACGGACACTGGTTCAGATACGAAAAGCGTGGCTTGTTTTCTCGAGGGGATAGATTTGAGCGTGCCGCGTTGGACGTGCTGCCGTATCTTGAGAGCCAAGCAGAGGATTGGTGGAGACGAGAGACAGATGAACAGAAAACGTCGGGCTAGCAAGAGCGCTGCAGCGCCGGCCGCTGAGCTGTTCGTCAGGCCACCCTCGCGCATCAGACGGGCTGCGGCTTTGGTTCTGGTTTGGGCAGCACCACGATTGGTGGTTAGCTGCATTCGTCAGTGGGCGGAGGAGTTCAGCCGCCATCGCACCACGAGTGTAGAGGCTGGTGGCACAGGCTTTTCCACCCGGCTCAGATTTTACCGACGAGACACATGGTTGATTTCTATGCCATAGCCCGCCGCTGCTTACAGCCGCTCGCAGACCGAGGCTTTACTTTCTGGGACGACAGACTGGGTCGCTGTGACCGTCTTGTGTGTGATCGGGGAGATCTTGAGATACGGGTGTCATACGTGACGTTTGGCCCGCCGTGCTGCGATATACATCAAGCTGGCCGCTTCGTGCGCAGGATAAAGGTGGAGTCTGAGTTCACGACTTCACAAGCTCTGGCGCAGCTGTCGCTGGAGAAGTTCAGGGCGATGCAGTCAGGTCCTCGTTCTGTGCGGACGTTGGTGGGGATGCCCCGTCCATCTTCCGTCGAGCTTGCACTCATCGAGAAACACGAGCAGGAGATTGCGGTCTGGTGCGAGAGACTCTTGAAGATGTTGGAAGATGAGAAGATTGCCGCCTAACGAACCAGGAGCTTTGACGGCTGAGCGGAGCGCGCGTCGAAGCCGAACTGAGCCCCGTTACATACCCAAGGTCTTCACTGTCTCCACCTGGGCGATCTTCCAGTGGCCGTCGATTTTTCTGAGCTGCAGTTTCAGTTCCTGCACCATCGGATCGCTGCCGCCGTTGAGGTAAGCCGTTGCCACCAATTGAGCGGTGGCCGATTGTTTGTCCGGGCCCACATTCACGTGGATTTCGCGCAACTGAATCCTCGCCTCCTGCAAACTTGCGAGCGCCGCGGCCACAGCCTGCAGAAGATCGTCGCGGCCGTTGATGGAACGAGCGTCCACCCCCGAAACATCCAGCTTCAATACCGCATCCGGACTGAAGAAGCCGACCAGTTTCTTGGCGGCGGCCAGCTTGAAGAGCGGGTTTTCATTTGCTTTGATCCCGGCGGTTTGTGCAGCTTCGGCCAGCATTTTGCGAATCCGCTTTTCGTCGCCGGGAAACAGGATTTGAAGAATCCAAAACCCCAAAGCGAGCACCGCTGCGACCGCGGCGATCCTTAAAGCTCCTTTCAAAACACGACCTTTCCGATGATTTGGTTGCGGCGGATGGTGAAATAAATCGACACATCACGGTTGTCGCCGATGACAAAATATTCATCGTCTCTCAGAAGAATTTCGTTCCGCGGCGGGATGTCATGCCCGCGCGCGTAGGGTTCAATCAAAGGTATCCCGTTGACGAGGACTTTTCCTCGCCGGATCTCGATCCGCTCGCCCGGCAAACCCACCACCCGTTTTAGCAACACTGTGTACGTGCCTTCGGCGCCGGCAGCGACCACATCTCCACGCCGGGGTCCATGCCAATGGTAAGCCAGCCGATTGATGAGATTGATTCGGCCATTGAGGTACGTCGGCGCCATGCTGTTGCCGACCACCCGAATGAAGATAAAGAGAAACTTGAAAAGCACGAAGCTGACGACCACCAGGGCGAACACGCGCGCGAAGGTGCGCCGGGGTCGGCGGCCAACCAAGGCTCTGCCCCACCAGGAAGTAACTTCAAGGGGAGAACTTTTTGCTCCATTCGCCCGCACTTCAGTTTCCTTCAACACACAACGTGCTGTTTATACAGGTTGCCAAAAGAAATTTCCGAAATGGTGGGACAAACCTGCCGGTTTGCCGCGACGACCCGCAGGTCGTCGCCCACCATTTCGGAAATTTCTTTTGGCAATCACTCTAGTTTCGCAAAAGTAGAAAGGCCAGCAAGTCGCGAAAATCCTGCACCGTGAGCGCGTTCTCCAGCCCCTCCGGCATAAGCGAGACCGCCGATGGCTGATTGGAAACCATTTCATTCGCCGGAATCAACACTCCTTTGCCGTCCGCGGTCGTCAACGTCACCGAGCCGTCCGCGCCCTGCCCGAGGAGCAACCCCGAAAAACTCTGCCCGTCCTTCGTCTCGACGGTGTGCGTGACGAACTGCGGCGCAATGTCGCGCGACGGATGCAGGACCGACTGCATCAGTTTCTCGCGATCGGCGGCGCGGGCAATGGTGGACAAATCCGGCCCGATTTTTCCGCCGTGGTCCTCGATGCGATGGCAACGGGCGCACCCGACCGCGGGACTGAAAAACACCCGACGCCCCCGAGCAACG